>CAYJDY010000130.1:0-2238 GCA_964369045.1 uncultured Candidatus Saccharibacteria bacterium
GCGACTTGGGTGCTAATGGCACTCTAAGTGGCTCGGAATATGTTGAATTGGTGCAGTCAGGAGCTAATGTTAAGACTCTTTTGAGTGCGTTAAAGACGTTTATCGCTAGCGACTTTTTAACGTCATCAACGGCAGCAAGCACCTACGGAACAATTGCACAGGCAAAAGCAGAGTATCTTGTTTGTGCTGCAAGTGACGAAACAACAGCATTAACAGCAGGCACATCAAAAATAACCTTTCGTATGCCTTACGCTTTTACATTGACAGCGGTACGGGCTTCGCTAACAACAGCACAAGCAAGCGGATCTATTTTTACTGTTGATATTAACGATAGCGGCACAACGATTTTAAGCACTAAACTCACAATTGATAACACAGAGAAAACATCTACTACGGCAGCTACAGCACCAGTTATTAGCGATACAGCATTAGCAGATGACGCTGAAATCACAATAGATATTGACCAAGTGGGCGATGGTACAGCTAAAGGTTTGAAAATTACACTGATCGGTACACGAGCATGATGTTAATTAATTCGTTTGCTTTTGGATCGCCTTCTAACTTACTGTTAACCTTTAGTGGGGCAAATAACTCAAACGTCTTTGTTGATAGCAGCAGCTTTAATCACACTATTACGACAGTTGGAACACCAATTCAGTTCAACGGGTTGGGTGTTTTTGATGGAAATGGTTACATCTACGCGGACACACTTCCATCGTTTTTAGCTAAAGATTTTACAATTACAGGGTCTTTTTCTATCTCAAGCTGGCCGTCAGGTTTTCAAAACCCTGCTGTTTGTGGGTATACAAACGGTACAGGCACTAGTCATCTTGGCATTTTAGTTGGTGCTGCTGCTGGTGGTTTGGGGCATAAAAAATTAATCTTTATGACTAGAGATGAAGTTGGGTCAACACATTACATCGTACATCAAGATGACATAACCTTAAACACAGCACATACGTTTAAGGCGGAAAGGCTAGGCGGAGTTGTTAAGCTGTTTATTGATGATATTGAAGCAAGCTCAAGTTATGCAATAGGCTCTACCTCTCTTACTAACGACAGTAGCAGGTTTTGTATCGGCGGCGGTGGCGGATTACTTGAGCTGTTTGTCGGCACGGTTGATGAATTAAATGTCAGTATTGCCAGTTAACTAAGTGTTTTTAACGCCGTCTTTTGGTGGTTTTTTCATTTCAAGGGGATATTTATGAGTAGTGTAATTAACGAAACACTGTTAGCGATAAAGGCGGCGCTTGATGCTGGAGTTAACGGGTCGGCAACTGACAAAAGCAACACGATTACAACAGGTGGAGCAGCCCAAGTTGCTATGGCTGCTTTATCAACTCGCAAAGCCTACTTTTTACAGAATATCTCTAGCGAGATTATGTGGGGAAGTTTTGTAGGAACTGCTGCACCTAATACTGCTGGTTCATTCCCTATCCAACCAAATGGTATTATTCGTTCAACCCAAGTCTGTGAAACAACTGCACTAAGTATTTACGGCGCAACAACAGGCAAAGTATTCACAGCGTGGGAGATGTAAAATGGAACTTTCAAATCCTTTAATCTCTGAATATACATGGGCTAATAAGCCTAGTGTCGCTCCAAGCGGTCAGATTATCTGTATCACAGACGTTGGCGAAAACGGCATCTTGTGTCGGGGTAACGGTACTAAGTGGGTTAGAGTTCACCCGACTATCTTGTATAACTTGGCTACTCCTATTGTTTTGACGGGTACAACGGCACAAACTACGTTGCTAACGATTACAATTCCTGCTGCTTTGATGGGGCTAATAGGGCGGCTAAACCTTCTTTCGTTTTTTGCTTTAACGAACAATGCAAACAACAAAACTATAAGGGCAGGAATAGGAGCTAACAATATCAATGTGGCAGGCGCAGCAAGTCTGGCTGCGACAGGATTTAACTTTTGGTTATTAAACCTGAACAGTGCTACAGCGCAACGTAATAACTCCTCTGCATCGTTTACCATTGACACTACAGCCTCTATGGATTTAATAATCACAGGTCAATTAGCTAACGCGGCAGACTCAATGACTCTAAATACTTTAACTTTGGAGTTGATATAATGAAAACTATTGCATCTACAGTAATTAATGATGTTATTACCCCGATTGAGCCAATGCCTAGTGACGCAAAGTTGATTGTATTCAATGGAACTGAATACATCATCTATGAAGATGGCGACGAGTTACCAGTAATTGAATAGCTACTCACTAGCTG
>CAYJDY010000131.1:0-2215 GCA_964369045.1 uncultured Candidatus Saccharibacteria bacterium
GGTGCCGTGTGCGCCCGATGCAGTGTCGCCGGAGTATCCGAAACTTGGGCCGCCGCTGAATCCTCCATTCCCATGGCTCCCTCCGCTTCCGTTCAGGATCATGTTGCTGATGCTTTGTAGGTTGTCGCCGATGATCTGATTGGCGGTTTGGCCTTGTCCTTCCGTGGCATGAGTTCCTGCGTTCGGACCTTGCCCTTCCGGTACTGGGCTTGTGATGCCTGGTAGCCCGTTGTCTGAGCTGTTGCCTTGGTAGTTGGTCAGGCCCAACATCTGAGCCAGTTGGCTTTGTGGTGATCCGTGCGAGTTGTTCGGGCTGGTAATACCGGCCATACCTCCGCCCATGCTGCCCATTCCCATGTTGCCGCCGCTTCCTGAGTTGCTGGGGGCGGCTTGCGGGATCTGTCCGTGCGCGTAGTCGGGAATGCCGAGCATGCCGGATATCGGGCTTTGGTCCGATCCCTGCGGGCTGGTGATTCCCTGTAGCCCGCTGGCGGGGCCGAAATCGTTGTTGCCGCGATTGTTCAGCCACGAGAAAAAACGGTCAGCGGCGCTATTTGCTGCGCGGCCGAGGCCCGGGTTTCCTGTAGCGAGTCCCGTACCCACTCCAATGATGCGCTGCAATCCCTCCTGAAACGGATGCGCGCGCCATTCGTTCGCGCCTTGGGTCAGGTTGTTGCGGACGGACTGGATCGGATGGCGAAGGTAATTCCAGATAGTTGCGATGGGGTTGTTCTCGGCCATTACTGCCTATCCGCCCTGATAATGTCTTGGAGCTTGGTCACTTGCTGATCGCATTCGGCTGCGGCTCGAACAATTCGAGCCGAACTTTCTTCTCGGTCTCGCTTGGCTGCATCAGGCTCGCCGGGGCTGGCTTGAGCTTTGGGCAGCTTGGGACAGATCCAACGCTGGCGCAGCCGTAGCTGCTCAGTGCGAAGGTCAGCAACAACAGTGTCAGCGACAGCCTGCGCATCTTTCTTGCCTCGTTCATATTCTTGGGCGATCTTGTCATAGGCTGCGGCCAGTTTGTCATCCTGCACCTTCTGGGCGATCAGGAACTGGTTCGCGGCCTTGGTTGCCGCCGCCTCGTTGCGGTCGCGCTCGCGACTCACGCCTGCACTGTAGGCGTACCAGTGAGTGCCGATCAGGGCCAGCAGAAGGCCGATACAGAGCCATGCGCGGATCATTCGCCCCTCATATCCAGCCAGTCTTGGATGGCGGCGTGGTAGCGATAGGCGAGGTAGCCGCCGCCTGCCACTCCGAGGATGAGGCCGAGTAGGAAGCCCATTACGGCCATTCCCGCGTGATGAAACCGCCGTGCGTGTCGTTCATGGGGATTTCCTATAAAAGCCGGTACATTTTTTACAGCAATTTATAACCAGAATTATAACTAGCCGTTCGCCAGTTGCCACGCAATGCAGAAAATCGCGATCCCCGTAAAGAACAGGCCAAGCCCTGCGGCGTGGCGGATCCATTCGGCTTTCAGGTCAGGGTCGATCATCTGCGCATCCTCCAAAACACCATGCAGCACGCGCCCAACAGCAGCGTCCAGATGCAGCCTGCCGGGCCTAGCATACCGCCAAGATGGGCTGACCAGTAGGCGATTGCTAGGGTTGGGGCCAAAATGAGCGCATAGCCCATCATGGCGCGCAATGCTTCCATTCGTCAGCCCGCCGATTCGCCAGCCCGCGCACGAACTTGCCGTTGGCGTAGACCCAGACCATCTTGCCTCCGTCCGATATCGCCAGCCGCTTGCAGCCGGTAGCCCAAAGTCCAAGCTGCCATGCCTGCATCGCTTGGCTGCCGCAGGTCTTGAGGTAGCCCAGGTTCCAGGCGTGACTGGTCGCCATGTCGAAAACGGACTGCGGCGGCGCTGTTTTCAGGTCGAAGCAAAAGATCAGGTTCGATTGTACGGCGGTCAGGGCTTGCTTCACTTCCCTGTCGCACTTCTCGTCGGACCAGACCTCGCCGACGATAACCGGCGTCTCCGTCACCCAATGCGTGATGCCAGTGCAGACAGTGGGGATACCGTTTGCCAGCTTGTCGGCGTAGACGACGTTCTGGCCTTTCCCCTCCCACTTGCCCAGAAACGCGATCAGCGCGCCTGAGCAGCAGGTCAGGCCAGCGGCAGCGATTGCCGCCATGCCTTTGGGGTTGATGCGGGGCATCAGGTTTCGTCGTGCGCCGCAGTCAGGAAGGCGATGCAGTCGGCCAAGCC
>CAYJDY010000132.1:0-2210 GCA_964369045.1 uncultured Candidatus Saccharibacteria bacterium
AGATTCCAACCATTGCCACTGTCTGTATCCGACCAGCGATTACTGGTAATTGATTTGACGAGAAGTCTTTTGGATTCAAAAGAGCCGGAATGTAGCCAGAAAATGCCAAGATTAGTGGTGCTGTTGCCCAGCTAATATGGCCCTCTACTAATCGCGAGAGTTTCATGATAAGATCCCTCTTTGGCACCTTGTTCTTCGTAAAGAAGCCCTTGTCTACGACGTAAGCTATATCAGAAGCACCCCATGCCCAACGCCTAAGCTGTACGAATTGCATTCTCAGTGTCTTTCTGTATGAAGATGAGAACACTGCGTCCTGATATATAGGTAGATATAGAGGATAGACTTCATGTTTACCGTCAAAACGGAAGTAGGTTCGCCAGAACTGATGCCCATCTTCAACGATTGTTCGGACGCTCCAATAATCTGTCTCGATAAGCGCCTTCATCCCCTGTGCATGCGACGAGAAGTTGCGAATCATATGAGGACGCATCGATAGAACAATGTTCCAAAACGAGTTACCCGTGGCAATGACACGCATCGGAGCTGGTACATCCCAAATATTGTTTGTATATATAGGCACTGGTTGGAAAGATGCATACAAAGGATTAGGACAAATGACGTACAGATATGACAGTGCTGCGAGATATTTGCTATGCGGACGATTGTCCGAATCAAGCGTAGTTACAACGACATTGATCGGATCAATCTTTTGTTCTTCAAGGTACTTTTCGAGGATTCGCGCTGCGTATGTAATATTTCCGCCCTTCCCTCGAACTTCTTTTGGCGTAAGAGGGTGTTTAGCCGTTAGACAATAGGCGAACTTGTCGCCGTATTCCTTGGCAAGCTCTAGCACAGCTTTCTCGGCTTGTGCGCCATCACGTCCCTCATAAGCGAACACCAGAATTACTTTCTTCATGTCATACTCAGACTCAAGTACAGACTGGACTGTTGGCTCTAGAACTTCTCGCGTTTCGTTATATGCAGCAATGATCAGCGCA
The DNA here is from genome assembly GCA_964369045.1 of uncultured Candidatus Saccharibacteria bacterium. Taxonomy (GTDB): domain Bacteria; phylum Patescibacteriota; class Saccharimonadia; order Saccharimonadales; family AWTP1-31; genus CAYJDY01. The sequence goes on from CAYJDY010000132.1 coordinate 999, forward strand.
TGATAGAGATCATTCGGTTTAATACCCTTTACACGAGCCAGGTTTTCCCTGTGCCATGCTGGTATATGAGGCGCATCAGTTACTTCCCCAGTCTGCAGGTCCCCTAACATCCCACGCCAATCCAGTAGCTTATATTCGTCCATTCGCTTAATTCCCTGGAAGTTGCGCACTAACATGCCCATGGACTTTACGAACCACAGTAATATATAGGTAATGATCATAAAGATGACTATCTGAGGGACGAATAAGCTAAGAACGAATGGCAGAATCAAGATTGTCCAAGACGTAACTCCCGGTAGAATCTCGAACAGACGATACCTTCGCCCCCGGTCGGATTCATATGGAATTTCTATATCTTTGACGTGCATAACTACCTTAAATCTAACAAAAGATTACTCACAATTATAGTAAGAATCATTAGCAGTGTGCCCAGACTAAGCACAGTAATCGCATAGTTACGATGGTGCTGGTATACCTTCATGCTCAGCAGTGTGTTCATTCCGAAAATTAGAAACAGGAATACTACAAATGAGAGTATATCTGTGATTCTCCCAGGGATATAAGCACTAATGCCTAAGTTAGAACGGTATTGAGCCCAATAAATTCCTTTGTTACCACTGTCGAGTCGAAGAATTATGAGAAGCGATCCAACAACTGCTAAGAAGCTTGTAATGCTGAGAAACAGGAGCACAAGGCGATCATGTATGTATTTTTGAGGTACTGGCATATTGATTAATTCTACACGCTTTTTATTAAAAGGATAAGCCCTGTTATTTGATATCTTTCTGGTGCGGGTAGAGGGAGTCGAACCCTCGTCTCAGCCTTGGGAAGGCTACATAATGGCCGTTATACGATACCCGCTCGCCGGCATGTGATACTTGGTACGACGTGGAGCCATCTGCCGGGATCGAACCGGCGACCCCCGCTTTACGAAAGCGGTGCTCTACCAACTGAGCTAAGATGGCACATATCAACTTGCCTATTCTATTACACTGCCCGACTTCTGTTAAGTAATTCTGCTGTCAGATTCTACTCGGCATAGTTTTAGCAGTTTCTATATAGAGTCCACCCTTGTTTTAATGCCGTAAAACTGATAGTATAGCCAAGTCAATTTGCATTCAAACAAGGAGACAATAACGCGGGCCCGTGGTGTAGCTGGCCTAACATGCCTCCCTGTCACGGAGGAGATCGCCGGTTCGAATCCGGTCGGGC
>CAYJDY010000133.1:0-2202 GCA_964369045.1 uncultured Candidatus Saccharibacteria bacterium
AGCGATCTAATCGTAATACTAACAACCGTGAAAACAAGAAGAATCATGTTGGTGGGAGTGAACCTAAACAGAAATGGGAGGAAGATCGTCAACAACGTGGTAAAGCAATTCATATTCAACCAAAGAATCAACACCAAGATCAATTCTTAAAGAGTATGAAACAAAACATCATCACTATTGGTACTGGTAGCGCAGGGACAGGGAAAAGCTATCTAGCTTGTCGATATGCTGCTTCTGAATTGTTAGCAGGGAATATCGAAAAGATTGTAATTACCCGACCTTATGTTGCTGTATCAGGACGTACTACAGGTTTTAAACCAAACTCTGATCTTGAGAAGCTACGTCCTTTTGTGTTACCTCTAATTGGTTATTTATCTGATGTGCTAGGTAAAGGTATGGTTGAGGAACAATTGTTACTTGCTGATAAGATTGAGTTAGCCCCGTTAGAAAGCATACGTGGTCGTAGCTTTGATAATTGTATTGTAATTGTGGACGAATCTTCCAACACCACTATTGGAGAGATGCAAGCACTAACAACACGACTTGGTGAAAACTGTCGTTTGGTATGTATAGGTGATAATGCCCAGTCAGATACAAAAGATAACGGCTTAAAGTGGTTTGAGGGTGTTGTGTTAAAACACTATATCCCTGATGTTGGTGTTATTCGATTCAACCATGATGATATTGTTCGTTCAGAAATGGTTAAACAATTGGTTATTGCCTTTGAACGAGAGGGTGGTTATGTCAGTTAGTATTAATATTGGTGATAAAATTAATCGACTTACTGTAATTGGTAAGTCCTTTATCAAAAATGGCAGAGCTTACACACCTTGTAAATGTGACTGTGGGACAGTCAAACAAGTCCGTGAAGATGCTTTAAAGAGTGGGGAAAGGGTTTCTTGTGGTTGTTTTAGACTAGAGAGGCTTCGTGAAACTATTGCAACACATGGAAAGGTGGGTACTAAGTCTTACGGGACTTGGGAAGGTATGTTACAACGGTGTAATAATCCAAATTCAGTAGGTTATCCTGATTACGGAGGTAGAGGTATTACTGTCTGTAAAAGATGGTTGTCTTTTGAAGAGTTCTTCACCGACATGGGTGAGCGACCAGAGGGTACATCATTAGATCGCATAGATGTTAATGGTAACTACTGTAAAGAGAATTGTCGATGGGCTGATGCGAGTGTGCAAGGGTTTAATCAACGAAAAAGCTCAAATAACACATCTGGTCGAACAGGAGTTTCTTGGAACAAACAAAAACTTAAATGGGATGCCTACATTATGAAAGACCGTAAGAAGATTAATCTAGGCAGGTTTGAAAAGAAAGAAGATGCAACCCTTGCTAGAGAGCAAGGTGAGCTTAAATATTATGGTTTTATCAAGGAGATTTAAAATGATTAATCAGCATCAATTGGTTGACGTGCTTTGTTCTTTAACAGAAGACGACTTTAAGCAAGTTGATGAAGTTATTAAACAACTTCATAATATGTTTGATGATAAAAGTTTAAGTGAAACTATAAAAAATAAAGTTGGTGTTGAGAAGATGCAAACTTTAGCAGAGTTAGTTGATGGTAAGTATGATGAAGAAGTAACGATTGCTGTGTTAGTGTCTAAATTCAAATAAGGAGAAATAAATGAAACGTAAAGTTTTAAGTAAGGTTGGTAAAACGACAAACAATTCAGATTTTGATGTGTTGCCATTATTGCCAATTTCAGATATGTCTAATCGTCTACTGCGAAAGGAAATGACTTCTACACTGTACGAGTATTACTTAGTAGACGATATTGGTGAGGCTAGTGACTATATTGAGTTGTGTGATGTTCTACGATCAGCTTCACCAAACGATGAAGTGCTAATTCGTATCAACTCAGGTGGTGGTAGTTTAGCTACAGCTAACATGATTGTGAACTCAATACGTGAGTCACAAGCGCACGTACACGGTTTCATTGAATCTACTTGTGCATCAGCAGCTACGCTAATTTACCTTTCGTGCCACTCTTACAGTTTATCGGAAGATGCAGACATGATGGTACATACCTCTAGCTCAATGTACGGAGGAAAGGAGCATGAACAACACAGTTATGTAACTTTTAGTCGTAAGAAGATTCACAAGATGGTTCGTGACCGTTATGCAGGATTCTTAACTGAAAAAGAGATTGAGAATGTTCTTAATGGACAAGATTATTACTTCGACAGTGAAG
>CAYJDY010000134.1:0-2200 GCA_964369045.1 uncultured Candidatus Saccharibacteria bacterium
GTCACGTAACTGGGTATAGGTATGGCCGTGGTCGGCCAGATAACTGGTTAGGGAAGAGAATTTTTGACCAACGATGAGTATGTGTGACATATTGCAAATTATACAAAACTATGTTAATATATCCAAATAGTATTTCTGATTTTTGTAAGACACTTCGTACTATAATACAGCTTATGCCTACAAAACACGATTTTCACAAAGTCATTATCGGCCGCTCCGAGTTCTTGGATTTTCTTGCCCCGGATATCTTAAAAGTACCCTCAAAAATTGATACAGGTGCGTACCGTTCAGCAGTACACGCAAGCAATATTAAGGAGCAAGATGGTATCCTCAGTTTTGAGCTTTTAGGAGGGCATCCTGTGTGTGGTGCTATGTCTCAGGGCATTACGACCGATAAGTACAAACAAGTTTGGGTTTCGAACTCATTTGGTGCCCGTGAAGAGCGCTATGAAGTCAGTCTTAAGGTTAGAATTGGCGCAAAAGTATTTACCTCTCGCTTCACCCTAGCCAACCGTTCCAAGAAGATATATCCAGTTTTACTTGGACGTAAGCTACTGAACGATCGATTTTTGATCGATTCGTCAAAGACAAGCCTGGACCGAATAAGCCTAAAAAAACAATATAATATTGATTTTCCCCGCGATGAAGAGGATGGTAGAGAAGTATGAATATTGCAATCTTATCTCGCGGACCCGGAAACTACTCTACAAAACGACTCAAACAGGTTGCAATCGAACGGGGACACAGTGTTCGTGTTATCAACCATGCTGAATGTTATGTAACGGTAGAGAAGAGCCGCCCAGTTGTTCGATATCGTGGTGAAGATCTGACTGATATTGATGCAATTATCCCTCGCATAGGCCAGAGTATTACCAAATACGGCACGGCTATGGTTCGACAGTTTGAAATGCAGGGTGTCTATACGACGGCCAGCTCTATTGCGATCAATCGTTCTCGCGACAAGCTTCGCTCAATGCAGATTCTTGCCCGTGCTGATGTGGGTATTCCAAAAACTGTCTTTGCTCGTGAAACCAGTGATGTAGATGATGTTGTGGAGCAGGCAGGTGGAGCGCCATTAATTATCAAGGTTGCCCGTGGAACACACGGTAACGGCGTGGTTTTGGCCGAAACTAAAAAAGCTGCGCAGGCGGTAATGCAAGCCTTCTATGTTGAGGGTGTGAACTTCTTGGTGCAAGAGTTTGTTGCTGAATCTGCCGGTGAAGATATCCGTGCTTTCGTTGTTGGCGGAAGAGTTGTTGCCAGTATGAAACGACAAAGTCTGGATGATGATTTTCGTTCTAATATTCACCAAGGCGGTGAAGGTACGCTCGTAAAACTCACTGATGAAGAGCGAAAGACTGCTCTCAAAGCAGCCAAGGCTATGGGGCTATCTATTTGCGGTGTTGACATGATGCGTTCCGAGCGAGGTCCACTTGTCCTCGAAGTAAATCCAAGCCCAGGCTTTGGTATCGAGAAGGTGACGAGCAGGAACGTGGCCGAGAAGATTATTGAGTATATTGAGCAGAATGCTAAGGCTAAGCAGCGCAAAGACCGCGTCGGCGCCTAAACAGTTACACCGAAATGGTCTGTTCGATAGCAAGCTATCGATGCCACCATTTCTTCTGGCGCTGAGCCAACTTTTCTTTTGCGTTACTCACGGCACCGTATTATAGATACGGTTTGCTCCGTTACTCTAAGAGAAGGTTAACTCAGCATCCAGCTGTAACTGTTTAGGCGGTTATAGCCGTACGTCTCAGGTTTCGACAAGAAACTGCCCACTGTACTCAGCTGTAACCTTCTAGGAAATATCCAACATTTTATGTAAATTCTTTTAAGTGTTTCGTACTAAAATCCAAACTATCTCAACCTTGGTGGCTGCGGTGCGCGCAGTAGAGAGAAGATAACCACAGCACTAAGCCGTGATTTCCTAAGTTGGATGATGGAACTTCTTTAAAGTTTTCGTTTGTTATAATTTTGAAATGGGTAAAACACATAAAGAACAGAGCCAACTTAGGCTAGAACTTGATAAGGCAAAGACGCAGGTTAAAGTCGGGGCAGAGTATCGGCATTATAAGACCTTGGACAAGGCCTATAAGGTTTTAGGTCTAGCATTTCAAGAAGAAAATGATGAGATCTGTGTTGTCTACAGGGCGGAGTATGGAGAGCGAATAACTTTTGTTCGTCCGCTCGTGTCATGGCT
>CAYJDY010000135.1:0-2172 GCA_964369045.1 uncultured Candidatus Saccharibacteria bacterium
CGGGAATAACCACGACAGAAAGTCACCCATTTTGGTGTAGATGAGCAGATCATCTGGAGCAGTCATAGAGGAGGGCTTTGTTTTAGTCATAACAGGTAGATATATTTTACAAAATTTGTCTTGGCGTGCCTAACGGCACGTACTTCCCTGGCGTGCCGCGGGGCGGCAGCCAAGGTGTTAAGACAAAAGCCATTAAGCGCTAAGTGTACAAGTGGTAAGCGCTAAGCAACAGGTATTACAGGGCAGCACGGAAACCGACACCCGAATCGGAACCGGACGGCGTATAACCGAGAATGAGCGCAAACGTCCCGGCATACGGTCCATAGCCCCAGGCGCCACCCCGATAGAACGCCACGACCGTAGAAGAACCCGACGAAAAGTCCGAAATCAGGAAGCCGACACCTTGACCTGCACCCCAACTAGCGGCGGCGGGGTTCTGGATAGCAGGGTTAGTGTAGGCTAGCGTACCCCAAGTATCTACTACGCTAAGTCCAAAACCACTGTCGAGATTGTATTCAAGTAGTCCACCGTTGCCACTAAAGCTCGGCAAATTACCCCGAGTCTCAGTACTAGCTGTCCAGTGACCTACGTTTCCAACTAAGTCCCACAGGACTGAGCCATTACTGAGCGTCAGGGTTCGTTTTTGAGTTCCCGCTTCACTACCGCAGGCGGTGTTAACGCCCTGCGTAACGGTGCCATAGCAGGCCTGAGAGTCGTCTATAGAGGACTCCAGTGGCATATTGGGTGAAGAATCGTTATGACCGGACGCCAAGACTTTACCAGATGTACCAGGTGCGTTACCACAGTTACTACCGTCAGCGTCACACCAGTTAGCTGGGTTAGCTAGTACGTTATGGGCAATAGTCATCCATTCGTTTTCGGTGATCAGGTGAGCACCTGGAGCGGCGGCTTGGCTTGCGGCAATAGCGTCAGTCTGGGAAATATTTACCCATGGGGTACTAGCGGCTTGGCTGGTGGCAATGCCACCAGATGCGGAAGAGTTATCGTCTGCATCAATCTGTATATTGTACAAACCTGGCCCGTTATCTTGCTCTAGATCAGTTAGATCAAGATTAGCCTGCCAGTCATCGGTGGGCGAAGTCCAATAGAAACGGGCCTGACTGGCATTCTCAACCACACCGCTATCATTAGTGGTAACAGTTTCACCGATTACTGCCTCTAGTGCTGCTGCTACCGTCTCGGCGTCCACGTTATACGGGAATGGGCCAACGATAGTATTGACCGAACCCGAAAGTTGAATACTCCAAGTACCACCAGTAGACCAAGTGCTATCAGTGAAAAGTGAAAGTGTCATATCAAAGCTACTAGTAACAGTAGCGCCAGCTTGCTTAGCAGTGTATTTCATCACACAGAAGTCAGTGGTGTTGTAGGCGCTATTGCCTGGAACCACAACCCAGTTTTCAGGACAAGTAACAGAGGACTGGGTAGCTTGTGAGCCGTTAGGACAATCAGTTGTAGCGGCATGAGTAGCAGCTGGTGAGAGTACTAATGTACCAATGATGCCAAACACTAAAAGAAGCGCAAAGAAGCCTTTTGAAAAGGCTTTGCCGGTCTTGAGTTGGTAGAGTATGAGGCTGGCGATGGCGATAACGCCAAAAGCTGCCGCAATAATAAGAGCTATGTTGGTGCCGGTGTTGGCAAGGTTACAGATTGGTTGCATGAATGAAATTTCCTTTTTATATTTCTATAACTTTATACTAACGCTACAAACGAAGTTCTTGGCGTTAGCTTCTTTAGGTTGTATTGCTAATGTACCCTCACATGTTTACCTCAGTGGTGGAATACATGAACGAATATTCATATATTAGGAACACGCTTATGTAGTGTAGTATACCCAGATGCTTTGAGTTTGGCAACTGCACGTAGTCGAGCCTATTGTGGTTCTTGGTAAGTTACTACATTACGCCTCTTCCCAAATCTTTTGGTTGAGTACCCCGTGCTCTGTCAGCTTCTCTGTGGTCGTGAACTGTATGTGTGGCCTGTCTTCATCCTCATGCTCCCATATTTCTGCTAGTAAGCCTCTGGTTCTACTTTTGGCGGAGATGAGGTCGGTCAGAGTGGCACAGATTAGTAGGACAGTAGGTGGTGGATCGCCGCAGGTTCCAGTATCCCATTCAGCTAGTTCTTCGTCCAGGTACTGCACGTACTTCT
>CAYJDY010000136.1:0-2162 GCA_964369045.1 uncultured Candidatus Saccharibacteria bacterium
GAAAACTTCATCTTTGGCGGGTCAAAGTCTAACGGAATGATAAAATTACTCCTACCGTTCCTCCATTTCCTAACAACCAGATCAGCCTTACGTTCAGTACTTTGTCCACTTTCATCAAATTCATAACCTGACATGAAATCCCGGTGCAGGAACATTACAACGTCGGCATCTTGTTCTATTGAACCGGATTCCCTCAGGTCACTAAGTTGTGGGTATCTTTCATCTCCCTTACGCTTTGTTACTTCCCGGTTCAACTGGCAAAGAAGGACTACCGGTATATTCAACTCTTTTGCCATTATCTTACAACCCCTGCTCATTTCGGCTATTTCGTTTTCCCGGTTCCTTGTATAACTACCACCTACCGAACTGACTAACTGTAAGTAATCTATAAACAAACAGTCAAGCCCTTGTGTGGCCTTTAGTTTTTCAGCCTTCGCCCTTATTTCAGGAATATTCACTTTTGTTTTATCCGAAACGTAAATAGGCAAAGTTGAGGTGGATTGAGCTATCCGGTCATAAAGCCGGTGGGTTTCGTTCGTGTCCCTGTAAAGCCCCCTGTAAACCACATTAAAATCGGTTTCTGTGTCGTATGCCGCCAATCTTGCAGCTATTTCGGTATTGGACATTTCAAGGGAAATAAACCCTACCGTCTTTGACTTCTTGGCCATTTCAATAGCAATGCCGCCAATAAAAGCAGATTTCCCTACCGATGGCCTTGCGCCAATTACAACTAACTGACCGTTCTGAAATCCGCCGTTTTCCTTGTCAAGCGACGGCATACCGGTAGCAACACCTACGCCTTTTGTTATTTTCATTTCCTCCTGGTGCCTGTACAAATCAACCATGAGTTGCGTCATATCAACCCAATCATGTTCGGCGGCCTTAGTTTGCAGGGAAAAAAGTTTATCCTGTATAGTCCTTACCTGCTGTTGCACACTACCTTCTAACTTGCCCATCCCTCCGTTAGTCAAAATTGCTATCTCCCTTTCCATCCATAAACTCTTGATAATGTGACAATGGTATTCTAAATGGCTGTCATTAACAACGCTGTTTTGCAGTCTTGCCACAAAATAAGAGGTATCAAATCCTTCAAGCTGATGGATTCCTTTAACACGCTTTATCTGGTCAATAACAGTAAACAGGTCAATCGGCAAGCCGGTTGTGTACATTTCGCTGATTATTCCAAAAACTACCTGGTTTCCGGTTCCGTAAAAGCACTTTTTGTCCAAAACTCCGTAAACCCTGCCGAAAGACCCTGCCACAAGCGTACAGATGCCCAAAACGGCGTTTTCTAATTCGATTGAGTAGTTTATATCCTTTTTAAATTCCATGCCTTAAATCGCTTTAAAATGCGTTATAAACGGGTTAATGCCGGGGATGATGAAGTTTTTGATACTCCGGTTTCTACGGTAGTCCCTTTTTGCTTTTGCTTTTGGATCCATCCACGGCACATTTTTTTGTATGCAGATTTGTCGAAGTTAGCAACTGTGTCGCTTGCAATGCTCGAATTAAACATAGCAAGCCATTTTTTTAATTCTTCAACCGTTAGTGATAAACCCATACAAATTTGCCCTTTCCAGATTTCGTCTTTCCAAACGTCGTTGGCTATTGTTTTTACTTTTTCTGACCCGACAGGTTCAGCCGTCGCCGCTTCTTCTACTGTAATGACTGTATCTACTTTAGTATTATGGTTATTGGTTATTGGTATGGCTTTCATTTGGGTTTCGTTTTCAGAAACCGAAACATAACCGTTCGGTTTCGTTTGGGTTTCGTTTGGGTTTTTTATTGGCCTACCTCCTTTCTTGCCATTTGTGCTGTTTTTCAGCTTCTTACACTGAATCTCTTTGTATATTTCATCCATCACCGGATTGATTAGCTTGCCGTCGCCGATTGAAATAAATTTGTCGGACAATGTTCGCCAATTTCGTTTCACCCCAGGCGATATTCTGGATAGCCTTTGTAAGTCTTCAGGTATAAATCCGTTATCAAATTGGTAGATCAGTAGCCGGAGATAGGTGCCAAATTCTGAATCAGTCCACCCTATTGTACTGGATAAAAGACGCTGATAATATAGCGGGAAATAGTAGTCACCCTTTGACATAGTTCTTGCTTTTGAGTTCAATTAATTTATTAACAGCGTCCCTGATTTCTGTATTAAAATA
>CAYJDY010000137.1:0-2130 GCA_964369045.1 uncultured Candidatus Saccharibacteria bacterium
TCAACCCACTACCGGACAAACCCACCGGTGTGCATTGGCGTGTGGCTGACCCGACAGCGCTGCACCAGATCCACACACCACGCATCGAGCTACCCGATGGGATAGCGCGGGCGCTGTGCTGAAGCCATGCCTGGACTGTGGCACCCCGAGCAGTAAGTCCCGCTGCCCTGAATGCTTCCGCAAAACTGAGGGGGGGAGGGTGCGCCCCCACTACAGCGGGGACTACGCGGCACGCGCTGCAGCAGTACGCGCCACCGCTGAAACCTGCTGGGTATGCGGACAGAATGAAAGGGCGGGGGACCCGTGGCAAGCCGACCATGTAATACCGGGGGACCCTGCCTCCCCCCTCCTGCCCGCCCACCGGTCATGCAACATCGCACGATCGAACAAGGCAAGAACGAAACCACGATGAAGCACGGGGGATAGGGGCACCGGCCTACACCTGCACCACGCAGCCACTACACGCAACGACCACGCGCAGCGTGCACACCATCCGTTAGCGCACCGTGCCAGCGCACGCTTACACAGGTAGCCCACCCCCAGTACCCCACCACGGTGCCGTGTGCCATGCCTACCTAGTACCACCTACGCATAGACAGTGAAACAGAACGCGAATCCGAATCGCGAAACGAAACACATCATCGACGTGATGTAACAACACACCGAACGGCGGGGGAAGTTAGCCGGGGGTGCCCAAAAGTTGCGGGCAGACGACCCCCCGGAAGACCCCGGCCAAGTGAACTTCTCTGCCGTACAGAACCACAACATCTAGGGGGTGCCATGCCGCCGGTACGTAAGCCCGCCGATAAGCGGCAGAACCGCGTCACCCAAGACGTGACCCTGATCCCCGTCCCGACAGCGCAACCACCATCCCCACCTGCCGGATTACTGAAGCCGACCCGCGAAAAGTGGGAACGGTTCTGGCGTTCGGACGTGTCCTCGCTAGTGACTGAAGCCGACCAGGTGGCACTGGAACGGCTATTCACGATGTACGACGAATGGGCGCGCTGTATCGCTGCAGCACGCAAACAGGGCCGACTGGCACAGGGCGGCGCAACGGGTAAGGCGGCGGTACTGAATCCGCTGTACTCCCACGCGCTCACCCTGGAGTCGAAGATCACGAAGTTGGAGGCCGAGTTCGGTCTCACCCCGCTAGCCCGTCTGAAGCTTGGCGTGCAGTTCGGGGAGGCACAGCGCACCCTTGCCGATCTGAACGCCGATGCTGAGGCGGTAGACGATGACCCGAGAACTTCCCTGGCCTGAATCCGTCCCGGAACCGGCAAGCCACCCGCCGCTAACTGACGCACCATCGGACGGGCCGAAAGTCATCCGCTGGATCGAACGTAACTGCCGCTACGGCGAAGGTGATCGGTTCGGCCAGCCGGTGAAACTCGAACTATTTCAGAAGTTGTTCCTGATCTGGTTGTTCGAGTTGCGCGAGGACGGTTCCCGCCGTTACCGGCGCGCGCTGTTGGAGGTTCCGAAGGGTAACGGGAAAACCCCGCTCGCCGCGTGGATCGCCGCCTACCTTCTAGCCACCCAGGAATCGGCTGTAATCCCGGTTGCTGCCGCCAGCTACGAGCAGGCGGATCTACTGTTCGGCGATCTGCGCACCTGCGTGAAGGAATCGCCCACCCTGTCGCCACTGTTCGACGCCTTCGAGGGCGAGGTTCAGGTGAAGGGCGGGCCGGGCCGGGCGTACAAGGTGGCAGCGGTTGCCGGTACGAACGACGGGCAGCGGCCTAGCGCGTTCTTCGGTGACGAAATCCACGAATGGACCGGCAACAAAGAGCGCGTTCACCTGGTCATCGCTAACGGCCTGTCAAAGCGTTCCGATTCGCTACTAGTGGACACGACGACACCGGGCGCGGACTTGGATTCGATGGCCGGGAAGCTGCACGAGTACGGCTACAAGGTGAACGCGGGCGAACTAGAGGATCCCGAGTTCCTATTCGTGCACTGGGGTGCGAACCCGGAACGCTACGACCTGTCCACGACTGAAGGTGCGACGCAGGCAGTCCGCGCCGCGAACCCGGCAGCGGACGCTTTCCTGAACGTGTCCGATGTGGTGTCACGTAAGGCGCAGATCCCGCTGCACGAATGGGTGCGTTACCACCTGGGCTGGTGGAC
>CAYJDY010000138.1:0-2127 GCA_964369045.1 uncultured Candidatus Saccharibacteria bacterium
GTGCAATCAATAATTAGTTTTGATGGTAAAAACACTATTTTATCAATGTGAAGACCCCACCGATAATCGAATTAAACTGATAATATACTGTTTTATAACGATTTTATTTTACTGTTTATTGAAAAATACCCCCAAAAATACCCCCTATTTTTTTTGCTACCCCCTAAAAAGCCTAGTTTTAAAGCAATCACAACAAGATTACGGCAAGGTAACGGCAAGACTGCCAACACATAGAATTTACTATTTGCTTAGACAATAGTTTTTATCTGTTGGCATTAAGCAAGATTACAACAAGATTATGCGCTTGATGTGTACTACCCTAAGATTGCACTAAGGTAAGGGTAACTTTATATAACCATAAAGCTGTTCATAAAGTTAAAATCTTATTGAACATGGCCAAAACTAAAACATCTATTTTATGAACACTATTAAAACTATTGAACAGGTATGTTCATAAACGGTCGATTATGAACAGGGCTTTTTTGCTGTTAACCTCACTGGTAACCAACAAACTGTTAACCATCATTTTGCTGCGGACATCGCTGCGGAGTAAATCTTTGCGGAGTCTTTTTTCTGTCAACCAAGCTGTCAACCGCGCTTCTGTCAACCAAAAAAATATAGCCTGTTTTGCTGCGTACTACCTTGCGCACTATTTTTTGCGCACTAAAAAAGCCTGTTTTAGCTGCGTAGTTCGGTGCGTAGTAATGTTGTGCGTAGTCTTTGTCCGCACCCTGTTTTAGTGTTTACACCATCCTTGTTTACACCCTGATTTTTCTGTCACCTACCTTGTCACCTAGTTGTTTGTCACCCTCATTTTGCTGCGGACTTGTTCTTTGCGGAGTCTTTTTTCTGTCAACCACTATTTTACTGTTAGCACTTGCTCTGTTAGCCAAAAAATATAGGCATTTGCTGCGCGAAGTGCTGCGCGAAAGGTTTTTGCGCGAAACTAAAAAGGGGCTTTTGCTGCGTAGTTCCCTGCGTAGTAATGTTTTGCGGAGTCGTTTTTTCTGTCACCTACTTTGTCACCTGCTTGACTGTCACCTAGCTCTGGTCGAATTTGACTTTCGTTTTATTGGTCGAAAATAAGTGATAGCCTAATACTCTTAATGGAGTTCCTTCATGGCCTGTTTTATATTGGCTCTTAAGTCTATTCCATATTTTGCCAGTTCTATATTTAGTTCGTCTTCGGTTAAGTCTCTTACAGGCTTTACTCCAACAAAATTAAAAACGGGTGGCGTTAAAGCCCCTTTGTGTTCAATTACCTGTTTATCTAATCCCAATAGCTTAGCTTTCCCCATTGTTGCGCTGATCGCTGCCGAGCATTGGATATTCTCAAGGGCTAATAGTCTGCTTTGTTCTAATTCCTGCAAAATATGATCCATCGTGATCGTGTGGCGTTGGCGGTGTATGGCTTGCAAGTCTGCCAGTAGTTTAATGACTTCGGGATGTTTCAATAATTGCGAGGCTTTACGATTAACAGTGTTGGCGTTCGCCTGCGTGTTGTAGGCGCGTTTATACGCTTCGGAGGCGTTGCTAGTCTCAAGGTATGCTTGAGCAAATAACTCTTGTTTAGGTGTCATAGCGTGCGGCCTGTTGGGGCTAGAATGGGGCTAGTTTTTGTTATAATATAACATTATGGCTAATAAAAAAGGGCATATCCGAAAAGATACACCCTTAATCTTTAACTCCTGATTTTCAGGCGTTCGCTTTCAGTGTCAAACCATCGGCATAAGTCTTAATCTCAAAGCACTTGCAAAAGGGTAAAGTATCTTCATAAGTAGTTTTTTTCCCCTTTTTATAATACCTACGGCATCTCACACCTTCGGGTTGCTTTGGCAGTCCAAAAACAAACGGGTTACTGGGGGGCGTTGTTGTTTCGTTGGTTGTCATGTTAAAAAATCTCCATATCAATCGTGCTATGTTTTACATACACCTCAAAAAACTTGCACACATGCAAGGTGTTCTCATCAGTAACCTCTATCCCCTTTTCACAATCAAAAGTGTAATACTTGCAATCACCACACTTTACTTTTTTGTCATTTGGGTCAATAGGTGCGTTTTCTTGCTCGTTTTTTAATATACGCGTACAAGAGGACAAAAAATAATCAGTTTTGGTGGTATCATCAA
>CAYJDY010000139.1:0-2117 GCA_964369045.1 uncultured Candidatus Saccharibacteria bacterium
TGCGTAAACCCTGTGCCATTAAGTGTCTGAGCGCCCTGTACTCGCGTTAGGTGGCCGGATACCTTTCAATTGGCAACGTTGGCACCTGGCGCAAGCATCGCCAATTTTCCACCCCGGCGCATCACTGGCATATCGCCAGTCGTGTTTACCATCAGTCACAGGGCATCGCTTGTCGTACTCTGCCAAACTGCGGGCGCGTTGAAAGTTCACTCAGCCTCCTTCGGAGGCAGGGGTAGGGGTTGCCAGTGGGTAGGCGGGCGCTCGACTTGCCAGTGCATATCCTCGAACCCGTTCCACTCGTACCAGCCGCTCGGCCAGTAGGCGGTATCCTCGTCGCCGTCCTCAAATTCAACATCGCCTTCATACTCGCCGTAGTTTTCTGTGCTGGCGAAGTATTGTGGCATCCACACGGCGCGTAGTCCGGTGAGTTGCCCTACGCAATGAATCCAGACTGGTTTGCCCGGTTGCGGCAACCGATCCTTTACGCTAATCCATTCCATTTCAGTCTCCTATGCCTAAATTACGACCAGACAACCCAACTTCCCCAAACGTAGCCCCACACAACGCAACATTTGATTTTTCCATTTCAGCCTCGATTTTAGCAGGGAAAATCATCGTTTTCCCCTATGAAAAGTGATGGTGCCCTCGGTCGGATTTGAACCAACGACATTCCCCTTAGGAGGGGGAGCGTCGCTATAGGGAGAAACGCGGTCACTATGCCTCAATTACGACTTGCTTTGTCTCGGGCCTTACGCAGCTTTGCAGCATAAGCCCGCAGCCGCTCTGCGTCCCTCGCCATAGCAGCAAACTCGTCTGCGCGAGTGTTCCATGCGTCTACGGCTCCCTGTTCTGTTGGAAGGCACGCGCCACGACAGTCGCAGAAGCCACATGACACAAAAAATGTGCGCCCCATTTTCTCAGGGTTATTTTTGTGGAGAACACCGCTTCCACAGAACGGGCATGGCTTCAATTCTTCAATGTCCATCACTTCTCCTTTTTCATTCGGCCATCGCTCTAGCTATCCGACTCGCCAGCGGTGCGGGTGTCCTCGCCTATTTCCTCAACGTCAATGATTGGTTCGCCCGTAATGTCCAGTCCGCGACTTATCACGCGAAACTCTGTCGGCTTGCGTTCGGCATAACACTTGGTCAATTCAAACGTGTCGCCAATGTCGGGCTGCGCGTTATCAAGGTAATCGCCAACATCGGAGTAGACATCTTCTTCGTCGCAGAAATATTGACTTAGCCGCCCCGCGTCCATCACCAACCGCTCACACGCGGGCGCTGCATCCATAACGGGATTTGTGTCGTTCAAAACCGCTCGGGCAAGCGCCCACGCCTTCGGTTTGCGCTCTCTGTATTCTTCCTCAATCGACCACACCTTAAGAGGCGTTGATTCGTTTGCGTCAAGAATCTCCTTCATGTCCTTTAGTTCAACCAATTCTTTTAGGGCATCACGCAATAGCTCATTTGCGTCCTCAAGCTCTGGAACGGGATTTCCATGCGTAAAGCAAAGGCCTACCGGTGTGCGGGAAATAATTACCGCATGATCAGGATTGTTTTCAATGGAGCGCAGCACCCAATTCCAAGAAACAATCTTGTCGTGATCGGACGCTGGCGCTGCATCCATAACGGGAGTCGGCCCGCCAACTGTGTTGGCCGAATGGCTTTGCAACTGCGCCGCTAGTTGGCTGCGATGCTCGGCAATCTGTACGCATCTGGCCGAACGTTCTTTAGCAATTTCCATGAAGTCGGCGCGATCCGCTTCTGCATGAGCAAGTTTCAGCCCCATCACTTGCAACGCTTCGTTGCTATCGGCTAGGCTGGCTTCTAGTTCGGTGATGCGTTCGCTCAGATCGCCAACAATCTCGGATGGGCGCTCGTTCCAGCAGTAATCCGGCCTATAAATTTTTATGTCGGCCATTAACGACCTGCCAACATTTGCCATATCGGCAATGGTGTGATTCTCGTCAGGCTCAAAATCAAGGCTTTGCTCGATGGTTATTTTCGCCGCATCCAACTCTGCCTCTAGTTCGGTGATGCGCTTGGCTTGGTGGATGGTCTGGTCGCGCTCCTTGCCAACCATTGCGTTCGCAACTTCGGCAATGCGCTGCAATT
>CAYJDY010000140.1:0-2105 GCA_964369045.1 uncultured Candidatus Saccharibacteria bacterium
CACAGACGAAGATGACCGCTTCTTCCTCGCGCTTGGGGAAGCTGACGACGCTCATTGCGCCGTCTCGCTCTGCTTGACCATGCGCCCGACACCAGCGGCAATGAGAAGCGCGATGGTGATCCGGCCCTGCGACGTGTCCGAAAGCGCCGCGTCCTTTGCCTCTGCCGGGATGCCCTCCCAGACTAGCGCGGCGCTGATGAACCACATGGACAGCCAGGTCCAAGCCTTGTTCCAGTTATCGACCAACTTCATGCTGTTTCCCTCAGTTGAAGAACGAAAAGACCCACACCCATCCGTCATGCCACGCCTGCGCAACGTCCGAACCGAACGCCAGCACGGCAACCACCAGCCCCGCGCCAGCAGCGCCTCCTGCAACGGTCTTGGCGGTTTCTGCGCCCTGTGACGGCTTCGGCGCGACTTCGCGCTGTGCGGGCGTCTTTGGGGCCTCTGCGTTAACATGAGGCGCGGGACGTGTTGCCGAAACCGGGGTTTCCTTAACATGAGCCTCCGACCACCCCGCCTTGACCAGCGCCGCGTGAAACTGCCGGTGGAACTTGGCAACCTCGGCGTCGGACCCGTCCGGCCCGTTCACGATCCGGCGCGGGTTGTTCTTCGGCGCGGCGTCCAGCGCGGCGGGGAAGGTGTAGCCCGACAGCTTCTTGCCGGTGAACAGTCCGTCGCGCATCCCGACCACGGCCACCCGAGCCGACACGGGAAGCTTGAGCAGATCGTCCCGGTCGGCAATGCCGAACTTGGCCCGGTTCTTGGCGTGGGTAAGCTGAATCTGCCCGCGCCCGAACTCACCGTCGCGCCAATATGGCTTCTTGACCCAAGGCAACTGCCCGCGCGCCCAAGCCCGTTCCAGCCGCTGCATGACTTCCGCGTCAGTCGGGTTTTTGTTCTTGTGCGACGGCATGACCGTCTCTTTGATCGGCGACATGTAGCCGCCCGTTTCCCGGCGAACGTGGGCCAGGATGTGCGCGACGTGGTGCGCGTCCGTCACCTTGGCCGCGCGGGCTGCGTCAAGGATGGCTTGCATCCCGTCCACTTGGGGCTGCGACAGCCGGTTGCCGAACGCGGGCCTGATGGCCGCAAAGAAGGTTGCAGGGGTCATGCGCATGTCCTCATGCTTGCCGCGCGGGGCGGCGGGGTTGGCGTCCTAACACTTCAGCCGGTTGGCCGCGTCCCGGATCATGTCGCTGTTTTCCCGCAGCCGCTGAATCTCGGTCAGCATCTTGGCCTGATCCTTGACCATCTCGTCGGCGGCCCCGGTGATGTGTCCAAACATCCGGTTGTTGTCTGCGAAGTGGTCGTTCTGCCCCTTCATCGCATCCACCATTGCCAGCGTGGCGCGGGTGTTCTCGGCCAGCGCCAAGGCTACCGCGTCCTTTGTTCCAAGCTTCGGCGGCTCTTTCTGAACGCGGTAAAGTGTCATCCCTCCGATGGCAGTGATGATGACGCCAATGGCCGTCAGGATTTCGGGCAGGTTCTCAGGGGTGATCAGCGATAGCACGGTGCATCCTCATGGCTGACAGCGCATCGCGCCATGCAAAGACACAGCAGGCGATGGCACCGACGGCCAAGGCGCTGTAGGTGTAGACCCCGGTTGAAGATGGGTCATAGGCGGCGATGCTGGCAGCCCAGATCAGGTAAAGACTGGCCGACCCGAACGCCGCCCAGAACCGCAGGATCGGCGACCACCACCGCGCGCCGTTCACCGCAAGCCATGTGCAGTGCATCATGCCGTTGGACAGGAACAGCCCGCCCCATGCGATTTCGTCAGCCATGCCCCGGACGTGAGTAAAGGCGGGCGCGTCCATTGCCTGCGCCGGGAACAGCAGCCAAGCGCCAAAGCCCGTCGTCAGCATGGCGAAGAAGACCTCCAGCTTGCGGCGCTCGAAGGTGTGCATCAGGCGTCTCCGGGCTGGCTGTATGGCGAGAGGATCATTCGGGGCATTCGACCTTGATGGCCGACTTCGGAATGTTGACCCCGAACTTCGCAAGGATGTCGGCCTTGATCAGGTCTTTCATCGTGGACCGGATCACAGCCGTGGTCCAATCGGTGAACATGTTGAAGTTGATGTTCTGTTGCTCCGACTCGCCCG
>CAYJDY010000141.1:0-2102 GCA_964369045.1 uncultured Candidatus Saccharibacteria bacterium
TTTTACTGGAACCAAAATGCTACTCGCCGACGAAACCAGCAACTGGCAACAGCACCTGACCCAATATACCCGCAACCAACCGTTAGGTGGCTGTATCATAGTTAGACGAGATCTCATGGAGCTCGTGCGTGGCTTTGATACGGGCTTTGTAGGATGGGGTCATGAAGATGGTGCATTCGCTATTGCCTGCCAGATGTTAAGTGGCAAACTATTACAGCGCATTCCTGGCAAATCTCTTCATCTCGAGCACGTCTTAGCCCCAGCCAAACAGCCTGACAGTCCACTATACTTAGCTAACAAAGAGCGAATTGATCATTACGTACACGCTGGCAATCAGGCGAATGGCCACAAAATTATCCGCGAAATACGCAACGAATCAATTACTACCGACCAAGCAAATGGAATTACATGGCCCAAACCAGAATCTAAAAGCAAGCCCATGCATGCAGCAACAGCCTTCATGCTACTACAAGACGTCACAAGCGTACTTGAAAAATATCGATGCACATATTGGCTAAGCGACGGAACCCTACTTGGCGCAATGCGTGAGAACGATTTTATTGCCCATGATAACGATGTTGACCTTGGCGTATGGGCAGCCGATTTTGACATTCGCGTGATACATGAACTGATGCATCGATACAACTGCAATATTGCCAGACTGCAAGGTAAGCCGCATGATGGCATGATTATTTCAGTGCAAAGAGTTGACGTCCACCTTGATATGTTTTTCTACTATCCGCTAGCGCAGCCCCTCGAAAAACACCCTGATGCAAAAATTTATCACAGTATCTATTTTCTCCATAAGCCATTCAGCACATCCAACAAAGCAAGGCACTACGATTGTGTCTATCCCGATTTTAAACCACTAATCCGAAGGAAGTTTAGGAATCGCGAGTTTTGGGTTCCTCGTGATGCCGAGGGGCACTTGACAGCAGCCTACGGGAAAAACTGGATCAAACCGCAAAGCGATTGGAACACTGAAAACGATCAACCCAACCTTGTAAGGCGAGGTACAGCTCATGACATGTCTGCCGACCGCCAGCTAGTTGAGCAGTTCCTTGAGATTCGTCGCCTATGACAGCTACAACCCTACATCTACTAACCCTGCAAGAATTTGAAATCTTAATGCAGCTCATAAACCCGAGCAAATCCCCACACAACAATGTGCCTAATTCCGCAACAGATCAGACTGGATTGCAAGGTCTACTCAATAAAAAGCTCGTAAAACGAACACATAACAAAATCTTGACGACCCCAAATGCCGAGCTGGCTCTTGAAACATACCGCGTCAAGCGTGCGGTAATTTTAGCCGCCGGACGTGGCGAGCGTTTACGACCCGAGAGCGATCAGATACCAAAACCTATGACAAAAGTGCATACGCAACGTTTTGTCGAAACTCAACTCGATGCATTAGCGCGTGTAGGCATCAGTGACATTACAATCGTACGCGGCTACAAGGGTGAAATGTTTGATGAATTACTGGGAGAATACCCACATCTAAAATTTATTGATAATCCCGAATGGCATAGTGCTGGCGCCATCGTTTCGGCTGCACTGGCTATCGATAAACTGGCTGGCGCCTACCTTATAGAGGGCGACTTATACATGAAAAATACATCAATCCTGCGACCCTTCGAGTACCGCAGTTCATGGTATAGCCAGCCAATCCCGACCGAAAATGACTGGTTCTTCTCGGTTGACGAAACAGAAAGAATTCAGGCGCTCGATTTTGGCACTACAGACCATCACCGCCACTATAAATATGTTGGTATTCAGTACTGGGCCCCAAGAGAAGCTGAACTCCTTAAAGCCGACCTGAAAACCGTACTTGCAACTCCTTCCGGTCGTCAAGCTTTCATCGAGTCAGTTCCGTTTGCACCTCATACAGGTACCTATGAGATCTATGCACGAAAAATTGGACCTGATGATGCTACAGAAGTTGATACCTACGAGGAACTTCTGGCTTTACGTATCCGTGAAAATCAGTAGCGCCTCATTCACAACCGATTTACGCTTCACATCTCATTAGAATAACTACCCTTAGGGCAAAATTGACTATGCTTATGGTTAAGCATTATTATGTAAGGTATTACAATTAT
>CAYJDY010000142.1:0-2097 GCA_964369045.1 uncultured Candidatus Saccharibacteria bacterium
TGGTAGTTACCGATTATTTATTCCGCAATTTTGAAAACCCCGAAGGCGAGATGACGGCTTGGCGTAGCGCCTTGGTGAAGACGGAGAGTCTTGCTGAAGTGGCTGAGCGCTTGGAGCTTGGTCAGTACTTAATGATGAGCCGTGGGGAGGCTAAGAGCGGTGGGCGCACTCGTCAGGCGCTCCTCGCCAACATGATTGAGGCAATTATTGGTGCGCTGTATCTGGATCACGGTTACGATACGGCCGCAGAATTTATTACGAAGAACGTTATTTCTCAACTCGAAACTATTCTCAAAGAAGGCACGTATATTGATGCCAAGAGTCGTTTCCAGGAGCTCGCCCAGGAAAAAGAGGGCGTAACGCCACACTATCAGTTACTCGCCGAAGAAGGCCCTGATCACGAAAAGATTTTTACGATTGGCGTGTATGTTGGCTCGCGTTTGTGTGGTAAGGGTCAGGGAAACTCTAAGCAGAATGCTCAGCAAGCCGCTGCAGCCGAAGCACTCACCGGCTATAAGGCAAAAAAGTAAGGTATGTCTGGAGGGGAGCAGGCTGATCAGAAGCCAGAGGCCCAGCATACGGCCCCATCCTCGAAGGCCGAAGAATTGAGGAGTGCATTACAAGAGATTAAGCATGAGAGCACGGATCGATTAGGTGCTTTTGAAGGCTTGAGTGAGGTCCGGGCTGGACGAGTGGGAGCTGGAGAGAAATTCCGATTTTTGGTGACAGCAGCCGTACAGAGACATCCACAGGAAATCGGTGCGTGGCTAGATGGTGATGGAGCTGGTTTTCGGGCAGCTGATCGCCCTGTTAATACGAGTCTCATCGATCAGGATCATAATTGGACATTCGAAGGTAATAATGGTTTTATTCTTGAGCCGCCAGCTGATCCGGACGATATTATTGCCGCTCGTCCCCACGACTTTGCTTCAAATGATATGTCCGTGCAGCCTATCGACCATAATGCCCAGGAGTTGCTCGAAGCGACAAGTCTCCAGGGCTATAACCAGATAAATATTCGCAGCGGTAAATTGGCGGGTGTATTTATTAAACTCACTCCGGAAGGTGCAGGGTTGGGTGATCCAGTGAAGAATCAGCAGTTACGAGTATTTGCTGAGGAGCGAGGATTACCAGTCGTTGAGCTAGGGGTAAAGCCTCAAGAGTTACACGCGGGTGAGCCTACTTTGGAGCGCCTGCCAGCTAATGCTGGTAACGAATTGTGGAAAATAAAAATACCGGGTGAGGGTAAGCTCCAAGAGCTTGATATTATTCAGTTCCAATCCGGTGAGAGGCCAGAGGGATTCCGAGTCGATGAGGCGGGCTTTGACATGCGCCTGCGCGATATCGATGGCTATGGGCAGGCCGAGGACGCACTGGCTAGTTCAGAGTCTGTACGTCTAGTACTGGAAAAACTCGATCAGTTAGCATCAAGTGTTGATGCAGCAGATCAGCCCGCTCTAGAATTTGCGCGCCGTAGACTCCAGCAAGCTATGCAATGGTAATATTGCTAGCTCCAGGATAGGTATGCAAGTACAATAGATATATCAAAGAGGGTGAGTTTTTGTATTTACGGCGTTTAGAAATTGCTGGGTTTAAATCGTTTGCGGATCGGGTGAAGCTCGAGCTGGAGCCTGGTGTTTCGGCAATTGTCGGGCCAAATGGATCGGGCAAGAGCAATATTGCCGAAGCGATTCGTTGGGTGCTTGGTGAGCGCGCCGGCCGTACCCTGCGTGCGGCAAAAACTGAGGAGTTGATTTTTTCTGGTACCGAGAAAGGTCGAGCTAAGGCATCGATGGCTGAGGTAAGTATGGTGCTTTCGGGTGATGTCCGGGATACGGAGCTGGCCACAGAAGAGTTGCGAATATCACGCAAAATCTATCGGTCTGGCGAGAGTGAGTACCGCATAAACGGTCGTAAAGTTTTAGCGCGTGATTTAGCCAAGATTTTAGCTCAAGCTGGTTTTGGTACATCTAGCTACACCGTGATTGGTCAGGGGATGGTAGAAGGATTAATTATCGCCAGTCCAGCTGAGCGTAAGTTGCTGTTTGAAGAGGCGAGCGGAATTCGTGGCTTTGAGCTTGAGCGTGCGGAAGTGTT
>CAYJDY010000143.1:0-2068 GCA_964369045.1 uncultured Candidatus Saccharibacteria bacterium
TACCCATATCGCTGCCTGTATTCGGGACTATGCTGATGGTGCGGGACAGTTAGGAGTGGCCGGCAGAGTGAGTGAGCGGGGCGCTGAATTACTGGCATGGGCGCTACGACTACTGGACTTCTCTAATACTAAGAGGTTTTTTTGCTTTTACCAATGAAAAGGTGTTTACAAAACGTATTCCAAGCGAATACTTTTCATATACAATAAGATAAAAGTAAAATAGTTTACGTTTTATATACTTGTAATAACTATTTTATTAAATTTGCAGCAACAAATAACTGCTGATGTACGAGGTTACTGGTAATGAAAAGGGTGTTTCTGACTTTACTACTGTAAACGTAAACCCGTCCATTTTAAGCATGAAGGGGCTTGCGAAGCGTGGCGATAAATTATACATCGAGGAGGAAATTCTTGTTTCAAAAAAAGGAAGCGATGAAGTTGAAGAAGAAACAAGGTTAGTTGATACGGGCAGATACAAAGGTTACGTTTATCAGGACAACCTGCATTTCTATAAAATCTTTCGTGGCGTTGAGGACGAGATTGGAAAATTAAATGCCGTTTCAATTCGTGTTCTGTTTTACATGATGCAGAACTTAGGCTACAGCAAGGATTACGTTCGGGTTGATGTCGCTGAATGGGCTAAGGCTTTAGGGTATAGCACGAATAAAAGCATATACGATGGCTTGTTCGGGCTTTTAAAAAACGAATTTATCTATAAAAAAACTGGCCGTGACGGCGATTACTTCATAAACGTAAACAAGATTTTCAGAGGCAACAGGATAAAGCTGCTTGCGGAAGAAAATAAATAAACTTTTTATATAACTAAAACAAACAACTATGAATTTTGGACAAGCATTAGAAGAAGTAAAAAATGGGAACGCAGTTTCCCGCGATGGCTGGAACGGAAAGGGGATGTGCATTTTCTTAAACAAGGGCAACTTTGATTTTGAGGATAACACAGAAAAGCCATTGCTAATAGAAGGCATCAAAACAGACCTTTTTGAAAATGGGCCAGAGGGTTCTGTAACCCGTCTGCCAAACCTAAACATGAAAGCTGCTACCGGCTCAACAGTAACAGGGTGGCTTGCTTCACAAACAGACCTACTTGCGGAAGATTGGGGTATAGTAGGCTAAACGCATTTTGGGGTTGCTGATTAATAAAACGATTCCCGTTTTGAATCGCACGCTAACCATGAAACTATAAGCTATGGAATTAAGATAGGTTGATTATGAGCCAACCGAAGTCCTTAACGCTTCCCGAGATATTAAAGCGGGCAAAATAGGTAAACACCGGAATCAGCGTAATACATAAGCCGGTAATGCAAGTAAAAACCGTTGCCACCTGACGTTATAGGTGGAATTTTAAAACCGAATACTATGAACGGAATTGAACTTGAAATTTTTTACCATACCGATGAAACTAGGGCGCTTGGTGGTTTAGATATTGATTACGATTTGTCAGATTGCGAAAAGCGCAAAATGACATTCTATCATATCAATGCTATCGGTCCATACATTGACGAAAAGCGGGAGCGTAAGTTCTGTTCAATTCACACGAATAATTCCGAATATATAAGCCCGTTGTCGTACGAAGAAATCAAGGCAAGATTAGCTAATTTTTTAACCACCGATTAACCACTAAATAAAACAGTATGCTCAAACTAATCAAAAAAATCTTAGCCGCCATAGTAATCGTTTGTGCCGTAACGCCATTTTTCGGGCTGTTACTTAGTATGGGCGACATGCATACAACCTTTTATTCAGTAATAGAGAGAGGGCTTGTATTCGATGCGCTAATAATTGGCTTGGCTGCCTGTGTATTCGTGGTAAAGTATTGTGTAAAAATCATAGCAGACTAAACCCCCTATTCGGCAAGGATATTATTTAACGTAAAAACTGGAAGTGATGAGTGATAAAATTTTAAAGATTTTGATGGTTGTTTATTGTATTGTGGCGTTGTTTGTAGCCTTTGGCATTGCGCATATTGCAACTCATTTTGTAGCCAAATATTGGTAACCATGCTGACCGCACTAAAACAATTAATCCTAAAATGGGCGTGTATGCACGA
>CAYJDY010000144.1:0-2058 GCA_964369045.1 uncultured Candidatus Saccharibacteria bacterium
TATCAGTATTCTGCTGAGCAACTTGCATATTTTAGGGCTAAGCGAATCGGTGTTGTATATCAACAGAACTACTGGGTTAATAGTTTGAATGTTATCGAAAATGTCTCTATACCTCTCTACTTTTTGGGGTATCGTCGAGCCGCTGCGGCCAAGGTCGCGATGGATGCCTTACAACGTGTCGATATGGCACCTTTTGCCAAAAAGAGTCCCATAATGCTCTCGGGTGGTGAGCAACAACGTGTCGCTGTAGCTCGTGCGATTGTTAATGATCCGGATGTTATCATTGCCGACGAACCTACCGGAAGTCTAGATTCAAAAAATGGCGATATGATCATGGCGCTACTTCGAAGTTACAACGAAGATCTTCATCGAACGATTATCCTTGTGACCCACAATATGGAGTACCTCCCACTCGCTGACCAATTAATACACGTTCAGGATGGTACTTGTCTGCCTATGGCCAATGATGATATTCAGAAGACTACCGAGACATTGATTAATCAGATGAAGAATAGAATTACCCAACTAGCAGAGGCAAAAAATCATGGAAGATAATATTATGCCGAAGAAGAGGCCTGTGATTCATCGCAGGACCGTATTCTATATGGCTTGGAAAAATCTATCGAGCAAAAAGCTTCGTTCGTTCTTGACGATCTCAGGTATTGTTGTAGGTATTGGTTCTATCGCATTCTTAATTTCCTTCGGGCTTGGGCTACAAGAACTCGTAACCAAGAATGTCATTGGAGACAAATCAATAAAATCAATAGAAATAACCAGCCCGAACTCAAAAATAATTAAACTTGATACTGGTGCCGCAAACAAGATTAGAACATTTGGTCACATTGAGAAACTTGGTGTTGAATACTCATTTCCTGCCAGTGTAGGCCTAAAGGGGGGTGGCATTGATTCGGTCATATACGGAATAGATGGTAATTTTCAAGACCTGACCACACTTGATTTGGTAGAGGGTCGATTACTCAAGCCCAATGATACCAAAGTTGCCCTGGTGAGTGATTCGGCACTTCGGTCGATCGGTATAACTGATAGAAAAAAAGCGATCGGTCAAAAGCTTGATGTCATAGTTCCTCTGCAATATGTAAATGAAAAATCTACAGAGATGCGCGATTCGTTTAAAATCATTGGTGTTATTGACTCGGGCAAGAACAACGAGATATTCGTTCCAAGCGGCATATTCGATGTCGCAGGAGTACCATCGTACAAACAAATCAAAGTAACCGTTGATACCACAAAAAATATCCCGACGGTTCGTAAGCAGATAGAATCTAGTGGATTTCAAACTTCTTCTCCGATTGATACTCTCGATCAGATTAATCAACTCTTCAAGTTCTTCAATATCGTGCTGGCTGGCTTTGGCGGAATTGGTATTATTGTTGCCATTTTAGGAATGTTTAACACGCTAACCATCTCGCTTCTTGAAAGAACAAAGGAAATAGGACTCATGATTACGCTCGGTGGGCGTAAACGAGATATGCGACGATTGTTCATGATCGAAGCTGTCCTGCTGTCAATTATCGGTTCATCAGTGGGTATTACAGGCGCATATTTACTTAGTAGAATCGTTAATGTACTCATTAACAGAAATGCAGCCCAAAGAGTCAGTGAGAAGTTTGAGATATTCTCTATGCCTTTCTGGCTGGTTGTATCTCTGACAGGCTTTATGATAATCGTGGGCCTTATCGTGGCTTATTTCCCGGCGCGCCGAGCGCAAAGAATAAGTCCTATTGATGCGCTAAGAAGAGAATAGAAAGTTTTGTAGACCTCTCTTCTTATGTTTAAATAGGTGTAGATAAGAAGAGTTTGTGCAGGCACCAGGCATTTTTGTAAAAACGTAGCCATGCACTAGGTATACCTAAAGAGTAGAAGAAATAAACATGACAAGAACAATAGCGGTATTAAATCAGAAGGGTGGAGTTGGTAAAACCACGACTGTTATTAATGTTGCTGCCTATCTTGCAAAATCAGGCAAGAGCGTCTTGGTCGTCGATCTTGATCCACAAGGTAATGCGACAAGTGGCCTCGGCCTCGACAAGCAAATAC
>CAYJDY010000145.1:0-2055 GCA_964369045.1 uncultured Candidatus Saccharibacteria bacterium
TTGCCTTGTTGTAGAGGCTTGGCTCGGTCCAGAACTTGCGGATGATACCGCCGATGACCGGAGCGGCAAGCTCACCGATGGCACCACCGGCCGCGCCACCGATCATCTTCGGCAAGTCGATACCTTGCTCAGAGCCCATCTGAGATGCGCCGATGTCCTGCGCACCGGACACGGCCGCTCCCGTCAGTGTTTGACCGAGCACCTTACCAGCCAGCGGTGCGCCGACCTTTTGCAACGCCTTGCCCGCCACGCCACCGCCGAACATGAACGGCAGCGAGCCGACGAACCCGCGTGAGATGTCGCTGGTATCCAATCCCGGCTGATTGACGTAGGCGAGCTGTTCCTTGCCGTCCGGTCCTGCGAACCCGACGATTTCATAGTCGTTGGCGTCCTTGAATCGGCGCGTCATCTTCACGCCGTCCGCCATCGATTGCGTGAGGATATCCCCATAGGCTTGATCGTTCGGCATCGTCAGCTTGGCCACGCTGTCATCACCGAGATTGACGGCGCCGGTATCGGCAAGCGTCGGCAGTCCCTTGTAACGTGGATCTTGCTTGCCGCGCACGTCCTGCACACGTCGGCCCCACCACGTCTGGGCATCAGGCTCGGCCAGCGGATCGGCGGGCGCGGCCGGCGCTGGCTTAACCGGCGACAGGATTTCGTCGGCGTAGCTGTAGGGCTTTGACGGCGCAGCCGGTGGCGGCTGTGGCGCTGCGGCTTGCGGTGCTGGTCGTGGACGCGGGCGCGGCTCTGGCATGCCCGGCATCGGCTGCACACCCGGCCCCGGCTGACGGCGCGCACCGGCCCCGCCTTCCTGCACCGGCATCAAACCGCCGACCACTTCGTCGAAATAGCTCCAGCCTTCAGCCATGATCAGATCCCAAAGATTCCGCGCATTTGGTTACGCACGATCGGTTGCAACTCTTCGGGCTTGATGCGTGGGTTATCGAGGCGGATCTTGCGTTCGACTTCAGCCTGCTTCTTGCTCATCACGTCTTTCATCTGGTCGAGACCAATCGGCATGGTCGGCAATTTGGTGAGCTTGGCGACGGATTCGGGGTCGAGCTTAAGCCCGTCCGCGCTCAGCATGTAGTTCTTACGAGCAATGGACATGATTTGCATCGTGCGGGAGTTGTTGAGCTTGGCCATAAACTCGGATGGCGAATCCGGCCGGCTGAACCAGCCGTTGCCTTCTGTCGTCGGCTCTTGCAGCATCATCCGCTTGAGTTCTTGCTCGGTAACCGCGGCGCCGCTCGCTTCCTTCAACAGAAGGTTAAAGTTGGCGATGGTCTTGGCCCGGAATGTGGCGAACTCGCCCAGCTGCTGCTTATCCGCGTCACTGATGTTCATGCCGATGAACTCAGCCGTCCCCATCGCGGAGTTGCGGAGCCTCGGTGCCAGCTTGAGAAAGTTCTCGTTGTAGGACGCGGCGATGTCATTCAACCTAGCGAGGTGGTTCACGTCACCGATGGCTGACTTTTGTATCTCGCCACGGGTGCCCTTTTCGAGCTGGTCCGTAGGTGCCATTGCCGCGTCGGCTCTGGCGATGATGTCTTGCCCGAGTGCCCTGTGCTCGGGTCGTGATAGCAGCTTTTCACCGAACGCGCGGGCCTCTGCCGGCGACACATCCGTTCCACCGGCATAGGGAATGCGTATCGTTTTAGGTGGCGCGACGGGAGCGGGTGGCGCTGCGTCGTCCTGCGTTACCGCTTGCGTCGGGATGAGCATAGGATCAGCCGGTGGCTGTTCGTTCGACATCCGGCGCGGCTGTATCGGCGGCAATGGCTGGATCTGGCGCGGGGGGGCTGGTGCGCTCAGTGGCGGAGGCGGCGGTGTTCCAAACGTATTCGCGTCATCTACCGCCTTGCGGTGAGCCGCTTCCATCTCCTGTTGCTTCTGTCGGCGGATGGTGTCTTGCGTCAGCGCCCGGTCGGCGTTGGTGTTCTGCGCCTCGGCCAACTGAGCTTGCGCCGTCATCGCGTCAACGTCGTTCTTGCGCCTGGTCTCTTCCAGCTTCATCCGGTCGAGCTGGCCGACTTGGTTCTTCTGCACCAG
>CAYJDY010000146.1:0-2039 GCA_964369045.1 uncultured Candidatus Saccharibacteria bacterium
ATCGTTAAACGCCATACCTCACCCCATCCAGCCGTGTTGAACATACGCCTTTTTTGGCGCGACATATTTAGCGCGTTTAGCGTTGATATGCTCTAAGCCTCGACCAATTAACGAACAAACGTCAACCGCATCGTCATGTTTCCCCGCAGGAAACCTTATCAATTGACTCATAACGTGGTCTTTCCAAATAGCGTTTTTGGGTATAAATATCTTGCCCATGCTTGCCATGCCCTGAAAGCCTCTCGCCCTGCTTTCTTTACCTGCAACAGAAGCCAACCACTCGATGCGACAAATAGCATTGCGTTCATTCATTCGACGCGCTAAAAACGGTTCAATTGACCGCCTAATGACACCTGATTCACCAAACCAGCAGTCAGGCTTATGCTTGATGATTAAATCACATTTAGCGTCAATCCACACGTCAGATGTTGACTTGCCAAACCACCAATCAGCTAAATACAAGTTGCCAACTCTATCAATGCCAAATATGCCGTGCTCTGTGTAATCGCCATCACCATCTGTTACAGCATAATCACTTGCGCCGTAAAACTCTAAATCAGGTGGCAATGTATCATACTCTAAAAACCATTCAGTCTTAAAGTATTCGCCTTCGTCAGGTATTGGGTCTTGTTGATAGAGACTGTTCCAATCTCGTGAAGGTAATACACCTTTAATCTGTTCAAGTCGTGCAATAGGGTAATCACTAGGCCATAGCGCGTTACCATCATCATCAATAGCAGACAAAGAAAGCACCTCCCATTTATCACCACCGTTTAACTGCGCTTCAAGTAAACGGCCTGTTAAATCATCGTCATGCCATCGCGTATTAATAACGATTATCGCGCCCTTTTGCATTAAACGAGTATAAGCTGTTGATGTGTACCAATCCCACACCCGTTGACGTTGTAACTCGCTGTCAGCCTCTTGTCTGTCTTTGAATGGGTCATCAATTAACAGTATGTTTGCACCACGACCCGTTACCGCAGTGCCGACACCAGCAGCCACATACATACCTTTTTTCGACGTGTGCCAACGATTAGCCGCTTTTGAGTCTTGAGCTAATTCAACATCAAATACGTTTTTATAATCTTGAGAGTTGACGATATTACGCACCTCGCGTCCGAAGTCATTTGCTAAGTCGGCGTTATAAGATGCGGCAATAATTTGCTCTGAGGGATTGCGACCAAGATACCACGCAGGGAAACGCCTACTGGCTAGCTCAGACTTACCATGACGCGGAGGCATACAGATAATGAGACGTGTTATTTCGCCTTTTTCGACTTGCTCTAATTTATGCGCGATTGTTTTATGATGTTCAGCAGGGCGATACAAATCATTCGTGTATTGAGTAAAATCAATTAAGGATTCGACGGCTTTTCGACGTGCTAAAAGCTCACGCGCTGCCGCTTGAGGCGATAGCTGCAAGCTGTTCATTTGTTAGCTCTTTTGCGTTTGTGAGTTTAATATCAGTCTTATCAACAACCAAGCCCAACAGTTTAGCAGTTCCCATTGTTGCGCTAATTGCCGCGCTGCATTGTGGATTCTCTAATGCTAAGGCAACTTGACGCGCTTCTTCTAGCTGTTTTACTAAGTCATCTATTGTTAATTCGTGCCGTTTTGTGTGGCCTGATTTTAATTCTTTTACTCTTGTTGAAATCTTGTTGTCGTCAATCATCATTTTAGCATTACGATTTATTGTAGCCTCTTTCATGTTTTCGCAATTATATGCTTGACGATAAGCCTCACTAGCATTGCCAGTCTCTATATAAACCATGCAAAACTTTTCTTGCTTGATTGTTAAGCTCATACCATCCCCTCAACAATCCACCACAACATATATAAAATCCAACCACTAAAACCGATTATTACACACACGCCACTAATTAGACAGAGTTGTAAAAATAGGCGTAGTTGTTTCATTTTATCTTCCTGTTTTTTGCGCTTACGCAAATTACAAAAATGATTCGACGCTCTTGTTAATCCGCTCATTTAATCACTAACGCGATTAACTCAACAATCACGGCGGTCACAATCAGTCC
>CAYJDY010000147.1:0-2032 GCA_964369045.1 uncultured Candidatus Saccharibacteria bacterium
CCCACGGTACTGTGCTGCCTTGTCGGCCAGGATGGCAGTAGCGAGCGGGAGCTGGCCAATGGAGAACTTGCCAACCTCTTTCTCCATGCGTCCCACCATTTGCCCGATGATCCCGTCCAGACGCTCGGCAATGTGGGCATTGTATTCGGTGACGCTCATGTTGGTCACTTTGGCCAGCGTCTTAGCCTCTCTCTCGCTGAGTCCATTCTGAGCCCGTGAAATCCGGGTTGGGACACCAGCTAGGGCTGCATCAATCGCGCTGCCTGGTCCCTTTGGTCTGCCTCCTGCCATGCGCCAGACTGTCCGGCACGAGCTGGGGCCGGTCAACTTTCGTAGCTACGAAAATAGCCTTTCGCCGAAAAAATAGGGCATTATTTTCGTCAAGACACTAGGGCTGCATCCAACAATCTCACACCGTAAGTCCTTGCCCATCACATGCCATGCTCTGCACCGTTGAAATAACACTATGCAGGGATGCAGCTTTGTTGTAAGGTGTGGGCATGGACACAAACAACACAGCCAGCAAAGGACGCCGTTCGGCCCGCCTGTCCGGCCGCTACGTGATTAGTTACGGCTTAGACGGAACCACAGGCAATCCCGTAGCAACAGCCGACGACATGTGCGACGCGCTCGCGCAGATGGAACGCCTGCTTGGCGGCAGGGAGAACGCGATGCGGTTGACCTTAATCAACAGAGGCAACGGTGTTTTTATCTATAACTTCGTGCATCTCGGGAAAAGCGCGTGGATGAAATGCTACTCTGAAGGCCGCTTGCCGCATGCCGCAGAGCTAGAGCAATTCGTGGGCGTTGAAATGCACCGCGAGAATGCGGTGTTTGTTTAAGCACCTCCTAACACCCCCAAACACCACCAATCGCATGGACGCAAAAGCACAGACGCGCCGCCCATTCTTTTACGCTTTGGACACCCGCAGCAAGACGGCATGGCCCTGCCGGTTTGCCTCATGCTGGGAGCACCTACAGGGCATGTTCGCATGCGGACTGATGGCCGGTGAGATCAGGGCGAACGGCATCGGCCGTTGCAAAGATGCCAAGGACTTTGCCAAGCGGGTAAACGCATCCGGCTATCGTTCACCTTAACCCCTCCCTCAGCCCATTCCGTGCGAGTGGGCTGCGATGAGTAGTTAAACAAAATAACACAATGAAAATACACCAACCATTCCACCTTATTCACAAGCCCACCGGCAAACTGGTCGGAGTCCTAGCCGGCGAGCTGATACTCACCGCCTCAACGGCTGCCGCGCCTGTATTCACCGCGGAAAACACGGGGCCTTCCCGCGCTGATGATTTTCACGTCTTGGTGCATGCACAGGCGCGCAAAACATTCGGGGGCTCGGCTTTGTCACGGAAGGGGGTTCTGTGACGCTGCCGAGTCTTGGCTGCATCTTTACCTTGTCTTAACCATCACACCCAATGCACACACAAAACAAAAGCACAGCGGCAGGGCACACGGCGGTTATCCGCAAGGGCTGGGGATTTGACGTAGGCCAGAACTTCGCACGGGCCAATGAGGACACGCCGGTAGAACTGGCCGAAAGCGAATACGCAGGCGGCCCTCGCTGGGTCATCGGCTATATCGCAGAGAACCCTGCAGCCTCTCTTGGCTTTCTGAAGTACGGGCACCAGGGCAAGGTTCGGTGCCGGCTAGAGCGGCAATCCATCGCTCAAGTCTAAGCTGCATCCTTTCCGCCTTGTAACACGCCCATCAGGGCATCACACATAACACACCCCCATGATCTGCACACTATGCCTAACAGCCGGCTTGGTTGCTGGCTTTCTGCTCGCCCGGTGGCTCTATCGGGTCCCGCCCAAAGTGGGCGAATGGCCCAAGGCCATCACATCCGACGGTGACACCCACGAGGACTGGGAAGACGCCGTTTATATTCAAAGCTGCATCGCGGCAAACACCTGCCGCCAATGAACACACCCAAAGAAACCCCGGGCGACTGGTTCGCCCTTATCCTCATCGCCGCCGCAATCGGGTACGGACTCGGTTGGGCGTTCTAGGCTGCAT
>CAYJDY010000148.1:0-2000 GCA_964369045.1 uncultured Candidatus Saccharibacteria bacterium
TGCTCGAACGACGAACGGATCGGATGCTCATGCACCCGCAGCAGCACCGGGTTGTCGCGGGTGACCGGGTCGACCTCGGGGCGGATGACGAACCATGTGACGAGCGGGAACAGCAACGCGACCAACGGCCACGCCGTCCACGCCCACAACGCCACCCAGATCGGCGACGTCTCCTTGACGTACGTCGCCCACACCAACACGACGAGCGCCGGAATCCACCATCCGTGGACCCAGAACCCAGCCGCCCAGATCGACAACGCCATCGCCGGCAGGTCCACACCCACCGGCCTGACACTCGTCGGCCCCCAGACGCCGGGGAGGGCCACCAGGAACGCCGCAGCGGCCACGGCGGGCCACCAGTCGGCACCCATTCCACGCGCCCAGAACACGACACCAGCGGCCAACAGCGGCCACGACACCAGCCACACCGCCTGCCAGCGGCGCAGATCGTTGCGACACACCGCCGGTAGCAACCAGCGGAGATTGAACGGGGCGACCACACGGACGCCTTGGCCGGCCAGCCAGTAGCGGGCAGCGTCAGGACCGAGCCGAAGTTCAGCCACGCTCCATCACCTCGAGCGTGTACGTCTCCGGGTCGCTCTTGTCGTGATCGCCGCGGTGGAACCGAACGCCCGTCACCACCTTGAACCCGTCCGCCTCGGCGAGATCCCGCAGCGTCGACTGCTCCGCCCAGTCGGCGTCGTCGAACACCAACAGGCACCGCTCGGCGAGCAGCCCGGCTGCGCGATCCCAGAACTCGGCGACCGCACTCGCGGTGTGATCGGCGTCGTAGAACACGAACCCGAACCCGCCGCCGACCGTGGGCAACGCTGCCCGCATGTCGTCGTTGACGAACACGAACAACCGGTCCCCGATGAACGGGTCAACGTTCGACAGGAAGTCGTCCGGCGATGTAGCGGGGCACCATTCGTCGCCCTGGTGGTGATCGATCGTGACGAGCTCGCACCCGGGCGGCAGCGAGTCGAGGAGCACGGCGGTCGACAGACCCAGGTAGTGGCCGACCTCCAACGCCCTGACTGTCTCGGTCGCTGCTGCGAGCTCGGAGAGCTTCTGGCACTCCGCGACCGACAGTGGACCGGTGATCTGGCCGCGCAAGGCGGCGAAGTCCAACACATGACCTCCACGGCAGGAGTACGGCAGGAGGGTCCTCGACGGCGCTGCCGTACCGCCGTCGAGGACCCGAACGGTTCAGGTGGCGAGCGCCTGCTGTAGGTCCCACAGTTCCTCGGTGAGGAACACGCCGCCCTTGTCGTGCGACGTCTTCACCGACGTGTCCATGTGGACCGGGATGGCGAGCTGCCGGCACCGGAGGAAGAACGAGGTGTCCTCACCGAACGGGCCGCCCGTCCGCTTGTTCGCGATTGGTGTGAACCAGTGGTCGCCGAACTCAGCTCGCATCTTCTCGAGCACGCCCCGGTGGATCATCACGCACGCACCACCGGTGGCGTCGAGCTGCACCACTGCATCCCGCGGATAGTCGCCGATCGTGGCCCACGACTCCACGTCGCCGTCGTCGTCCTCATTCCAGGCGTAGATCGTGGGGAACACTGCGAACGTCGATGAGTAGTCGGCCTCGTTGAACCCGATGTCGGCCTGCCCAAAGCACAACCCGGCGACGATGGGGCGCTCCTCTGTGTGTGCAACAGAGACCAACCGCTCGATCGCGTTCTCCGGGATGCCCATGTCGGCATCGACGCAGAACAAGTAGTCGCAGTCCGTCGACAAGAACGCCGACACGATGTCGTTGCGTGCCTTGAACACGTTCTGCGACCGGGCACGGCGCTCGAGGAAACCGGGCAGCATGCCGTACTGCAGCATGTGGTCCTTGGCCCGCATGATCGAGACCATGCACGCCATCGACACCTCGCCCGGATGGATGACCGCTACCACCACCTTCGGCACAGTCACCGGCGACGGCGCCCCGGAGCGGGCATTGGCCCGGCGCTCAGCCCTGTTCACTGCGCGTCTCGACGTCGCCG
>CAYJDY010000149.1:0-1997 GCA_964369045.1 uncultured Candidatus Saccharibacteria bacterium
GGACATCAAAGCCAATGAGTGCCATTGCCGTAGTCTCGACAGATTGATTGTTCGGTGAAGAAATCAGCGTGCGAAAAGGTCTTAACACCTCCGTAATGGTGTCAAAATGTTCTATGCGTGTAGCCGAATCAGGCGTGAACACTTTCGGTGTCATTCCTTTGTCGAACTTGAGAGCGGAGTAGGTGATGGGTTTGGACATGTTAAATAGCTTGAGTTACTACTGAAAATCCTGTTGCTCCGTTACCTCCCGTTTTTGCGTTTATCGTACTAGTTTGAGTACCTGCTGACCCAGCAGAAATCATTGAGCCTCCACCGCCTCCATAAGCATTTCCCCCAGAATTGTATCCATCTCTATTTCCACCAGTACCTCCTGTTTTCACTACTGTCCCACTGTTTGCAGTAAGTGAGCCATAGAGGGCTAGGAAATATCCACCACCTCCACCACCTCCACCTCCAGCATTTGGATATGTAGTATTTGAAGTTCCAGCAACCCCAGTTCCACCGTCTTCACCTGCGACTGAAATACCAGAAGCAGTCGTAAAATTCCATGCGCCTCCACATTCAATGATGAGAGTACCTCCACCACGTCCACCTTTCCCTGTTGTCGCTGTTACTCCTCCATTTACTTGCTTCGTTGCACCACCTCCACCACCAGATGCGATAGGGATAAGTGCATATTTGTTTGTGGTAATGCTGTAGTCTAGTGCGCCAAGTAAGAATGTAGGTGCTGTTCCCGCCACTCCCACTACCCCCGCTCCTGTTGCTGCCGTGCCCGCTCCATTAGTTGTTGCTGTTGAAAGTGAAGCAGTTCCATTGTTGCCTGTAGTATCTCCAACTGCGGTTGTTGCTGCTCCCCCCGCAGAACCCAAAAGCCTACAATCAATCATAGGTGTAGCTGAACTCGTTAGGGTTACATCCCCTTGTGACTTGAGAATTATTTTTGTTCCCGTTGTAGCTGGATTTGTAAATGCTAGCGCGCCTGTGCCAGTGATTGAAATCGACGTATAGTTTTTTATCAAAAAAGTTGCACCTGCAAGGTCAATCGTTGTTGTGCCACTTGAAATAGTCAAAGCACCATCAGTACCGTCTCCTCCAATGGTTGTTTTTGCGCTCCAACTCGTGTTTGTTCCATCAGATTGTAAAACTTTTCCTCCATTACTTGTCTGTGAAGGTAGGAGATTATTTAATCCAGCATTTGCTGATGTTCCACCAGTACCTCCCTTTGTTACACCAACCGCCGCCGAGAGTGCAGCATCTGTTAGCTGTCCACCACCTGCTGCGTTCGTATGATTATGCTGTGCATTAGTCATAGAAGCGATTGTAGGCGTTACTATGGTGGGTGAAGCACTAAATACGACAACACCACCACTTGAGCCTGTTTCATCGCTTAAAAGCGAAGCTAGCCCCGCAGAAGTGGTGAATACTGGGCTGTAGAGAGTGTCAAGATAGGTTTTTAGCGTGGCTTTAAGATTTGCCCACGAAAGTTTCTTTGTGGTACTCGTCGTTACATCCACTATCGGCATGACGTCAGTATCAATCGCTGGAGTGTAGGAGGTTAAAGCTGTGATTTTTGTGTCTGCCATAATTAGTTTCTACTAGGTAACGAATAAGAGGACACATTCCGAGAAGAAAGTTGTGGGTCTTGCGGTGGATTCTCCAATAGAAATCGGTCAGAGTTTTCCATGAGCAGATATGAGCCGTTTTCCATAAGCAACAAGCCTACGTCAAGGTAGGGGAGGGTATAGGTTGAAGGGTTGCGGGTGGGAAGCATGTTAGTACGGGTTCACCGCTTCGACGCTGATAAAGTTCGGAGCCTTATCGTCCATGTTCGCAACGTCACGCTTATAGAGCATGAGTCGTGTGTAAAATTGGACATCGTAGCGTTGGGAGAGATTTGGATCGGTGGGAAGAAGCATCTTTGCCGAGGTGCGGAGCGGGAGAAGGTCGTGGTACGTCTCAAGGATTCCCGGCTGTTGAGTGGTATCGGCTGAGGTAAA
>CAYJDY010000150.1:0-1990 GCA_964369045.1 uncultured Candidatus Saccharibacteria bacterium
TGGTGAAGGTGCAAGCGGCGCTAGAGTTCAAGAAGTCCGACGCGAAGTCGGTTGAAGCACGGAAGGCCGACGCGCTGACGTCGGATGGCTACATTGACGCGATCACAGAAGATGCGGTTGCGACAGGCGCTTACGAAATGATGCGAGCGCTACGGGAAGCGGCGGCAATGAAGATCGAGGCATGGCGTACCGAGCAAAGCAATATCAGGGCAATGAAAATCTAAACAGGAGAGAGCACATGCAAAAAGTTGTAGAACGGCCTATTCCAGCACCGCGCCCCGTGGCCCCGCCGACGCAGATCAAAGCGCCGCGCATGGCGGTAATCGCGGTGCCAATTCAAGGCATGGCCGGTTCACCGCTGGTGATCAACGCATTCTCAGCCAAGGCCCGCGAGATCATGCGGGAAAAGCAGGCGCAAGGATCGCTTGCCGGCAAGGCGAAGGGCAAGCGTGACCCGAAGGATTTTGACCAGCTTTACAATTCAGCGCGGCACATTGCTCGCGAAGGATGGGACGGCATGGCTGCGGCCACGATCCGCAATGCTGCGATCTCGGCGTGTCGATTGGTCGGCTTCAAGATGACTATTGGTCGGCTGTCGTTGTTCACGGAAGCCGACGGCGTATCGGCCAGCGATGGCACGCCGCTCATTCGCATCTACGGCGAGCCGGTTCCGTTTGAGGCGATGGTGCGCAATGCAACGGGCGTTGCTGATATCCGCATCCGGCCGCGTTGGGATGAATGGAACGCCGTGCTGCGTATTCGGTTCGATCAAGACCAGTTCAGCGACGAAGACATTGTGAACCTGCTATATCGGGCTGGCACGCAATGCGGGATCTGCGAAGGTCGGCCGGATAGCTCATCGTCAAACGGCTTGGGTTGGGGGCTGTTCGAGATCGACACGTCGAAGCCCATCACACTGACAGAGATTGCGCCGCCGAAGATTCAATTTGTGCGGAGCAAGTGAGGTTGCTGCCTGCCCCAAACGTCAGACATCGCCTTACAGCTAAGCGCTCAGGCGCAACAGCACTAGGCATTCGACAGGGGAAGGCAGCAACATATGGTCCGGAAAGGTTCGGGTGCAATGGGATTGGACAGGATCGGAACCGATAGGCAGGCATGGATTGGTGAGATGCGGCCTGTATCGGATGCGTGGGAGTGGAAGGCAGGTTCGGCTAGGAAGGGCGTCGTGTGGACGGGGCCGGAACGGCAGGATCGGCAAGGGTGGGTGGCGTATGGTTGAGATCGGAACGGCAGACATGGATCGCATCGGCACGGACTGGACAGGGCGGAGTGGAATGGATGGCAGGTTTGGACAGGCTTCGGAAGGTTTCGACGGGACGGGATCGGTTAGGCAGGTGTGGCAAGGGCAGGAAATGCGCGGCGAGGAGAGCATAGGAGTGGACTGGAAACGCAGGCGTGGCGAGGATTCGCACGGAGGCGATAGGATGGGAAAGGCAGGACCATGAACATGCGGGACGAAGTACGAAAGATTACGGCGGAGTATGAAGCGGACAACAAGCCGCTAACGGCAGAGGCCGTTGTGGAAGCCGCCAAGGATGCCCGGAAGTATCCGGCGCTGCACGAACACCTTTGGCAAGTGTCGGCAGACGTTCTTGTGACAGAGGCCCGTGTAGCTCGCGCACACCGGCTGCTGATATCGGTTCGCATCGTCACAGAGGAAGGCGACAGCGTGCGCCTTCTGACCCACACGCCAGGCGTTGCAGGATATCGAGCGACGACGCACGTTGTCACTCAACTGGACTTGGCATCAATGAAACTGCGGCAACTGACTGATGATATTGCGCGGTCTCGGATGCGGTTGCGTGAGTTTCGGACGCTGGTCCCGACACTGATTGCGGACGGCATAGACGAGGCGCTAGAGCAAGCGGAACGGAAGGCAGCAGACGCCATTGCAGAGCGTGAGCCGGCAGCAGCATGATCGTCCCTCCCGGCACAGTGATTAAATCGACAGTCAAACCGACGACGGTCC
>CAYJDY010000151.1:0-1989 GCA_964369045.1 uncultured Candidatus Saccharibacteria bacterium
CATTATTGATTTGCTTGCGATGATTAATGTTTGCCAAACGCGCAGCATCTTCGGATTCTTGCTGTTGTTTCTCACGCAATGCTTGAGCAATAGCACGATTCTTTTCATTCTCAATTGCTTGAGCCTTTTCAATTTCAGCACGTTTAGCCGCTTCTTTTGCTGCTTCAATAGCGGCCTGTTCGCGCTGTTTAGCTAATTCAGCATCGCGTAATAATTGAACCTGTTTGTTTTCGGCTTCAATTCGTGCGCGTTCTGTTCGCTCAAACTCTGCACGCGCTAAACGTTCAGCTTCTTCTTTTGCTTGTCGTGCTGCGTTTTCTGCAATCAATCGTTCACGCTCTAAACGTTCACGTTCAATCGCTTCTTGTCTTAAACGCTCAAGCTCTGCCTGTTCTGCTTCATAGTGCAAACGTGCATCTAATGATGTTTTTAACGCTTTAATTGTCGCATCTTTAGCAATAGCTGCTTTGTTAGCAAACTCCTGCCACTCATCACCGATAGCAATGTTTTCGGCTTCTGCTAACCGCGATGCAATCAAATCAGAATGTAAACCGTCAACGTTGGCTAAACACTGCATCAGACCAATATTTGACTCATGTGTTTCTAAACGCTGTTTTTCTGCGTTTTCCCAATCCGTTAATGGTTGGCGAATCTCATCGCGCAAGGCATCGCACTTATCTCGCCACTTTTTACGGTCAGCATCAATCAATGCCAAACGTGCTTTTTCGGCTGATACTAAGTCCTTGCCGTGTTCATCGACAACACCCTTCGACTTACTGACTTTGTAAGCAAGCGAGGCAATACGGTCACGCCCTTTCTTTGTCGTTAAGTCTGGCACTTCTGCGCGTACTTCATTCGCCAACTGTTCAAATAAAACATCGACACCATTTTCTGTTGTAAAAACAGAAACAATATCTTTTTGCTCAATAACTGCTATTTCTTTCATCTCGCTCTCCAACTTCCGTCGTTTGCATAATCGTTATCATCGTGCAAAAAAGGCTCTTTAAACGCGGATTCACACGATTTATAACACTCGTTAAAAAACGTTATCGACTCTTTGTCGCCTATGCTTTTCGCCAACGCATGAGCATCCTTAACCGCCTGCTGCAATGCCGACAAATCAGGCGAGGCTTTCATGTCTTTGACGCACAATTCACGCTCTGCACTGGATAGACGGCTTACTGTTGGTGGTTGTTGCGGTTGTTCAGGCTTGATGTTGGCAGGATGTCCCATGTATTTGCTTCCATCAAAAATACCCATATAAATATCACCAGCCACGCCTAATGCCTTCATCGAAACTGATAGCGCGTCAGTCATCGCCATTTTGTATGCTTCATCAGAATTAAAATAACCTGATTTTTCTTTAGCAATAAGCATTGCGCCGCCATTGCCTTGAATAGCATCAGACCAAACACCTTCATGTTTGACATACAGACTAACATTAACAAACGCCATGACTTCGCCGTCTTTGCCTTCTTCAAGCCATTGCTTGTCAATAGTGTATTTCCAGCCAATACCGCACATCCCAAAAACTTGCGTCATCACAAGAAAACGCCATTGTGGGTTAATGTCAGACTTTCCCTTTAAACGTCCGCCAGTAATTGCCTTTAAAGACGATACAGGCACTCGGCAAACATCAAGCCAGACCTTTGTATTATTTTCCATCATCCCACTCCCCATATACCGCCTCAAACTCAGCCACCAAAGCCGCAATCTGCTCATCACGCGCCTTTCTAATTTCGTAGTCACTCATGGCTTAGACCTCCTGCACAATCGTTTCTTTAACGTCCATTGAGCCACCCATTCCAGCCAAACGACCCGCGACACGCGCCAATGCGCCAGCTTGCCAGCCTGTTACCGCGTCGCACTCAAACAGAAAATCAATGCCGTTCGCGTATTGCACCCGCACCTTGAAATGTTTCATAATTACCTCGTCAGTTGAAAAATAAAGCCCTTGTCGATTCACGGTCGCAAGGGCTTTTGTTTAAT
>CAYJDY010000152.1:0-1962 GCA_964369045.1 uncultured Candidatus Saccharibacteria bacterium
TCAAGCACCTCGCTGCATCCGAGTACCACCAAGCCATGATGCGGTATCACACCGACGTGGTTCGGCAACTCAAGGCTCGGGAGGCGTCATGAACTACTGGTACATCGGCGCCGCGTGCGCCTTGGTCGCATGCCTGTGGCTCTGGGACATCTTCTCCCACGCACCCGAGGAACCCTTCGACAAGGACCTGAGCCGTGAGGATCAGGAAGCCGAGGCTCTCGGGGTCGTGGATTCCATGAAGGGTGAACTCGACTACATGCGAAAGGATGGGATGCTGTGAACTATGAACCACTGTACACCTTTGCCGAGAAACATCGGGTGCCTTACAACGAACTGTGCACCGCCCTGCGCGCAGCCCTTGCAGCGCCGCAGCCAGAGCCGGTGGCGTGGAAGTGCGCGAAGTGCGGCAACACCAGCGATTGCGAAGGCGTGACGGTAGGCGACAACTGGTGCAACTCTTGCGCTGTGTGCGGAGAAATGAAGCCGCTGTACGCCACAGCCCCACCCGCAGCGCCCGCCCCTGCCGTGCCAGAAGTCATGGCAGGCCCCATGCCGCCGATGAGCGAGGCCGATGAGAAGCGACTGAATGCGGCGTTGACGATAGTGTTTGACTTGGCATGCGGCCCTGCCGACCCCACGATGATGCAGGACGAGTTGGTAGCTGCCGCCGAAAGCATCGGCATGCGGTTTCCCGCCCCTGCTGTGCCCGACCTGAAGCACAAACCTACAGTGCAGCGCCTGATGGACTTGGCCCGCAAATTCCGATCCGCACCCGGAGACCTGTACGACGGTGCTTACAAGGAACTGCAGAGCGCCTGCTATGAGGCGCTGTCTGCCGCCCCTGCCGTGCGGGAGCCGCAGGACGAGCGCATCCGGTGGCGTGATGCCGTCATCAAGGAAGCTGAAAGCGCGTTGCGCACCGCCGAGCAGGAGTTTGCCGACATGCCAACATGGGCGAACATGGGCCACGCCGCCAAGAAGGTAACGCACGCGCTGGCTGTGATCGCAGTACTCGGCATCGGGGGAGACAGCAAATGAACGTCAGCTACCCAAGTGATTCGCGGCCCGAAATCCAGATGCGACATATTGACGGCCCTGTGCTGTGGATGCGCGACGGCAGGGCGCACTGGTTGACGATATGGGAAAGCATCGCTGTGCGCTTTGGCTGGCACGATGCCTACTCGCTGGAGCAAAAGTATTGGAGAGACGTGTAATGGCTGACCTGTACCGCCCTCCAGAGGCTTCGTCGGGAATGTGGGGCGAGTCCGACGCTCCCGACAACTGCATCGACTGCGGCACCCCATGGGATGCCACTGAGCGCACGCACACGGGCGACCCCAAGGGAATCGGCGGCTGGGAGGACTGGATGTACTGCGCCGCCTGCAAAAACGAATGGTTCTTTCCGGTGGTCCGCGCTGCCGCTGAAATCTGGAGGGCCGCGTAATGAGTGACATACCACTGCCTGAGCCACATGGACAATTTCTTGTCTGGAACTATCACGCAAAGCCGGATGATCCAGTGCAATACCGAGATGTGTGGATTGACGACCAGATGCACGCCCACGCCGCCGCAGTCTCTGCCGCCGATAACGCGGCGCTGCGTGCCGAACTGGAGCGCCTGACGCGAGAGCTTGCCAACGCCCGTGCCGTCGATATTCATTCGTGTCACGCAGGCTGCAAGCGGGCTGGGTGTGTTGCCGGGAGGTTGCAAGAGCGGGTCAAGGTGCTGGAGTACGAATTGAGTGAAATTCTGGAGTGGGCAGTTAAAGAACGCGCGCCGCTGCGTGATCAGGAGATTGCAAGCATCCGCCGCACGCTGGAGGCCTCGCCATGAGCGAACTACTCAAGGGGATAGACTGATGGACTGGATGCCCCTTCCCGCCGCACCCGGAGCAGCCCCAGCCGCAGCGCCGCCCCTGCTGTGCGGGAGCCGCTGGAAGGCGCAGTTGATCCAGACTGCAAC
>CAYJDY010000153.1:0-1953 GCA_964369045.1 uncultured Candidatus Saccharibacteria bacterium
GCCATAGGATCAACTGGCCGGTTATAACCTTTTGTTCCATACACCAAGGCGATTTGCTGCACTGTGGTGTTATTAGATGATACTACGATCACTGGGATCGTCGGACGATGCGCCACAATCTGCAATGCCGTTTCGCCGGTTAATGTCTCGGCCACGATTGCCTTGGCGTTTATCGAGTACGATAAGTTAATGACTGCAGAGGATAT
This sequence comes from uncultured Candidatus Saccharibacteria bacterium, assembly GCA_964369045.1. Classification (GTDB taxonomy): domain Bacteria; phylum Patescibacteriota; class Saccharimonadia; order Saccharimonadales; family AWTP1-31; genus CAYJDY01. The sequence goes on from CAYJDY010000153.1 coordinate 207, forward strand.
GGCCTGTTGGCGCGATAACTTACTGTCAGGATCATCAAATGTCACGTTCAGTGGGTTGTGCTCTTGCACGTACAGGATCACGCGCTTCATTATCTCCACTGATTGAATCGGATATTTACCGCTTGCCGTTTCGTCACTCAGCATCACACAGTCAGCACCAAGTATCACGGCTGTAGCGATATCAGATACCTCAGCACGAGTCGGCTCTGGCATTTCAGTCATACTAGCTAACATCTGCGTAGCAACAATGGTTGGCGTCGCATAGCGAAGCCCTAGTCCAATAATCTTCCGCTGTACGACTGGTACTGATTCTGGCAATGTTTCAATCGCCAGATCGCCTCGCGCAACCATTACCATGTCAGCCTCTTTTACTATGTCCTCGATGTTGTCCGTAGCAGCTTTTGTTTCGATCTTTGCGATAAGTTTGGAGGTACTGCCGAGATTTTTGAGTATAGTTCGAACCTTTGTTATGTCATTAGCGTGCTGGATGAAGCTGAGTGCTACGTAGTCAATATCCTGTGTTGAGCCAAACGTCAGATCTGCGCGATCTTTCGCGGTAATAATATCGCCACCAAAATCAGTATCTGGCAAGTTGATACCTTTGCGCTTGACCAGTACGCCGTCATTTTGAGCTCGCGCGTGCACGACGTCATCAATCACGCTGGTTACAATCGTCTGAATTCGTCCATCGAACAGATACAGCCTCTCTCCTCGCTTTACTTTTTTTGCGAGATCATATTGAGTTGGGATTATCCCCGTCGCTGCGTAGTCCGATTTGTATTTAAAGGTCAGGCTTTGCCCTATTCGAACATTTATTATGCCGTCAAAATCACCGAGGCGTATTTTTGGGCCCTGTAGATCCTGGATAATCGCTACTGGCTTGCCGTAGGCTTTGCTAGCTTTACGAATCCATCCAATCTGCTCAAGTCGCTCCTCATGCGTACCATGGCTAAAGTTCAAACGAAAGCCGTTAGCCCCAGCCTTCATCATGGCAAGGACTGATTTGTAGCTACTCGTCGAAGGACCGACTGTGACTATTATCTTAGTTCGTTTAAATTGCTCAATTGGCACAATAGGTGCGCGATTAGTTACATCTGCCATTACTACCATTTTAGATGCTTATGGTTATTTTTGCTATAGCCATCTCAAAATGGCATAGTCCTTGTCGCACCCGTTATGTGACATTCTATTGTTGGCGTTCTGTTTTCGTCTGACGCGCTTTTTCGAGTGACGTGACGACATCAGAACCAAGCTTGTTATCTCTACAAATAAACGAGCATAGTAAATCAAATTCTGTTGGCTCGAGCGGATATAGTGCACCGATGTCTTCTGGTTGCAGTATCTCTTTTGCGGTGGTCATACTATCAAAGTGGAAGTTTCTAAGGGCTTGGGTGTAGTAGCTAGTGTCTACTCGTCTATCTACGGTTTTAACCAACAGCCAGCCAGCTGCCGCGCAAAACCGCTTTGGACGCGTGCTCGCGAAATATTCAGTGATCGCCGCGCTTGACGGCACAATATTCTCGATACCCTCAGGCAATTGATCGTCAGAATCACGGGCAAGGATGTCGCGAATGACTCCAGCTAGGTAGCCTTGTACCTCTTTGTCGTTGCGCGGTATTTCACCAGTGCTTGTGCTAAAGCTTTGGTCTAGCATGCCATATACCTTACGACCTAACAGCTCACCTAGTTCGTACGCCAGAGTCATCATGACTGCTGACTGTTGAGACTCCTCCGGGTTCACGGGGAA
>CAYJDY010000154.1:0-1935 GCA_964369045.1 uncultured Candidatus Saccharibacteria bacterium
TACCGCTTGGAGTCGGTGGCGGCGGTGCAGTTGGATTGCTCCAAACTGGCACATTGCCACTTGGTGGTGGTGGAACTGGCGTACCCGTTGTTGTGTAGGTTGGTGCGCCCGCAGGGGTAGTATAAGTTGGAGTTCCTCCTGATGGTGGAGGTGGTGGTGGAGCTGGACGTGCTGGAGCGGTAGTTGCTGTGGGCTGAGGAGTACCACTAGCAGATGTGGTGGTTACGCCTCGATTTGATCCAGCTACATTGAGGGCATTTTGTAATTCAGAATCACCCTTAAACGTAACTCTCTGGCCGACATGCTTGCCTTCTGCATTGTAACTAGGAGTGGTTGCTTCTATTTTTGCATCGGCAACGCGAGAGTTTCTGCCTTGTACTGTAATTCTATTTCCATCCTTGTCGGTTGTTCCTCCAGATGATAAATATGTTGTAAGGTCATGTAGTTTTTGAGGCGAAAGAGATGCTCGGGTACGGTCATTATTGTAGATTGCTTGCGCAGTGGCGTGAGATATTGCACCTGTTGCGAGTCCTGCGGCGAAACCGTCTGCATTCATTCCGGCCGCATCTTCGGTAGACATGTCTCCAACGTTCGTGAATTTACCGCCGATGCGGCGCAGGTCAGCATTGCCTCCAAACTCACCAGCATGCCTACTACTAGCTTCGTCATAAGCTCTTGCAGTTTTACCGCCTGCCTGCGATAAGGAGGCGAGCTTACCTCTATCCTTGCGTTTTGCGAGCTGGCCAATTGCGGCAATTCTCTCTTCTTGTGTGCCGGTTTTAGCGATCTTTTCAAGCTGGTCGTTTGTCATATTCTTTGTTAGGCTTTCTGCCTCGCCAATAACCCTGCTTCTTGCTCTACCACTTGATCTCATGGCGGCTTTACCGCCCGCAAGTCGACCCAATCGACTAGAGGCCATTGCGCCAGTGAGGGCAGCAGTTTTGTCGCTTGCGAGCATACGTTCTTTTGCACTACCTGCAGCTTTGCCTCCGATTGTTTTGGGTGCATCAGATATTTTACCTGCAACTCCACTTGCCTTTCCTGCCATATATCCAGCTGCTGCAGCAAAGGCTTCACCGCCCCATTTAAAGGTTTTAGGGATCATGATAATTGCTATGAGTGGTGCAAGCATACCAACAATACCGGTTACCGAGTTGGAGGCTGACCCTCCTAATCCATTACTGTTGCCAGCAGCGTCTGTTTGCGTATTGAGTAGGATGGTCTGGAAGAACAATGAAAGAGAGAGCATGCCTGTAACTATCGGGAACATCATGAGTACCTTAATAAGGTTTTTCCACCACTTCTTAAAGAGGCCTTCTGTGTTTGGGAGTACCCAGGCAATAAACGCGACAGGGGCTAAAAGTACGAGAGCATAAATAATCACGATGCGCATAATTAAACCGGCAAGACCAACTAGCAAGGCTCCAAGGGCGATAAAAGCAACCACAATTAGGAGGATTACGGAGCTCAAGGCAAGGGCAGGGTTTAGGTCGATTGCGTAGTCTGCAATTCCGGCATTACCTGAAATCTGTGCCACAAATGCGGGGATAACATTGCCTACAAGGTTTGATAGATCTACAAGTGTTTGCATGATCCACCAAGAGGCAAATGTTAAAACAACGCCGGCTGCCAGTCGAGGCAGCGCTCTCTTAATCGTGTAGGGGTCATAGCCAATACCGTTACCAAAAATAATTAATACAAAGACTAAAATGTATAGGCCTAATGCAATATTTCTTACAGCCTGCCACCCATTGTAGAGCTCTGGCGTATTCGTGGAGCTTAAGGGTCTTATAGTAAGTAGTTCGACTAGAAACCCTTTACCCGTTCCGTCTCCAATGAGTGCACCAACCGCATTGCGTGTGGTGCTCAGTATTGGACACAGTACAAAACCTAATGAGCCTGCATCTTCTGTGCAATCTTCTTCTGAACCTATTG
>CAYJDY010000155.1:0-1929 GCA_964369045.1 uncultured Candidatus Saccharibacteria bacterium
AGGTGACCGTGACAGAACCCGTCGCAGCTCACGACAAGTACGACTTCATCACGCCGCCGCTCGCCGAGCGGGCGGCCCAGGCCGCCGCGAACATCGCCCAGCGCGACGCCGAACGGGAAGCGAACCGGGACCCGGCCACCGAGCGGGCGTTCGCCGAGCGGGTCAGCGCGGACGAGATGATCCGCCAGGCGGAGATCCGCTACCGCGAACAGGTGCAGCCGACGCCGCTCGCCGAGCGGCCGGAGCTGCCGCCGTGGCCCGTCCACGTCCTACCCGGATGGGTCGCCGATCACGTCATCGACACCGCCCAACGCCTGCAGGTCCCCCACGACCTCTGCGCCCAGCTCGCCGTCGGCGCCCTCGCGGCGGTCGCCGGCGGCCACGGCACCGTCTCCGCCGGCCACTGGCGCGAGACGCTGAACCTGTACCTGTGGTGCGCGATGCACTCCGGCGCCGGCAAGAGCCCGGCCGAGAAGGCGATGATCGGCCCGCTGCGGGCGTGGGAGCGGGCACGGCAGTCTGCACAGGCAGACGACTACACCCTGGATGTCGCCCGATGGAAGGCGGCGCAGAAGAAGGCCGCCGATGACGAGAAGGGCTTCGCCGTCGGATCCGTCAGCGAGGAGGCGTTCAAGGTGTCCGTCCTCGCCGCCGCCGCGCCCCGCCCCCAGGCCTACCGGCTCACGATCGACGACACGACGCCGGAGCGCCTGGTGCAGCTGCTCGGCGCCCACCAGCGACTGGCGCTCATCTCCACCGAGGCCGGAATGCTCGACTCCGTCGCCGGCGCCTTCTCCACGGGTCGGCAGCCGAACGTGGACGTCTACCTGAAGGCGTGGGCCGGCGAGACGATCATCCGTGACCGCAAGGGCGGCGACGACGGCCCGGAGGCGACCGTCGTTGACGACGCTCTGCTGACCGTCGTCCTGACGATCCAGCCGACGGTCGTCGAGCGGTACCAGACGACCGCGCCGGAGCTCCGCGGCCGCGGTTTCTTCGCCCGCTTCATGCCGTCGATCCCGCGGTCGCTCGTCGGCACCCGCAGCTACGGCGACATGAGCGCCCCTGGTCCGTCGGCGGACCGCTACGAGAACGAGCTCCACGCCCTTGCGGACCGGCTCACGGGTCTCCTGATGGCCGTCCCGCTGCACCTCGACGCCGAGGCCGCAGCGGAGTTCTTCGCCTGGTGCGACGCCCTGGAAGCGGACCTTGCTCCCGGTCGGCCGCTCGACGTGCTCCACGACGCAGCGTCGAAGATCCGCTCATCGACGCTGCGCCTCGCTGGGCTGCTCGAGCTGGCCGACGGGCGCAACGGACCGACCGTCGGCGTCGACGTGATGCGCCGGGCGTTGGAGGTCGGTCACTACTGGGTCGCACACGCCCTGGCGATGGAGTCGGCCACGGGCCGTGACGAGGACGAGTTTGAGCTCGTCACTGCTGCGACGCAGATCGTGAAGTGGATCCGTCGTCACCCCGAGACCCTTGAGCACGGGTTCGTGCCGAGGGAGATCCACAACGGATTGCGACGCCATTTCCGCAGCGTGGAGGACATGGTGCCGGCCCTGGAGCTCCTTCGGGACCGCGGATGGATCTGGTTCGAGGTCGGATCGCTGGCCGACATCGGCACCCGCGGCGTCACGGTGCGCGTACGCATTCATTCGCGAACGTTCGCTCTTGGCGTTCAGTCGATCACGGAGGGCGGTCGAATGCGTACAAGTACGCGTATGCCCAATAAAAGAGATAGTTCTTCTTCTTCTTCTTCTATACACACACGTGAGGGGCCCCCCTCCACCGAGGGACCCCCCGATGTACGCGTTGTCGTACGCGAACCCGGTTCTGAGCCGCTCGAGGCTCCCGGCGTTCCGACGACCGTCACCGCTCCGCCGGCGGAGCCCATCGACGAGATCCCGAACCCATTCGACCTCGACG
>CAYJDY010000156.1:0-1928 GCA_964369045.1 uncultured Candidatus Saccharibacteria bacterium
TCGAATACTTCTTTGTCGGTTTTACCGTCGTACTTAGCGTAGTGAGACCGGAACTTGTACACCTTGAAAACGCTGTTGTGTCGGGTTAGGCGTCGTTGGGCATTGCCTTTCATGAACACTGGGCCACGTGGGTCAGTTAGTTTTACGAGTATAGCCAAAATAAGTAGCAATGGACTAAGTAGTAACAAACCAATCCCGGAAATGACAAGATCAAATATTCGTTTTGCAATACGACCCCAACCAATAAGCGCAGTCTGATGTACTGCAATCATTGGGATCTGACCACCAAATAATTCGACCTGAATGTTGCCCACAAAAAGATCGCTATTGCCTGGGACAAATCGGTAGGAGGCATGGTTGACTTGCGAGAACCGGAGTACTGTATCATTTTTGTCCTGGTCTTTGTAAAGCTCAGTTTGGATGATGGCGTGAATGGGTTGATCGATTTGGCTGAGTGCAGATTGAAAAGTTGGGTAGGAGGTAAACTTGCCTGAATCTTCTCCCACGATCCCTATGACGTGCTGGCCTGTTGTTATGGTATTAGCGATCGCCTCGGCAATCTCTATAGAACGTTTTGTGTTACCGACGATGAGTACATTACTAACGCCAATACCGTAAGCATAGAGCGATCGCCGAAGTAGCCGGGCGAACGTACGGAATAGTACTAAGAAACTAAACCCAAGAACCAGGCCATAGACAGGTACTAAACGAGCAGGGAACAATTCGCCAGCTGTCACAAAGTTGTATCCGATAACAACCAAGATACCCATAATCGATCCAACTAAGAGTCGTCCAAGTTCTACGAAGCGTTTCTCATATACTTTCTGTGTATAGAGGCCAATGAAACCGTGAACCATAATCCAGAGCGGTAGAACAGTAATAAAGGCCACGATGTAATCACGTGCAGTGATCTGCTCTACGAGTGGGCGGCTATCAACCTTCACACGCAGTACGTAGGCTACACTAAAGGCTGCCAGCAGTGCTAAGAAATCACCAACAATTAGCAGAACTGCATACGCGAGTGATGCATTATTTTTCATGCTTTTATGATACAGGGAGGGGTGAACTTAGTCGAATGCATTGGGTGGTAAAGATCACCAGGTTGGACCACTTTGTGGTGTCCAGTCTATACCTAGGATTATGATGTAGTCTGGTTCTGGCGCTGCTGGTGTTGCCGTGTTGGCTGAAGTATCAGTAGGTGTGGTTTTTACCGCCACAACGTTGGCAGGAAGTTTGCTGGTGATAGGTGTTTTGAATCTGACCGATAAGAATCGATCCGTAAATTTCTTATCGGTCTTCGTCATCTTTACGACGGTGGTTTTTGATTGGTTGCTTTGGCTAGTTTCTTTGACGAGCACCTTATATCCATAGCCCGATAATACATCCGACACGCTTGTCGCTAGGCCGACTTTGCCAGAGGCGTTATAAACAGCCACAGTTGGAGCTTCTTTTCTGAGGTAAGGATCAATCATATTTGTTCTTGCGTATGCACGAATCTTCGAGAAGTCACCTGCACCAGCGGTTGGCAGCACTATTGATTGCCCGCCAACATTGCCTGTAGTGATTAATGGTCCTTCTGGTTTTGCAAGGTCAAGCGATTTAATACTACTGTCTGGCAGGGTCTTTGTTTTATCGAACAGGGTCTTTGCCTCATCGATTGATAGATCAGTCCTGATGTTCTTCTGCACGGCATTAGCCAAGCTGTTCAAGCGAACTGGGTTGGCGACAATCCCAGTACTCGTTGCTTTTTGTCGCATGGCAACAAGGAGTTGGCGCTGATGCTCGTTGCGGTCAAAGTCGCCACGGGCCGAACCATGTCGAGTACGTGCGTATTTGAGTGCCGTAAGGCCATCCATGGTTTGCTGTCCAGCCTTAAAGCGCCAGCCGGTAAATTGGTCATAAATTGGGTCAGAAACATTTATGTCTAC
>CAYJDY010000157.1:0-1877 GCA_964369045.1 uncultured Candidatus Saccharibacteria bacterium
TGGGCCTTTATCCGCGTGCGACGAACATCTCTGAAGCATGCGACTTGACGATTTTGGTATTTCGCATGCTTCGCTTTATATATTTTCGGCATGGATGGTACTATGCTTTTATGCTGGAGGGAATATAGTGGGTGCGTAATCGCTGCGTAGTTATGATCTGCTACCGAATACTCGGTGTGCTTCAAGATAAAACCTCGTCGCAAGCGACAAGGCGACTTGTCATTTTATAAAAATGCCAAGTACAGTTGGTTCATCTTCGCCAACCTTATGCCATATCTTCTCGCCAGCATATTGTGATTCGACCAAGGCTTTCTTTGAACTCGTATAGAACTTTATATCAACCCCTGAGTAGCTTAGCTTCTTCTCGATGTATTTATGGAGCGTTTTTTTAGTACTGGCCAGCCCTGTAACTAGGAGTACCTCCGGGTATGATTTACCGGTATCTTGCCATTCATCTGAGTCACAATGCTTTATATAGCTGGCTATCTTGCGTTTAACGAGCAGGAGCTGAGCAAGGTCATCAACTGAGTCTAAGTAGAACTCCTTAACACTTTTAGGGTCTATGGGTCTTAGATTGGCATCAGGGAGCAGATCAGGCATATCCTCGCGTCCACTGAGCTCTATTTTGGTGTAGAAGCTAAAAGTATCCGGATAAAGCCGACGTACGGTGTTGTAGAGCTCGAAGATGCCCAGAGAATGAGCGATAAACTGAGGTTTAGCCGTTTTATCCTTGTACAGGTTGTTAAGCACTGTTGGCTTAAAGATATTTAAGGATTTTAAGGCATTGATACCGTCGGGAAGGATGAAGTACTCAGCGTACCGGCGGTCTATGCGATAAGTATCGTTGTAGTGTCGTCCGATATACTTCTGATCATACAGTACTCTTAATCTATCATTATGCGTAGCTTGATACTTATGACCTTGTGCTGATTGTAGTAATCCTACTGTTATGAATCTAAATTTGTAGAATAGCTTGAGTAGTAGTATTTGTTTGTCATTGAGTGGTCGTCGGTATTTAGGTTGCTTAGAAATTGTATGTGGAGATGTAGTGTTAGTCATGATGTTGTGCGGTGATTGTTATGCTTTGTGATTGATAGTCCATTCGCTCTATAGAATATATAAAAGTAAGGAGAATACAGAGGGGTTTATAACAGGTTAGCTCTTCTTAGATAGACACTATACGCTGATAGTGCGTAGTTATCCACAGGAATATGTGAATTTTCGGCTTAAATCACTTGTAACTATTCCTATTTAGGTAGTATACTATTCTTATTAGGAATAGTCATTCTTGAGAGGGTCAAGCAATGGGAAATGTAAAATCTAGCAAACGAAAACTACCTGAAGAGCTTGCTCTGTCTACCCAGGAGCGCATTAAGTTAATCGCTAATATCATTATTGAGATCATTGACGACGAGCAAGTCTTTAAAGGTAGCAGCCATGCAGCCCCAACAGGATGACAAGAACGCCGTTGTGGCGATCCGAGTATCTACGACTAAGCAAGGTACAGACGGTGATTCGCCTGAAGCTCAAAAGGAGCAAGCTGAACGCTTCGCCCAGAACAAAGGTGCTACGATTAAAAAGTTCTTCGTGTTCCTAGAATCTGCTAGCAAAGATCAGCAACCCATGCAGGAAGCTATCGACTACTGCATAGATCCTAAGAACAAGATCGATCTTTTCATCATTAAGTCCATCGATCGCTTTACTCGTGGTGGCTCACTACCATATGACCTCCTTAAAAGCCAGTTAGAAGCACACAATGTGAAGTTAGTAGATATTTATGGCATTATTAGCTCTGAGAAAGTAAATACCCTTGATCACTTAGGTTTTGAGTATAAGTGGAGCGTCTACTCACCGAGTAAGAAATCAGAGATTATGGA
>CAYJDY010000158.1:0-1877 GCA_964369045.1 uncultured Candidatus Saccharibacteria bacterium
TTTAATCAATACAACCAACTGGTAGAAGATGCCACAGCAAGCAGTATGAGGGCGATACGCGAAAGTTCGGGCAGCGGGGCGCAAACATTGGCGGCAATAAGCGCGGCGAATGGTTTGGCGAATGAAAATAAAATGAAGTTGATGCTACAAAACGCAGCCGCTCAACAGAACAATATCAAAGCGCTTGGAGATACCACGTGGAACATTGGAGAGAAGCAGCGCGGTTTGGAAGATATACGCGACACGCAAAGAGCGCAAGGACTACAATCGGCAGCGGCTATGGAAAATGCAGCTACCTTTAATAAACTAAACGCTACCAAAGGAATAATAGGCGGTATTAGCGGCGCGGCAAGCCAAATAGGCAACAATGCGCTAATGGTAAGCGAGGCAGATAAAAACAGGGAGTTGCAGGCAGCATTGTATGGTTCGTGGGCAAATGGTGGCGCTATGCCAAATACGGCAGTATCTTCGGCGCCATACGGAGCGACTACGGGGCTTTTAAATCCTATGTCGTATAGCAATCAATTGCCGCAAACTAACCCTTACCAAGTGCCTGCTATGCAGCCAGCGGTAGGCATTCAGTCGGCAGCCACTAACCCGTGGGCAACATGGGGTATGTCTACGCCAACAAATAATTCTTTCATAGGCTCAATAGGACGATAAATGGCACAGGAAGCTGGCGGACTTGTAAATTATTCTCAAAATCCTTCGGGCGTTGGTTCCGTATATTTTGGCGCGCCGGTAGATTTACTTGCCCAACAAGAGCGGCAGGGCGATGATTTAGCAAGGGCTATTCAGTATAGTGAGCAAAAAAAGTTAACCAAAAAGAAAATTGCCTCCGATATGGTTGGCGATTTAAAGGTTGACTTTAACGGAATAATGGATACCGATGCGCCTTACTTTAAGCAAAAGGCAAGCGAGTTAGCGGGGCTTTATGCGCAGGCTATACAAAACGGGCAAGACCCGAGTAATCCAGCGTTTACCGAGGCTAACACCAAGTTTCAAGCCGCCATGAATGGACTGATGGCAGAGGTGAACGGAAGTAAAGCGCAAAAAGTTTTATTGCAGGATGTAGCCGTAAAATACGACCCAAACAAGCACGATGATAGCACGCTTCAAAAGATGGGCGATTTTAGATTGGCTACGCCGACTGAACGGCAAAAAATAAACCTTGGGCTAATACCTAAGAAAGAAAGCTATTTGGAAATGGTGGCGCCTATCGCTAAGGATATAAAACCCGAGATAGAAAACACTTTACTTAAAGGCGGTATTTTAGGGGAGCAAAAAACAACCACTTACCTGCCCGATGAAAAAATAGTTAGCATAGTTGACGCTACGCCAACAATGGTAGAAAAGGCATGGCGCGATGCCCCGCAAGGCAGGCAGGACAAATACCTTGCACAGCAACTTACAAATGGAGTTGTTGACCAAGACTTAGCAGTAGAAAAAGCTAAGAAGCAAATGGCTATTGACGACCTGAAAACATTGCAGGCGGTTCAAAACGATATACAAATACACGGCGAAACGGAAGCGCAAAAGCAGGGCGTTAAGTTAAGCGCAAAAGCTAAAGAAGGTTCAGTGCTACCAATAACCGTTTCCACGTTTGCTACGGGCGACCCGAAGTTTAATAAAGTGTTTCCTTATAATATTGGAGCGGCTACGTTTTTTGACGGCACGCCAATACCGGCAAACCTGATAAATACTCCCGTTTACGGAACGCAATCATTCAATACGCCAATAGGCACTTTTAAGGGCGTTACGCGCATTAAAGACGAGAAAGGTGTATTTGATAAGCCCGATGGAGAAGCGCAGCCAAATGCAATAGAAGTAGCTGTGCATGGCAAGGATGGCAAGTTAATGGTGCAGACTACGGAATC
>CAYJDY010000159.1:0-1873 GCA_964369045.1 uncultured Candidatus Saccharibacteria bacterium
GGTGTCGGGCCGTACTCGGTGAGGTCAATCGCGGTCCGGGTGACCGTCGTCAGGTGCCCGGACGTGTCCGGGGAGAACCGGGTTCGGTCCGGTGTTGAGGCCACGAACTTGCCCGCGAACGACTGGGCAGTGATTGCGCCCATGCGGATCAGTTCGAGCAGTTCATCCACCCGCGGCGTTGCCGCGTACTGCGTGACGGTGAACAGGCCTCTACTGTCGGCGCGGATCTCCAACGGTTTGCCGATAGGCAGTGAGCCGGAATCCGATGGTGTGCCGCTGATCGTGAGGCCGTGGTTGTAGAACACGCCAACCGATGTTCCACGCTCGGCCAGCGTGGCGTCGAACGCGGATCGTGCGATGCGTTCCAGGTAATGCCCCTGACGGTCGTGGATCTCCGCTGGCGTGTCGAACACGGCGGCGTAGGCCTCCACTGTTCGCCCGTCGCCTGATCGGATGGTGATGTCGTCTAGTGCGTAGCTTCTCTGAAACTTCATGAGTCCTCCAGGTGGTCCAGCCGGGGGGCGCTATCCGGGACGCCCCCCGACTGAAGTCGGTTAGAGCTGGAGCAGGCGGAACTGTGAGGTGTCGGCTACGTCCGCGCCAACGCGGTTCCAGTAGATCCAGCCGCGCGTTCCGGTCGGGATTCCGGACCCATCGACCACGTTTTCCACGTATTCCAGGCTGGGTCCGCCCATGTGGTCCACGATGACGTACTTGGAGAAGTCCCCTGCGAGGATGAGATTCGATCCCGTGGTGACGGTTGCCGTCATCGCGGACGATTCGTAGCGCGGCAGGCCCACTAGGTGCTGGGGCAGTGCGTCGCCCAACTCGGTCCAGAACGATGACCCGTTGGCAGATGGTGACATCTGTCGGATCAGGGTGTAGGTGGAGTTGTTCGCGACCCATGCCGTGGACTTTGCCTGACGGGCGCGGGCCGGGAGTGCATCGAGCACGCGGTGAATGTCGGCCACTGAGGCGGTCGTGAACGATCCGCCCGTGGTTGGCGACACCCGACTAGCGGTGACAGCAGCCACGCGCGTCACGACGCCATACGGTGCGCCTGACCCGGACCCGACAGCGAATGCTGACGCTTCGAGGCTGTCGCGGGCATCGGCGGCGATCGTCGCGATGTTCTGCGCGAGCAGAGCACCATCCTGCACAATCTCATAGCTTCCGGTCATCCACTGCGATGCCTTGTAGAGCGTGATGTCCAGCGCCCCGAACGTCGGCGTGGCGTCGGCGTGTGCGGTGTTCTCCGCAAGCCACTGGGCGCTTGATCCTGCCGACGTAACGACACGGTGCGCGTTCGCCGGGGACTGCACGACAGTCGAGATCTGACGGAACGGGTTTGCCGATCCGGCGTTAGCGATGATCACGGACGGGTCCAGATCCAACGGGATCAGGTAGCCAGCGGTGCCGGTGCTTGTAGACATCGACGCGCGCGCGGCTTCGACAGCAGCGAAGGCCTCGGACTCGTCACGACTGAACGTGTGGAAGGCGCGTTGCGGGTTGCGCAGCACCTTGTCAAACGCCGAACGGTAAGCCGGGTTAGACCGGGCCAAGACGATCGGGGCGGATTCAGGGTGAGCACGCATCGCAGCAACGATCCGGTCACCACCTTCGGGCACAACCTCAGCCGTGGCTTCCAACGCCGATTCAGCACGCGACACAAGGTCAGCGGTTGAGGCGTTACGCGACACGATGCCTTCACCGATCGACGCCCACGGGTTCGCGGTGCGGGTGTTCACCATCGGTGCAGACCCGGCTTCGACGTTGCGTGGATCTTGCGCGGCCTGACGGACAGCCTCAATCTTGGCGTCGTAGGCCTTCGCGGCCTCAAACGCTTCCCCGGCCTTCTCGGCGGTACGGATCA
>CAYJDY010000160.1:0-1871 GCA_964369045.1 uncultured Candidatus Saccharibacteria bacterium
TCTTTAAGCAGAAAACAAATTAGGAGAATGTTGTGAGTAAAGAAATGAAAGATACAAAAGAAGTTAAAGAATTGGTAGCGGGAACATTACTTGGTAAATACTCATGCCCTGAATGCTTGAGTAATGATAACTTGTTGGTCTATGTTAAGCACGATGCAGAGGGTAAGGAAGTGCTAGATGGAAGTTGCAGAACGCCTTCTTGTAAGTCATTTTGGACAGAGCAAGAGTTAAAAGATGCTGGTGTACTTGATGAGAACTTTGTAGCACCAAAGACAAAACCAGTAGTTAAGACAGCTATTACAAAAGATGAGTACAAAGCTCTTATTGCTCGTGCAAGTCATGATACTACGCAACCTGATGGTAGTTTATATCGTGGGATTCGTTCAGATGTGGCAAAATTTTATAATGTCTTATTTGAACGTAACTCAGAAGGTTGGATCAACAAAGTATATTACCCTGAAACTAAATCTACATTCAAGGGTGAATGTGGTAGTTTACGAGGATACAAGACACGAGTATTACCTAAAGACTTTAGTAAACCTAATATTGGCATTACTGGCGTAAGTAGTGATTTTTATGGAAGAAACTCTTTTAAAGATTACGGTGGCGGTAAATATGTTGTTATTGTCGGTGGAGAAGAAGACTGTTTGGCTGCTTACCAAATGCTTCGAGATTATCAGGTACAGAAAAAACAAGACGATTATGACCCAATCCCTGTCGTATCTGTAACATCAGGAGAAGGCTCTCTCGCTAAACAATGTGCAGAGCAATATAATTGGTTAGATCAGTTTGAAAACATTATCGTGTGCATGGATAACGATGATGCTGGACGTAAAGCAGCACAGGAAGCGTTAAAAGTTCTTCCTGAAGACAAAGCTCGTGTAATGTACTGTTCTTTGAAAGACCCAAGTTTAATGTTACAGGAAGGTAAACAGAAGCAATTCTTGAGTAACTTTTGGGACGCTAAAACAGAACAAGAGGCAGGGGTTAATTCAATCATTGACGCAATGGAAGGTGTTCAGGATTACTTGTTAGCTCCGAAAATTCCACTACCTCCTCAGTTAGCTAAGATTCAGGAAGCTATGCGTGGTGGCATCAGGTCTACTGGATCGATAATCAACATTATTGGTAAAACCTCAATTGGTAAGACATTATTCTCAGATATGCTTTTGTATTTTTGGAGATATTACAGCCCACTAAAGCCTGTTATCTTTAGTATTGAGCGAACTAAAGAGGAGTTGTTAATTGATATGTTCTCAATCCATCTAAAACAAAACCTAACTTGGTTCTCTGATGGACACGAAGCTGTAGATTATCTGAATCAACCTGAGATTGCTGAACTCTGCGAAGATTTTATTATGGATGAATTTGGCGAACCATCTATGTTTGTGATAGACGAAAGACGGGGTAATGTTGATGCACTGAAAAAGCAAATTGAGCGTGCTGTTAAACAGTACAACTCGAAGCTAGTGATTATTGATGTGTTGACGGACGTATTACGTTCACTACCATTGAATGAGCAGGACGACTTCATGTTATGGGAAAAACAGATGAAGAAAGAAGGTATTGTATTTATTAACGTGTGCCATACCCGTAAAGATCAAGCAGGAACTCAAAAACCTAAAGATGAGAACGGTGAGGAAACATTTAAACGTGTAGATGAATATGACATTCACGGTACTTCAAGTATCCCTCAATCTGCGGATTACAACATTGTTCTTAACCGAAATAAGAATGCTTCTGATCCTATTGAGAAGAATACGACTTATGTTGATTTACCTAAAGCTCGTGGTGGTACAACATCCCATAACGTGCTTGAGTTGTATTATGATCCAATTACTCGTCAACAAGTTGATCGTGAGGTGTGGTTA
>CAYJDY010000161.1:0-1825 GCA_964369045.1 uncultured Candidatus Saccharibacteria bacterium
CGTACTCATAAGCTCGCCCCGTCGTTGGATGGTGGTAGACTGGTCAATGGGTTAGTCGTTCTTGAAGAGGTCCAGTGGGCCTACCCCGCACCCCGCCATGAACAGCGCTATGAACCAGAACGCGGCTACAGCGATGAAGATTGAAAGCGGCAACAGCCAAGCCATCAGCCCGATGATCGCTACGTGGCCGCCGATTACGAGCACGAGCGCGCCTGCAGCCATCCAATCGTGCTTGTCTGGTTCGTATCCGTCGCTCATCGCTCACGTTCTCCCAAGGTATCGGGGGTGGAGGGGGCTGGTTTGCCGGTCAGCATCGCCAGCACGTCGTCCATTGCTGCGACGTACCCTGCGGCGAAACTGCTATGCGGGCCGCGCTCGCCCGGCTGGAGCCCCAGAACAGCGTAGATCGTTTGGCGCTTCTCCAAAACCTTGCCGATAATCAGGATGCGCTCGGTCATCCCCTCAGCCATTTGCGCATTCACTTCACCTTCCGA
This sequence comes from uncultured Candidatus Saccharibacteria bacterium, assembly GCA_964369045.1. Classification (GTDB taxonomy): domain Bacteria; phylum Patescibacteriota; class Saccharimonadia; order Saccharimonadales; family AWTP1-31; genus CAYJDY01. The sequence goes on from CAYJDY010000161.1 coordinate 495, forward strand.
TGAGGGGTTGGGAGTCAGGCGGCGGCTCGTTCTTGCTCTACGATTGGGTAGCGTCGAACGCCCCAGCCACCACGATCATGCGAACTCTGGTAGCGGTATGTTTCCTGGTCGAACCACAGTCCGACCTTCCCCTCGAAATCGCCATTGCGCTGCTTTGCAACGTTCAGGATCACTCCGGGCTTTTCGTTCAGCTCGTGCCAGAGCGGGGTATCTTCAGGTGTTGCCTTCAGCTCTTCCTCAAGCCGGCGATTGCGCCACACCGCCATGATGTTGAAAGCGTTGGCGCCGATCTCCATCGCGCCCTTGATGTCCTCGGTTTCAGGTGCGCCGGCACCCTTCTCGCCCTTGCGAGCATGGGCCACGAGGTGGGTGTGCACGTTGTGCTGGATGGTCCAGTCTACGATCTGGTAGACAGCCTTTTCCTGACCCGAATAGTCATCCGCAGCGATGCCGAGGCGCATCAGGCTGTCGATGATGAACTGGTCGCAGCCGTACCGGGCGCGGGCATAGTCGAATATCTCAAGCAGCGGCCCTACCCCGCTCTTGCCGACCTTCTCGTAGAGCATCAGCCCGGTATCGAGGTACGCCAGGACGCGGTCGAGGTAATCCACTGTCGGGCGATCTACGTCGCCAGCCTGCTTGACCATGCGGCGCAACGTCTGGGCCGGGTGCATCTCGAAACTGGCCATGCAGACGTTGCTGCCTTGGTTGATCCAGTGCGGGACGCAATCCGAGATGATCTGCGACTTCCCGGAACCGGACGCGCCGGTCCACAGCGTCAGTTCACCCGGACGGAACACGATGCGCCCTTCCAGCTTGCCGTATGGCACGCTGTAGCCTGTGGGCGCGCCCGGCTCAGGCCAGAACAGAGCTGCCACCCTGTCCCGATAATCCATCGGACTCTTGAGCCCATCAGGGTCCATGCTGGCGGCCTTGGCGAGCAAGTTCAGCATCGCCTCTTTGGTCACGCCGTTGACCAGGCACTCGTTGGCGTCCTTGTGCGGGAGCGTCACCCGGAAACAGCGATGCCGACCAAGCCTGGAGCAGATTTCCTCGGCGGCCTCGTCGCCTACCGGGTCCATGTCTGTCGAGACGTAGATGCGCTCGAACCGGTCCAGCCGGTCGAACTCGCTTTCGATCCAGTTCTGCTTCGCGCCCTTTCCGCCACCGTACGGCACCGACATGGCAGCAACGCCGTAGGCCGCCCAAGACATGGCGTCGATCTCGCCCTCGGTGATGACGATCGAACGGGCATCGGCAGGGACTGCCTGCCAGCCGAACAGCACCGGCTCACAGTTCGCCGCGGTGGGCTTGGGCTTGGCCCCGTTCTC
>CAYJDY010000162.1:0-1825 GCA_964369045.1 uncultured Candidatus Saccharibacteria bacterium
GGCTGGAACACGTCACCAGACGGAACATCCTGGCGCGCAATCTTCCCGCCCTCGGTCATGTCGTCGCGGATAGACTCAGCAACGCCGGCAAGCAGGTTTTGACCCTCGAACTCTTCGGTTCCGGCGGCCTTGTTTGCCAGCCATGCCAGCGGCTCACCGATAAGACCCTGCCCCATGTCGCCAACGCCGGACAGCGCCGACGCGCCGAAGGCTTTGGCCATGTCGCCGGCCGTGGGGCCAGCACGCACCGCATCAGACTTGGCGATAGCGCCGGGGCGTCCATCGTCGCGCACAATGGCTTTGTCGTCGGCCCACTTCGGCCCCTTGGGCTTCGCGCCTGCATCTGCGCCCAAGATGGCAGGGACGTACTTTTGCGTCTCAAGCGGAAGGTATTCAAGCGGATCGCCGCCATTCTTTGCGGATCGGGCAATCGCCAAGCGAACAGCGCCGGGGCCTGCGTTGTAGGCAGCCAGCGCAAGCCGTTCGTCACCGAACACGGAAAGCTGCTTGTCAAAGTAGGCCCTGCCGAGCGCCTTGTTGTACTCAGCATCCGACTTGAAGAGTACAGGGTCCCACTCCATCCCGGCCAGCTTTGCCGCCTCCGGGCCGGTTGCTGGCATAACCTGAGCGATGCCGATAGCGCCCTTGCTGGACGTGATGACGTTGCCGTTTTTGTCGGTCTGCCGCCCGCCCGACTCTTGCCGAAGAAGCCGGTCAAAGGTTGAACCACCACCCTGAGGTGCGGGCTTGTCGGCAGAAGGCGTCTTCTCAACGGAAAGACCGCCACCTTTTTCAAGTGCGCTAAACAGTTCGCTTGAGATCGGCATGTTTTACCTTTATTCGGCGCGCGCTCTGGCTGCGCTGTCCTTGAAGAATTTCGCAACGGGGTCGGCGACGTACTCGTCAAACACCTCGCCTGCCAGTGAAGTACCCTTGCTGCCACCTGCGCCATAGCCGGAGGTGTCTGGCAGCGGCTTACGGGGAATGCCGCCGGGAGTTGTGATGCGCTTCGGCTGCTCCACGCCACGGCGACGGATCATGAGTGCCGTGTTAGCCAGCATCGGCGAAATCGTTGCCTCTTTGCCGCCCGACGTAATGGGCTTGCCTTCGGATGCCGCAAGCAATTCGTCGTTCGTCAGCTCCTTGGCCTGCGAAAGCTGCATGGCAAGGCGGTATTGGTCAGGCTTCGACTTGGCGAGGTTTTGCAGGGCCGACACTTCGCTTTGCTCGATGACGGATGGCTCCAGCGCAGGCTTACCATCCGGCCCCTTGTACTCGCGCGGCTCGATTGCGCCGGGATCAAGCTGATAGCGCCCGCCCTGCGTATCCGTCACGTAGCGAATCCATCGCATTGTGCTCGGGTCAAACTTGACTTCGCGCTGCACCGCGCCGTTATCAATGTCGCGCGCTAGCCGGAATGCCCGCTCGTTGCCATCGACGGTGCTGAAAATGGCAGGGTTCGACTTGTGGAGCATCTGGTAATAGCCATAGGCGTTGTCGCCACGGGCGCGAAGCTCTTTGTCGGAGTCCTTGCCGACGCCAAAGCGTTCGAGGAAGTAGTCAGCCGAAAACATATCGGCGGGGTCGGTATCTTTCTTGCCACCCTTGCCGGTTCCGCCTGTTCCGCCGATGCCAAGACTAATCTTGTCTTGAGGCATACGACCGTAATAGCCCGCCTGCTCATTTATCCGACCAATCTCGGCTTCGGTCTTGCGCGCATCAAGCGCAGCCTTGGCGCGGGCGGAAAGCTGATCGCGATACGATGCCATTGCATCCAGTTGCAGCAAACCTTCCTTGTCGATAGCTTCGGCAGCATCGGCGCCAG
>CAYJDY010000163.1:0-1816 GCA_964369045.1 uncultured Candidatus Saccharibacteria bacterium
TAGATGAACGAAGGACGTGGCGTGAACCGACTAGACACAATCAAAGCGCGGGCGGCAGTAGTCGCAGGCAAACCAGACAACCGAGAACCAACGGAGAAAGAATGGATCGCGCTCGCTGACGGCGCAATCCACGATGTTCCTCGGCTGGTGGCAGCAGTAGAAGCGGTGCTGGAACTGCACGAGCCGGAGGCGACTGGCTACGGCGACTGGGTATGTGGTGCTTGCATCTCGGCAGGTTCACACGACTGGGAGTCCACCGCGTATCCCTGCCCAACTGTTACCGCTATCCAGTCAGCACTAGGCGAGGTGGAGAAGTGAGTAATACGATTAAGTGGAACGAAACAATGGAACTCAACAAACTATTTGTTGGGAAGTCCGTGAAGAAGGTGGACGACGAACACCTTCTTCTGTCAGATGGAACCAAGGTGAAGTTGGTAGGCAACGCTGATTGCTGCGCTTACTACGACCTCACGAAACTAGGTGAGTGCGAGAACATCATCACCAATGTCGGTGTGTTCGCATCCCCGCGTGGTGACTACGAGGATGGCGAGGGTGTCTACCGCCTGTTCGTATTCACAGGTGAGGACAAGATCAACCTTGCCGAATTTGAGGGCACTGACTCTAATGGGTACTACGGCACAGGGTTCTGGCTAGAGGTGACACCCAATGAGTGAACACGAGTGCGTTAGTTGCGGATCACTGGACGGCTCTGACCTAAGTGAAGATCAAGCCGCAAGTATTTGCGGAACATGCGGCGACGTACTGGCTCTCATGCTTGGAGGTTCCCAATGAGCCTAGACGCAATCAAAGCGCGGGCTGACTACGCGAAATGGGCGGTGCATTCCGTTGAGGACGTTCCCGCCCTGGTGGCAGCAGTGGAAGCGGTGCTGGAACTGCACAAACCGATCACTGACGACGGTAATTCGCTCCGTAATTGGCTTGGCATGTACGACGGTAAACCTCGGGATTACTGCAACGAGTGCGAGGTAGACGGGTACACGGCAGTGCCTTACCCGTGCCCAACCGTTGCCGCTATCCAGTCAGCACTAGGTGAGGTGTCGTCGTGAGGTTCCGTACACGCAGTCAAGAAGTAGAAGCGATGCAGCTAGTGAAGCCGTACAAGCAGGTCATCGAATGGACAGGTGGCACAAAGATCACAGACGCAGACGGCAGGTCCTTCGCGTTTCTAGTCATGCCAAATGGGGTACAGGTACATCCCGGGGAATGGATCGTGAAGCACTCAGATGGACGCCTTGAGCAGCTCTGGGAAGCGAGGTTTCGTGCCGACTACGTCCCCGTCCCTGATCTGATCCGCACCGTTGCCGACTACGAGGGGCTACCAGACGGAACGATCCTCGAAGGCAAATACCAGGATGAACTGCACTGGGATGAGCCAATCGCTATCCACAAACGCGGTGGTGAGTTCCACCTCGCTGGCTACTACGGCAGCTCCAACTCTGCATACATAGCCGAGCGGTACGTCTGTTCGGTTGTCCGGCTAGGTGGTTCCCAATGAGTAGCCAACTCGACGCAATCAAAGCGCGGGCGGAATACGTGAGCAACAAATCGTTGGAGGCCATGTCGTGCCACTTGGCGGAAGTGGACATTCCCGCACTGGCCGCAGCGGTTCAGGCGGTGCTGGCACAACACAAGTGCGTTGAGTCTTGGTGGTCAGGTGTGTACCAGTGTGGGCACTGCGCCGAGCTTTGTCACTCAACTTCGGGGCTTGGCTGTGGCGATCCAATAGATGCAGTGTGGCCATGCCCAACTGTTACCGCTATCCAGTCAGCACTAGGTGAGGGGGAGAAGTGACCCG
>CAYJDY010000164.1:0-1810 GCA_964369045.1 uncultured Candidatus Saccharibacteria bacterium
TCGGTTGACCCTACAGTAATAACAAATGACGGTACAGTGCAGTGGAAATGCCTTCGCATTGACGACAGAATCCCTTTTGTACTTGGCACGCTAGAAGATGGTACGCCTGCCGTGTTCATGGATGTGGCTTACATTAAGAACGCGACCATCACCAGTGCAAAGATTAAAGACTTAGTTGCAGATTCAATCACTACGGGCAAATTGGTTGCTGATTTACAGGTTAAGAGTAAGTTGTGGTATGGATTTAACTTTCCTAATGGTGTTTATTATGATGCTGAAAATAATACTTATACAGGAGGGAAGACTGGATTTTATTTTGGAGTTAATGGTAGTAATGGCTTGCCAGTGTTGCATTTGAACACAGGGATTGCTAATGGTAGTAAAAGTTTATATTTCAACGGGACTCAATTAAAACTAGAAAATATTGATATTTTAAGTAGTGCAGATGGTACTTTTGATGATTTGGCCGTTGACTCACTGACCGCCAACAGAACGTACACCACGCATTTAGGCTTTGCTAATCTGTTTGCCGTTTCAGACCATGTATCGCTTGATGCCAAGGGCAGGCCAACGATTGATGGCGACCAGTTCGACCCACGAAATTACTTTTGCTGGGTGTATGGCAGCCTGAAAACACGCACCGACAATTCAGGTTATGTCATGCTTGGCGATGGCAACAGCGATTACAACGGCAGGGCAGGTATTCGCTTTCAGGGCTATGCTAACGAAGGCATTGTACCTTTTGATTTTGCCGACCTGAACACCAAGTATCGCATGAAGAAAAAGGCGATTTCTTTCAGGATTCTATTGTCTGGCTTCAATATCGCTTACGGAATAGCACTGCCAGTATCAAGGCTGAATGTTTATATCATGGACTCTACGGACGGATTCCCACAACAGCTTGCGCCTGTTACCCAGTCTGAAACAGCAGCAGGCTTCAGTGGTAACTACTTGGCAAAGGGCGATTTGTCTTTTTTTCCTGACACAGAAGGAACGGTACAGTTCAAGAATATGTTGGGGCAGAATATATTCACGGCTAGTGTTTTTGTTGAGCCAAACAGAACTGTCACTACTCAAGGGGGTAGTGACCCGACAACCACATTTACCCGTATTGTGCGTGGCGATAGCGTGTTATTGGTGTGCGAAACAGACAATGAAGCACTAGGCTACTCTGGCGTTAGACGGTTAAAAGCAGGCATTGAATATAATCTATGGCCGTTTGTCGGTGACTCGGAAGACCATAACCGATTCGGCGATGTCAGACTGGACTTTCAATTGATTGACAAGCCTTTGGAGTTTAATGCCGTGAGTGATGTTGTTCTTGATATACCTGTTGCTTAATACGGGGCAGGCAATCAAAATAAAACTGTCAACTTGACTCACTGACAATCACCGCAACAGCCACCACAGAAACATCGTTTCTATCACTGACAGCAGCCGAAGAAGTTGCATTAAGGGCGATCATCCGCGAAAGAATAAACTACCGCGAACCACTTTAAGAATGTATCATATAACCACTTAGCCCCACTTTTTAGGGCAACAAACAGCTAACTAAACGCCACTACTCGATTGAGTAAGGTTTTAGTTATGTCGCAACTCCAAAATATAACTGCCGATACACGCGAACATCTCAAAGCGTTACAAAATGAGATGTTGTCATGCGCTGAAAAATTAGAATTACCCATCGTTCACTACTTCGTTAACGGTGTTTATGGCCGTGAAATCTTTATTCCCGCAGGCGTTTTAGTCGCTGGACGAATCCACAAGACCGAACATATCAGTATTATTTCTCAAGGCATTGTCGAAGTGG
>CAYJDY010000165.1:0-1806 GCA_964369045.1 uncultured Candidatus Saccharibacteria bacterium
GGATAGTTGAGCATTACGCCAAGAAATGGCAGTTTGATATGATTGTTTTGGATGAAGCTAGCTCATTCAAAAGCTCATCAAGCCAACGATTCAAAGCACTACGAAAAACAATACCATTCACCAATCGCCTCGTTGAGTTGACAGGCACACCAAGCCCGAACGGTCTTTTAGATATATGGTCACAAATGTATTTATTGGATTGTGGTGAGCGTTTAGGTCGCAGCATGACCGCTTATAAACAACGATTCTTTGAAGCAGGATATAACGGCTATTCATTCAAGCCCGTCAAAAGTGCCGATAGAATCATTCACAAACTGATTGATGATATTGTCATATCGTTAAACGTCGATGATTATTTAGAAATGCCCGATAGAATTGATACGGTTATCAGAGTGTCATTGCCTGCATCGCGCATGGTTGAGTATAAGCAGCTTGAGCGTGAATTTCTGATACAGATTAACGATAATAATATCGTTGCGTATAACGCCGCCACGCTTGCAGGACGTTTATTGCAGATGTGTAACGGCGCAATGTACACCGATGAGCTAAAGAACTGGACAGAAATACACTCGGCCAAACTTGACGCACTCGATGATATTATCAGCGAAAATAGCGATGAAAACATCTTAATCGCTTATAACTACAAAACCGACTTGATACGCCTGCAAGCCCGTTACCCCGATGCGGTTATATTAGATAAAAACCCCGATACCATCACTCAATGGAATAACGGCAATATCAAAATGTTATTAGCCCACCCCGCGTCCTGTGGACATGGAATTAATCTTCAACACGGAGGCTCTATTATTGTATGGTTCGGCTTGAATTGGTCATTGGAGCTATACCAACAGTTTAACGGACGGCTGCACAGGCAAGGGCAAACCAAGCCCGTCAGAGTCGTGCATATTGTCGCAGATGGTTGTATAGATGATAAAGTCATGCTTGCGATTGAGAACAAAGCCGAAACACAACAGGAACTACTAAACGCACTAAAACTAATTTAACCCCTAGCCCATTCACCATTTGTGGATGGACAATATAAAAATCAGGCAATAAAAAAGCCCCATAATCGGGGCTTAGTTTATTTAGAAAATTAAACGGCAATCTTAGCTCTTTTGTTTTTAGCTTGCGATTCCCTTTCAATCCATATGCAATTTTCTTTGCAGTAATTACCTTCAACATCAATCCTTTCGATAGTTGGATTTTTCAATCCTGTATCTTTTCTAAACCCCATGTCCTTTATAAATCCTTCAAACGTCATCCAATCTTTACAGATTGACACACCTTTTGCTCCATAGTTTCTGTAGTCTCCATGATTTTTATTTAAGCATCGGCCTTTGATTCCTTGATAAGACCTATAATCTAAAGTTCCAGATAAACCATGTGTTTTAGTTCCGCTTTCCTTTTTTAAACAACCGCAAGACTTTGATCCACCATTAGTCCAATCAAATATGGTCTGTATTGTTTGCACGCCACATTCGCATAAAAAAACACCATATCTTTTATTTTTTTGTTTTAGTCTAATATCGGACTCAGATAATAAAGTGAGTTTATTAATCTTTTTGCCAATAAGGTTGTCAATGTTATTTCTTCCCATTTCGATTCTCCTTGTTTTTCTGATATAAAGCGCGCTTGTAATAATTAAGCGCAGTCTGATAGTTCTGCAATGCAAATTTATGACACCACGCCATAAAATCGTCATAATTCAACTTCATCATCGCGCAAACCTCGCGCAATGTGTAAAATCCGTCTTTGTATTTAATCAGCATTTTGACTCCACGTAATTCATGTATTTATTCATAAAGT
>CAYJDY010000166.1:0-1795 GCA_964369045.1 uncultured Candidatus Saccharibacteria bacterium
CAGAGACAACCGGGGTGCCTGCAAGGGTCGTGGGTGCGCCTGTGGTGCCGACCGTACTGAACTTGAAGTCCAGTGTGTCGCCTAGCGTGAAGTCTCCGAGGTAGGCCATCTATCGCCCCACAGTCGCAAGAATGATGTGCTTCTGAATCTGCGCCAGTTGCTTGATTGCCGCCTTGGCTTGCGCGAGTGTTGCGCCATCAATGCCCGCAATGATCGTGTCCAGTGCCGCCAGTGCGCGTTTGGCATCGTCGCGGGATGTGTCGGACTCAATGCGCTTGGCTTCCTCTGCTTGCGCCGCCGCCTCTTGCGCAGCGATTTCTTGCGGGTTTGGCTCTCGCAGGTTTCGCACATCGTCGCCCCACACCAGACGGGCGTGCAGTTCGCCCTTGAATATCACCCAACCATCCGGCGCTGGCTTTCCATCAAGCCAAATGGCCTCCGTCGTGCCAATCTTTACCGCATAGCTCATATCAGGCACTCCGTCTGCAAAAGGCGGATGACGGCGCGAGAATTTGTTTCGGTCTTGTAGTACATCGTTGTTTCCGCAGGCATGGCAAAAGGCACCCCCAGCGAGAATGTCCCGACCACAACACTACTGAAGTAAAAAACAATCACTTCGTTTGTTCCGTCAATGGAAAGCGTTGCCGTTATCCCCCCGGTGCTTGTGACGCGCGTTGCAAAAACTTCCAGTAATATCTGCGCGTCATCAGAGGTTACATATGGCGTAAGTGCAAAAGAGGTCAGCGTCGTCGCCGTCCCCAGGTTTACATATACAAGCGATGCACGATCATGAGTGAAGAACGTGCGCTTCCTGTCTACCGTCTTAGATGTGAATTTGATAACCTGGCTTGATGCATTCGTCCAGAACTTACCAATACGCCGAGCCTCAGCCCCCGTTGATGTTGCTTTCCAATAGTTCAGCGTCGAATCAAATGTGGGATCAACACCGTCACCCATGCCGTCGCGTTCTTCAAACCTGATTTCTACTGTGCCCGCGTTGTTGTAGGCGAACATGAAATAGCACTTGCTTGCGCCAAGCGTGACCGTGCTGTTGGCTAGGTCTTTCATCGTTGACGCGCTGGTGTACGTTGCCCCGGTGTAGCTACGGATCGTTCCGTTAATCGCAACATTTCCAGAGGACACGGCGACGGCCGTCGTACTGCTGTATGAAATGTCAAGCCCGACGATGTAGGCCGACAGCATGTAATCACGCACAACCGCCGCCGTCACCTTGCGCGATGCAGGCGTACCCGCAACGTCATCGACCATCTCGAATAGGTCGGCGCCCACCAGCGCACCAGATAGCGCAGTCAGGTCTGTGATCTTGACGTTAGCCATTTACTCAGGCACCCGTGTATCGCCGTCTTCCGTGATGCGCACGTCAGAGGCTTCGGTTATGCGGGAATCGACTCCAGCGCCATTGCCCAGCGCCACGATGTGCCCGCTGTTGGCTTGCACCAGGCCGTAGCCTGCGCCGATGTCTTGGATGAGGGAGGGCATGGTCAGGCCGCGATCACCGCGAGTTTGAGCCCCGAGATGACGACGCCGAAATACTCGGTCGAGTCGGCCAGCAGGGGCATGTGGTTGGTGGTCGCCGTGGGGTCCGTCCCAAAGACGACGTGACAATCGGCATCGGTGTGCAGTCGGATGAACCGTGTCCGGTCGTCGAACTCGGCGCTCTGGGTGCTGGTCGTGAAGGTGAGCTTCTGCATCGCAACGGCCGGCTGCACGCCGACCTGCAGCTGCGCCCCGGACTCAGCGTTGCCGCTGGCCTGGAACTCGGTGATGTAGAGGC
>CAYJDY010000167.1:0-1786 GCA_964369045.1 uncultured Candidatus Saccharibacteria bacterium
AAAAAGATGAGCGACTATAGTTATAAGTTGAGCCAAGAAATTGGTGTCTAACTAAGTGCGTAACGCGCCAGCCTTGATGTTGGGTATTTTGTTGATTGGGTACTGGTCGCGTTGACGTAGAGTTAGAAAGCGGTTGACGATTAACGATGATGTGCGGAGAACGATATGAGTGATAAAGACAAAAAACACGTATTGCCTTTTGATATTGCTAGATGTGCGGGTTTTGAAAATATGGGTGTTTGCCACATGTGTAGACGGAAAGAAGCAGGACACCCAACACGGCAAGTATATATTTACCCGTCCGCAGCAAATGGAAAGTGCGTGGATTTAATAATACGCAGTAGCGTCTAACTACCATAATTCAGGTGCAAGTACCCCACTGAATTAAGCAAATGAGAGTTTGCCAAAAGCACAAACAATTGAGCAATAAGTGGCTGGGTACTTGTCACACTGCAATGAGAGTTAGAGTGACGATATGAAAAAAGCAGATTATGAAAGAGCAAAGGCCATTGAGTTGGATATTGCTGAAATTGAGCAATTACTAAAGATGATGGATAAAGAAAAAACATCATACGACGCGTACACGCTCACGTGCGTAAATGAAAGGTCAAGAATTAAATATCATCTTGGCGATGGCTTTTTGAGCGAGTTAAGACGGCAAACAGCGGACGCTTTTACCTTGCGAAAGCTGAAGCTTGAAAAAGAGTTATCTTTGCTGATTGAACTCTAACTAATTGCGTAACGCGCCAGCCACAGGCTAACGGTATTTTGTTGATTGGGTACTGGTCGCGTTGACGTAGAGTTAGCGGCGCGTAAGTTTGAACACTATTCCGAATTGTGGTACAATATGCAGGTCTAGTGAGTAATGTAGTGATTAAGCATTAGATTTATTAAAGTTCACAAAAAAGCCGTTTTCTTTTGTTTGTAGGGTTTTGTACTTTGACCCTTCACTACCAAACAAAAAAGAAGATGGCTTTTTTGTTTCTGGAATTTGAGAAATGAGTAAATTAACTTATGTTGTAAAAACCATGTCTAGCCTTGAAATTGCGAAACTGTGCAATAAAGAGCATCGCAATGTAATGGCTGACATTCGCAATATGCTTAAAGACCTCAATTTAAGCACTGCTGAATTTTCAGCAGTGTACAAAGCTGAGAACGGCCAAGAATATGAGTGCTTTAATCTGCCAAAACGCGAGACTTTGATTCTTGTGTCGGGTTATGACATTGTTAAACGCGCCCAAATTATCGACCGTTGGCAAGAACTGGAAAATCAGCAACCTGTCATCGCCAAACCCAAAAAAGAACGACTAGGCCACGTTCACACCATCGCCAAAGGAATGTTAAGCATGGCAAAAGCGTTTGGCTTGCAAGGCAATCAAGCGATATTGTCGGCAGACAAAGCCACACGCAAACTCACAGGCGAATCACCACTTGAATTGCTCGACATTACTCATCTACACGCGCCCGTACAACAAATGACGTTTACCCCAACGCAACTAGGGCAACAATTAACGCCAAGTATTAGCGCAATGAAAGTAAACGTCTTGTTATTCGACTTAGGGTTACAAGAAAAAGTAAATGATACGTGGCTACCTACCGACAAAGGCAACGCATATGCGGAAGTCTTGGATACAGGAAAAAAGCACAGCAACGGCACGCCTGTAAAACAAGTCAAATGGTATAGCGGTATTGTTGACCTGCTTGAACAACATCATAAACCGCATTTACAAGTTGTTTAGATAGCGACTTAACGTAGTCCAAGGACGGACAGAAAAGAGCGTCTAAC
>CAYJDY010000168.1:0-1755 GCA_964369045.1 uncultured Candidatus Saccharibacteria bacterium
TGTTCTTGGAGTTGTTTACTACGTTTTGTATGCCGCGCTGTGTTTCACGCGCCATGCGGCCAACATCAATGCCATTTGCAGTAAGTAAGACTTGAATGTTTCTATCAAGTACAGGCGGCAATGTTTGGCCTTGTGCGATTGCCTCAGCTTCTTTTTTCGCTATCTGCGCGGCTTGTACCTTATTTAGACCTTTGCCGATAGTGTTACCGACTAACTGCCCTGCCGCACCCGCACCCACACCAACACCCACATTTAACGCCTTACCTTCGTATGATTCGGATGGTAGTAATGCGCCTTGCGTAGCACCTAAAGCCATCGCGCCTTTGTACGTTTGTGGTGCGAGAACCGCAGTGCCAGCAGTATCGAGAGCCGCACCTGTAGCAGTCAAACCTGCACCTTTAGCGGCAAGTCCTGCGCCTTTTAAGACAACACCGGGAGTCACGGCAGTACCAATCAACCCGACACCATAGCCGACTTTACCCGCAGTCGTGTCCATTAGTGCTTGGTCTTGTTCAGTAACTTCTCTTTCACGTTCAAATGACTTATCTACCGCTTCATCGCTGACAATGCCTAATGTATTACCTGCTAAAGTGCCAAGCTGAACTATCCCGCGACCGGTATCTGACAATACTTTACCAGCACCAGCCGCGCCAATCTTGAAGGTACTCATATCAGTTGTAGGGTCAATCTTCGGACGAATGTATTTAGTCAGCATCAAACCGCCGTCAGGATGACGCACAACCATCAACTCAGCACCGTTAGCACCTTTAGTCAGATACCCCTTAGCCTGTTCGTCGTAATTTGTTCTTACCTTTTGGCCTTGAACCGTAGGCGACCATGTAGGCGGCAACGATGACGCAGCCGACATAGGGACGTAAGCGGATGATTGTGATTGATTCCCAACACTTGCCGATGATAAGTCAAATTCTTGACTGTTCTCAGGTTTTGCCGATGATAAGTCAAAATCCATCATTGCACCTTCTGATATTGTTTGCCGTCAGGACTGACATATGCTTTATTGCCGTATTTGTCAGTATGCAAAGTCCATCCTTGAGCATTTTTAGCGGGTGGATTCTTAGCATTATAGTTCTTTCTAGTTTCCTCTAGTTTAGTTGATGCCTTGCCAGCCTTTAGCATCATTTCAGCTTCGGCAATCTCACGCAGTTTTGCTTTTTGCTTAATCTTGGCTTCTGTATCACCCATTACTGGGAAGTACGTCTTGTATTCATTTGATGATTCAACATCATGAATAGTTGCGCCTGATTCGTCCCTTAACTTTGCACGAACCCACGCTAACGCCGCATTTCTGTATAGTTGTTGGTCTTCATTTTGCGTGACGTTTTCCAAATAATCGCCGATGACAGGAACTCCGCTTGCAATACTTGGAGCGTAAGTTGGCAATCCTTTTTTGTTGCTTTCAAAGTCTGTAAGTATTTTATTGGCCTCACCCATCCGAAAAGCATAACCAGCACTGCTTGATTCTTCGCCGCTTGGAGATTCTGGCTTTTTGACAACAGGCGCGCCTTTAGGCACTTGACCTTTTGGTGCAGGTGGCGCAGAAGTATCTAATTCTTGCCAAGTATCATCAGACATTAACTGCTCAGTGCGAGTTCTGCCATTAGGCAATGATATAGTCTGCGTAACTCTTTTCCCGTTCTTAATGACAGGAGTTGCTTTTGTTGCCTTAACCGCAGCAGGATTAATGGCAGTCGTATTACCTAAAGCATCTTTAGTAATAACATTGCCGCTTTCGTC
>CAYJDY010000169.1:0-1751 GCA_964369045.1 uncultured Candidatus Saccharibacteria bacterium
GAAGAAGCCTTAAAATCGCTTAATGACGTAGAGAATCGTCTTGGCACGCTAATCGAGCAAGGTTACGCCCCGTTGATGCGCTTTGGTGAATATACGCTGACGGTCAGAGACCTTGACGGCAAAGTGAAGTCGTTCTTTATGTTTGAATCGAAAGCGGAGCAAGTGAGAGCCACCAATGCCATTGTTGCGCGTTACGGCAAAACGGTAAACCTTGAAACTGACATGATTAGCAAAGAGGAATTTAAGCAGTTTGCAGGCATGACACCTGAAACGGTGGCGTTATTTGCTAAAGAAACAGGCATGGACAAAGACGAGGCGTATCAGCATTACCTAAAACATGCAATACCTGCGCGTAGTGCCATGACTCGCATGATTAAACGTAAAGGCACAGAAGGCTTTAGTGATGACATTCAACGTGTGGTTGCATCGTTCGTGATGAGCAATGCCCGTATGTCTGCCAAAAACATCTATGCCGCACAGATTGAAAAATCCATCCAAGCCATTGAAAGCGGCAAGTCTGTTAAAGACCAAGCGTATGTCATGAAAGAGAATGTCTTTAACCCTAAAGAAAACTTTGCTCAATTACGCAACTTTCTATTCTTGTGGAACTTGGGTGGCTCGATATTCTTTGGCTTGCTCAACATGACACAGCCTTATATGCAGACCTTGCCGCACCTATCGCAATATGTACCGATTAAAGAAGCGTTTGATGCCATTATCAAAGGTTCAGGCATTGCAGGAAGTGCCATGAAGAATGGCACAGCACCAAAAGGATACGAGGCAGAATACAATCGTGCTGTTCGTGAAGGTGTTGTTGACCCGCAAAACGTTTTTATGTTGAGTGGTGTTGAACGCGGAAAAACAGGCGCAAGTAACAGTGCTTGGGGCGTGATTACGCATACGATGGGCTTAATAGCTCAGGTAACAGAATCTTTTAACCGTAAAGCCGTGTTTATTGCCTCTTTGCAGGTAGCCAAACAAAAAGGCAATGTTTGGTTAAAGAAAAAAGGTTTTAACAGTGCCTATGACTTTGCCAAGGATACTGTTGACCAAACACAAGGCGTGTACGACAAAGCCAACCGTAGCAACTGGGCTAATACGTCTGTTGGTGCGCCATTGATGGTGTTTAAGCAGTTCAGCATTAACTACGTTGAGCAAATGGTGAGGATGTGGAAAAAAGAAGCGGCGAGTGGTGATGAAGGAAAAAAAGCGGTGTTTTTAATGTTGGCGATGCTGGCTTCGTTGTCGGGCGTGATGGGCTTGCCGTTCATTAAAGATATTCTTGATGTGTCCGAAACCACAGCAGCCTTCTTAGGCAATCCCGTCAACATCGAGCGTGAAGCGCGTTTAGCTTTAGGTAAAGACTTGGCTGACCCATTATTTAACGGCGTACTGAATCACTTTGTCTTTAATAATTTGGGTATGGATATTCAAAGTCGTACAGGGATGCCTGATTTAGTGCCGTGGTCTAACGCACTAAATCCAACCCTTAGCGCACAAGGCCGAATTAACGAGTTTGCAAGTATTGCAGGGGCAACAGGTGGATTGATTGAGAAAGGTTATGATGCCACTCAGTTGATTGCGCGTGATGAATATGGAGCAGCAGCAAAAACACTCGCGCCGCGCTTTTTAACAAGTTGGATTGATGGCGGAAAAATGGCCTTAACCAATGAAGTGATGGATAGAAAAGGCAATAAGCTATTTGATACCACATGGGATGAAGGGCTTGTGAAGTTCATTGATGCCAATCC
>CAYJDY010000170.1:0-1742 GCA_964369045.1 uncultured Candidatus Saccharibacteria bacterium
GGGCTTTTCGCTTTTCGAATCCTGCCATCCTGGAGCACGGGATCACCGTCGAACAATACGCCGCGCATTATGGCATCGATCCCCTCACGGTGCGCGCCATGTGCCTCTCCGGACAGATCAAAGGGGCCTGCACCTACGAGGCCGTCACGCGGCAATGGATCATTCCCGGCGAGGCCCTCGGGGACATGCTCACCGTATCCGATGTCGCCGCCCGTCAGCAGGTCGCCGAGCGCACCGTGCGCGACTGGATCGCAGCCGGCCGCATCCACCCTCAGCCCGTCAAGATCGCCCGCGAATGGCACATCCCCCGCCACTACCGCCTCGATCCGCCAAAAACCCCGTAGCAAGGCCGTCCCGGCCTTGTCCCCCAGCTCCCCCGCAGCCCATGGCAACGAGACCCCCAATCATCACCGAGCCCCTGGTCATGCCCCCGCGCAAGTCCGGCATCTACTGGTCTCCCCAGCTCCGGCAGCAGCACTGCGACAAGCTCAAGGAGTTGGCCCGCTGGCTAGGCCTCCGCCGCCCCGATGGCAAAGTCTCCGCCGAATGCCTCCTCGATGCCATCGAACGCGGCCACATCGCCCTCCGCCGCACCGACGACCCCCACGCCCGCGAATTCACCGCTAACCAAACCGCTATCTCCCACGCAAACCCATGACTGAAGACCAAATCAAAGCGATGCAGACCCGCATCGGTGTCACCCCCGATGGATTCTGGGGCCCCAAGTCCATCGATGCCTGCAAGGCCCACCTCCGCCGCTTCATGGCCACCCCCAGCCCGTGGCCGCAGACCGATCAGGAAAGCCTCACCAAATTCTACGGCCGCGCCGGCGACGAATCCCGCCTCGTCGCCATGCAGAACGTCCCCCAGGGCCTGCTCTACGAGGGGAAGCAAGTCCGGACGCTCCGCTGCAATGGAAAGGTGGCCCGGTCCCTCCGCACCATCCTTGCGCAACTGTGCGACAAATTCCCCTCCATCGCCGCGCAATACGCTGGCTGCTTCAACGATCGCCCCATGCGCGGCGGCTCCCTCCCCTCCCTGCACGCCCGGGGAGCCGCCGTGGACTTCGACCCCGACCACAACGCCAATCACCAGCACTGGCCCATCTCCGCCACCATGCCGCTGGAAGTCATGGAAATCTTCGCTGCCGAATCATGGATCCCCGCCGGTGCGTTCTGGGGCCGCGATGCGATGCATTTTCAAGCCACCCGATAAAACGCGCTCATTTACGCTTATTGCATTACTGCAAAGTATAGCAGTCTTATAGCAGGCCGCCCCCGAAAAGGCTGGCCTGCTTTTTCGTTTTCCCGGTTCAAAGCCGCCTCTCCGGCGGCTGGTCGGGCTGGCGGGATTCGAACCCACGAGGTGATTTTCTAACTGTTTGTGATGGCGGGGGCGTGGGGACAAGGCCGGGACGGCCTTGCTACGGGCTAGTTGAACCAGTGGCGCCAGTGGCGGATGGCGCAGATGCCGAAGAAGATGGCGCAGACGAAGGCGAGGGGGACGGCAATGGTTCCGGTGGGGGTCATCTTGTGGATGATGATGCCGTGGAGCAGGGCTCCACCGGCGATGATGGCGCAGATGGTGTCTTCGGTTTTGTGCGGATTTTTCATCGGGGGTTCTAACGGTTGGGGGTTCTGGTTTGTCGAATGGGGACCACTTTGGAGAGGGGAGGGGGGAGTAGTGTCAGAATATTTTTCAGGCGGGTTTGCCTTTAGATTTTGTTATGTAGGGCTCGACGT
>CAYJDY010000171.1:0-1739 GCA_964369045.1 uncultured Candidatus Saccharibacteria bacterium
GCGGGCCAACCGGCCAGGCGGTCATCTTGAGCTTGTCTGCAACACTTCGTCCAGCTGGTGTCTTTATCCACCGACCAATAATCACAGCTAAAAATATAACTGCTACTATCACTATGTACCAAAAATCAATGATCGCATGCGACAGCATAAGCAAAAGTCGAGTAACCAGTGGCAGGCTTGCGCCTGGAAGATCCTTATATAGTACCTCTACTTGAGGCAGGACCTTTACCACCATAAAACCAATGACTGCGAACATGACCACTAATACTACTGCGGGATAAATCAGTGCACCGCGCACTTTACTAAGAATTTCGGCATCTTTTTCTTGCTGATTTGCTAGTCGCTCTAGTGCTTTATCAAGAGTTCCTGATGCTTCACCAGCAGCAACCATGCTTACAAATACTTTGTTGAAAGCATCAGGATGTCTACCTAATGAGGATGAAAGTGATGATCCACCTTCTACATCAGATATGACCTGATTAATAACGATTTTTAGTTTTTTATTCTGAGTTTGTGTTGCAACATTACGTAGGCTCTGAACTAACGGCAAACCTGCATTAATGAGTGTAGACAGTTGGCGAGAAAATAAGACTTTGTCAGACGTTTTTATTTTATTGATGTATTTGTTTATTCCACTGGAAGACGAACCTTTGAGCCTGATACTTAACGGAGACAATCCTTGTCCCTGAATAAGCTTAGAAGCAGCTTGTTCATTCTCGGCTTCTACCTCTGCCTTTACCTTCTCACCGGTAGCTGAGTTGCGAGCAGTGTATTCAAACATTAACACTTGGCAACCTCGCTACAAACGATTTTAAATTGGCTGTAAGTTATCATCATCAACCTCGCATTAACCTATCTAGCTCATCAATATCAACAGCATAATTTCGAGCTTCTTCGTACGTAATAGTACCGTTATGGATAAGGTTTACTAAGGTCTTATCCATTGACTGCATACCAAACTCTGCACCAGTTTGGATGACAGCCTCGAGCTGGTGACTTTTACCTTCTCGGATAATATTTCGCACTGCTGGAGTGGCAACCAATATCTCGGCAGCGGCTATTCGCCCACCACCAATCGATGGCACCAATCGCTGAGAACAAATCGCCATTAGAATATTGGCTAATTGTGAGCGAATCTGTGGTTGTTGATGAGGAGGAAATACATCAATCATACGATCAATACTCTGGGCAGCTGAGTTAGTGTGAAGCGTTGCGAAAACCAAGTGGCCTGTTTCGGCGATAGTAATAGCTGAGCTGATTGTTTCGAGGTCACGCATTTCTCCAATGAGTACAACATCAGGGTCCTGACGAAGTGAAGAACGAAGTGCAGCCGAGAATGAATATGTGTCATAGTGAACTTCACGTTGGACAATAACTGATTTAATAGATTTGTGAGTAAACTCGATAGGGTCTTCGATAGTGACAATATGGGTAGCGCGCTCGTGGTTAATCTTGTGCACGAGGGCAGCAAGTGACGTAGATTTACCAGAGCCCGTTGGCCCCGTGACAAGCACCAAGCCTCTTGGGTAATCTGCAAACTTGTTTACGATAGGCGGTAGACCAAGTTGTTCGATACTCAATATTTCGTTTGGAATTAATCGCAACGCTGCAGCTAGATTGCCTCGTTCATGAAAGGCGTTAACACGGAAACGGCCAAGATCACCAAAGGCAAATGAGAAATCGAATTCTTTGTCTTTTAGCAGTATTTGCTTCTGATCTTCATCAAGAATTGCAAAGAT
>CAYJDY010000172.1:0-1737 GCA_964369045.1 uncultured Candidatus Saccharibacteria bacterium
AAGTTGTCGCTAATATCCCCTACTACCTCACGAGTAACTTGCTCCGTGTACTGAGTGAAGCACCCAATCCGCCGTCGATGATCGTATTGCTGGTGCAAAAAGAAGTTGCCGAACGTGTGGCTGCTGGTCCTGGCCAAATGTCTATCTTGAGCGTTAGCGTGCAGCTGTATTATCAGGCAACACTTGGCAAACTCGTGCCTGCTGAGCTGTTTACACCTCCCCCAAAGGTTGACTCGCAAATTATCAAGCTGGTTCGACGAGCAAGTCCAATGTTCCCAGATCTCGATAGCGCCAAATTCTTTCGAATTGTAAAAGCCGGATTTTCACAGCGCCGAAAAAAACTACGAAGTAGCCTCAGCGCAGGGTTGCATATATCAAAGCCAGAAATCGAACAGTTATTACAATCAGCGAATATTAGTAGTGATAGTAGGCCACAAGAATTGAGCCTAGAGCAGTGGAATAAGCTTACAGAAGCCATTGCGAATGCAAGCTAGGGCTAAGTCCACCAACGATCTTCTTCTGGGACTTCTGGTTCAATAATTTCTTGTGGTTCAGGGTCATTTGGATCGAAGGTTATCGGTTGCAGACCTTTTTCGGCACGTTCTGTATGATGAAAACTATTTTCGAGCGGAAAACCAACTGACCAAGCCTTGTTAATAGACTCCATTGGTTTTCGCAATTTCCAGTAATCATGGTGGCTTTTCGAATGTTCTGCAACCCATTGCATAGCCGTATCAAAATCATTACGCAATTTCTGGAATATCTCGGTATACATTGGAGAAGGCGCTTCACGATCTCGTAATTCGAGTAAAAATCTTATTGCTCGGAACCAACGCGCCTCGAGCATCATTGGTGTTGCATCACTTTGCCATTTCGAAGGGCCATATTGGTCCGGTCCATTCCAGTAGCCCTGCAACTCCGCTTTTATATAATCAGTCAGCGTGCCTGACATTTGTCGAGCCAGGTACTTAGATAGTTGATTAATCGCATATGTGTCATCGAGGCCCTTTTCTGCAAGTATTGTGTGGACATCGCGGAACATCTCTAGGTGCTCATCAGCCAATGCCTGCACGTCAGCCTTTACTTCTGCCGAGTCCTCAAACTCACTCCCATAGACTTCCTGTACGATTGTTACGGAAGTGCTCAAAACGGTGTTTACGGCAAGTCTTGTTATTTCTGCTGTATCGGTTGTTGGCTCTAGGTTTCGTACGGTGTCCAGCCAGCGAGGCATATCCTCGGCAATCAACATGAGCTCTTTCGGAAAGTAGCTAGGATTTTCTGGATCTTCCATGACAAATTCCTTAAATTCGCTCGCGGAAGGATCGAATATTCTAACGCCCATATCAGCAAGCAGATCACCCCGGATCATCTTTAGGAGTTCACGATTCATCTCTACGGATTCGTTCTGGTGTTCTGCCTGCTCGGGTGTAATCAGTCCGGCAGACAACTGGGTCATCTGAATTATATTGAATAGCTCACCGTCAATTTTTTTATGGCGCGTATTGTAATCATGAACAGACAGAACAGCATTAATGAAATGTTGTGTAAATGCCGGTTCGTTGTCGCCAGACGGAGGAAGTTCGTGCATAATCATACTATAGCATAAAAATAAGCACATGTCTATATCTTCAAAGGAGGTAATAAAATACTTGACGAGTTAAGTATCGTGGAATATTATGAGTTAGTATTTCTGATGAATCGATGCTCAGAATGAATTTAAAAAACTATGCGCCCTGC
>CAYJDY010000173.1:0-1724 GCA_964369045.1 uncultured Candidatus Saccharibacteria bacterium
TAATTAACACTAATGTTAGTCATATCAAGCGGCGCTGCTGCGTTAAAATCCTTTTCCTTTAGAGTCTTGAGATCGCTACTCCAATTCTTTGCTCCAAGGAAGAGAGGGATGTCTTCATGTTTCCAATTAAGGCTTGCATAAATAGCAGATCGTCGGCTACCGCCCTGCATGACATTTCGGCCGATTTCATTGATTGCAGACATGAGCGGGATTGGGCCACTAGCGATGCCGCCTGTTCGAGATAGTGGCTTGCCAAATGCACGGAGCCGCGAGTAGTCAATGCCAATTCCTCCCCCAGTCATTAAACAAGACATAGCACGCCATGTTACATTGCTCCATTCTTCTCTGGTGTCTTCTTCGGCACGTAAGAGGTAGCAATTATTGTACGCCTTATAAGGCCGCCCGGCGTAATAAAGATAGCGACCCCCTGGGAGAAATCGCATTTGTTTAATGTGCTCTGCAAGCTCTTTTCGATCTCCATCAGACATGAGAGCCACTGTGGTTCCATTTCGCGTACCACAGACGTCATCGACAACTCGGTCGCTGAGAGCATCCCAGCTATCATTTGGTCCTTGTGCATATTTGTTACGGAAGATATTTTCCGCGAACGTCGTCTTGAAGCGATTTACTTGCATCCTCATCCTTTACATATTCTTTAAGTTCTTTGGTGGTTTCAATATCTTCTTGCACTCGCTTCCGATACTTGATGGCGTGTCCCTGGTTCTTTGATAGGAACTCTTCGCGTTCTGTCTTTTTAGTTTTCTGCTTCATTCTACCAATTGATAAAGTTTATCAATGTTGTCTTCAATTTTATCCATAAACCGATCTACAATATCCTCACTAGTAATTTCCAAGGCTTCTAGTAGAGAGATTTCGTCAGTCTTACGTAGCTCCTCAAGTAGTTCCATTTTGTTCATTGATTTCCACCAATTTTTCTAAGAAGTGAATCGCCTTCTTAATATCGTTAATTCCGCCTTTGTCTTGCCAACGAGCAATGTACTTGAGGGCAGTGCCCTCCAAATAGCCAAGCTTCCATTTAATTACTACGTCCCAGGGTTGTAGATCACCATATTTCTTGTAATGGTTGCCTGCAACCTGTTTTTCATTAGCACTCACAAATAATTCCTCTTGATGTAGTCTAGGCTAACAAACATGGGGTGGTAGGAACCATCCTTAACTTCATGCTTCATCCAAATACCACGGTCGTAGGTATTGCCTTGAGGACCTAGGTAGTCTTCATTGTGTTCATAGCATGAACCAACAAACAATCCTAAGACTGGCCGGCCATCAGCAGCAACTTCACGGTGCATTTCCCAATTCTGGACATGGCCCATAGTACAACTCATATGTTTCTTTTGAACCAAGTGGCGAGCAGAAGCCACTGGTCGGCCAAGAAGGCCAGAGGTAAAATAGTGACAGTAAGCAACACCATCAATAACAATTGGTTGTAGAAATGGAACCACTTCCCAACCAAAAGCTTCATATTTTAAGTCTTTGGTTGAGATTGTTCCATCAAGCTTTGGATCACCTTCGACCACGCGGTCGATTCGGTGTTCGTGATTGCCCATTGTGAGAACAAGGCGGGGTACATACTTTCCATGCTTCGTAGCAGCGCGGCGTTTGTTATATGCTTCGAGTGGAGCCAACAATGCTGCCAT
Organism: uncultured Candidatus Saccharibacteria bacterium; assembly: GCA_964369045.1. Classification (GTDB taxonomy): domain Bacteria; phylum Patescibacteriota; class Saccharimonadia; order Saccharimonadales; family AWTP1-31; genus CAYJDY01. Next base: position 1,659 of record CAYJDY010000173.1, read on the forward strand.
GCCTTCCTGTGCTGCCTCGATGTCGGCTTTATACCTTCGGCCTTCAAACGACTTCTTGCCCACGTC
>CAYJDY010000174.1:0-1717 GCA_964369045.1 uncultured Candidatus Saccharibacteria bacterium
GCGATGTCGTGCGGAACCGATAAGAGAGGCCGTTCTTGGTCAAGATCGGATCGACCGTCCGCGCAATCTCGGCCAAATCCTCGTGCCGATAGTTCGTGCGGCCCTTGGAAGAGGTGAAATCAACCTCTCTATTTTTCATGATGACAGGAATCTCTGCCTTCGCGGCAGCCATCGCCTCGTCAAACGAGCGCCGGGCGTGGCTGGCCTGCCAGCGATCCTGCAGGTCCATGAGCTTGCTAATGACTTCAACACCAGCGTTCGATGATACAGCCCTTTCGAGCATATCCATCGGCGTGAGGTTGATGACGGTCGCGGGGCCGTCCTTATTTTTGGCAACAAGTGTATTCATGCTGATCTCCCTTCAGCGGTTACGACTTGGAAACTGGAATGATTTGAACCCGCGCACCGGTCACGGCCTTGGACCAGCCGAGCGCAATCGCCCTGACAATCGTGTTGTCGTCAGACTCAATGACCTTGTGTTCAACGAGCAAGTCAGTTGGAGCCTTTTCAAGATTGCCAATGTCGCGCTTGCGGCGATCCTGGCCCTCCTGAAACAGGTACTTGAGAATGACGGGGCCTTTGATCGAGCGCGGACGCTGCGCCTTGAGCGACCATCCGGCCTCCTGCCGCCAGTCGGCATAACGAGCTGACGGAATCCGGCCCTTCGTTACATTGATAAAAAGGTTGTTTGTGCTGGGAGGCATAGGCAAGTTGATGATAACTGCCTTGTCCAGATCAGCGGCCATCTCGAAATAATCCATTATGCCCGCGCCTCCACATAGCCGTATTCAATCTCTGCACCGCGAGCGATAAGCTGCTTGAGCTGATCGTGGTTGACGATTGCGCGCGTGAGCTTGCCGTCCGGCGTCTGCACGTTGATGACCGGCTGGCCCGGCGTCGGCTCCGTGAGATAGCAAAGCGATGCGTGGGGGAAATCGGTCAAAGCATCGCCTCCTGCTTTGCAGGCTTGGGCGGCTCGACAAACATGTCAGGGGCATCTAGCGCGGCCTGTATGCGCTTGCACGCTATGTCGAAGTATTTCGGGTCGCGCTCTATGCCGATAAATTTGCGGCCCAATTTCGCGGCAGCTACGCCGGTTGTCGCCGAACCCATGTATGGGTCGAGAACTAAGTCGCCCGGTTTTGTGAAAAGTGAAACGAGTGACGACATAAGCCGAAGCGGTTTCTGCGTCTCGTGGACATTTGGGACGCCTTCGCCTTTCGGAAAGGTAAACACACCATGTCTGCCCCCCCCATTCCAACTACTGCGGCCGGCGCCAGCCCAAGCGGCAACCATTGACTCGAAGCCCATGCCTGGGCCTTGTCCGTTGAATTGAGGCATCCCGTCAGGCTTTATCCAAACCATAGGCGCTTTGTATTTGGCGCCGGCGGCTTCTAGCGCGTCGCGCCACGGAGCCACCCCTTCTGCCTGACAGAAGAAAATAACCCACCCTTGGCTAAGCCTGACGGCCTCGCGGGCGACATTCACGCGGTTGTCTTCACCGATTTGTTCGAACGACAGCGCACCAGCAACCAAACCGTCTTTTCGCATTACGCGGCGGTCAGAACGGTGCGCTTCCTTTTCATAAGGAGGATCACCTATAACGTGATCTACAGGCTCAAGATCAACCATGAGCTGCGTACAGTCGCCAAGATACAGCGTCACACCTTCTGCGAGCTGTTCGATCCTGCTCATCCCATCACCATGTCATCAAGGA
>CAYJDY010000175.1:0-1710 GCA_964369045.1 uncultured Candidatus Saccharibacteria bacterium
GTCATACATTGTAACAGTGTCGAAGTCGTAATACCAGTGACCTGCTGGACCAGTTTTCCCTTGGCGACACTTAGGAAGATCGACCTCGGTAGTGTTCTTTTCTAGCTCATTATCAGCAAGCTTATCACGATTGATGAGAAGGTTGTACGCAGCACTCTGCACGAAACTACCCGTTCCTAGCGCATCATACTCCGTCACCTTGCGCAGTTTTCCTTCCTTGTCCTGTTGTGGCTTTCTTGTGTGCAAGACATTAATGATTGTAGCCCCACTCTTGATGAAGCCCTTCTGGAATGTTAGGTGGTCTTCAGCATACGACTCAAGACTACCACGCAACATATCCGTCAGGACATCCATAATGAACAGATTAGAGCCGTAAACAGCCCGCATCTCCTCCATCTTACCCTCAACTTCTTTCGGGGATGCTCCACGTTCATCAATCAGGTAGAATCGTGGGCTACCATCCTCTTTGAAGCAAAGCTCCTGCTTCATCTTCTGACCAAGATCAGATTGAATCAAGTCACTCAGCTCGTCATCTGAATAGTTCCATCTCAGATTTTGCTTCAGATGTAAAGCAAGAAGCTCCAGCATATATTGTGGGGCAGTCTCTTCTAGGCTGACAATGGTAGGGACCACAGGACTGTTGAAGATGAAATGGTACACCAGTCTTCGCACAATAGTAGTCTTACCTACTGACGTGTCACCAATGATATTGACAATGCGCCCCTGAAGAATACCACCCCCCATCATCTTCTGCACGTTAGCCATGAATGCAGGGAGAGACAAACGTGGTCGATTGAGTTCCTCAGAAATATTATCGAACGCATCAGCCGCTGTCACCACCCCGGCAGGGACATAAGGCTTGGCTGACCAGAAATCGTTGACAAACTCCTTGGCACAGCCTTTGGTAAGATACTCATCTGGGTCATTGTAGCGCATCCCCATGATGTACGTCTTACCCTTTGGCATTGCCTTAGCAATCTCTTCGTTGGCTTTCCAGCCAGCCTCGTCATTGTCCATGCAGATGACGATTTTACTAAACTGAGAGAACCATGCAAACTGTTTTGCGCACTGCCTATGTGCTGCTGGCTCACCTGTTGTTGGGGCTACTACAGCGATACTGTCATACTTCTTGTCCTTCTGGGCATCAAGAAGCATCTGATATGCAGCAAGCTGCTTCACTTCGCCACCGACGATCAGGACAATCCCTTTCGGTGTTGGAAATTTCCACTGACCAATCAGGTCACAATCCCCGCCAACAACGCCAATAGGGCCGGTGAAGTCTTTCGGGAATTTACGTGTCTTGCAGCCTACAAACTTGCCGCCAATAGTTGTTGGTGAATAATGCTTTACTGGATCACCCGTGGAAGGGTCATACTCAAATCGGTTGGCAAAGAACTTGCAAATATCCTCTCGTAGTCCTCGCCATCCTTTTGGGTCTGTCCCTGTACGGGCAACAATTGTGTTCCAGTCGTCTTTAGTCATCGGCTGTTTAGTGGTTGGTGCAGCCTCCAAGTAATCCTCCTCTTGTTCGGTGATTTCAATCCCTCTGCGTTTACGCTCCTCGTTAGACAACTTTGTATACCCGCATCCAAAGCAATGACAGCTCCCGTCATCGTATACTGCAAGATTGTCTCTACTTTCACACTTAGGGCAGTGTGTATGTTTCATAAAGGCTCCTATACAAACCCCTCCTCAAATGAATATCGCTTT
>CAYJDY010000176.1:0-1708 GCA_964369045.1 uncultured Candidatus Saccharibacteria bacterium
CCGAAGTGTTGGTCTGTCCTGCCCAGGAGCCGACGGCCGTGGAGGAAGCGCCGGTAGTAAGGTTGAGTGCTTTCCATCCAATCGCGTTGAGTGCTGAAGCACTCGTATTATTCTGGAGGGCCGCATAACCGAACGCGTTATTATACGAACCAGAGTTGTTCATATACATCGCAATTTCGCCAAGAGCATTATTGCGCGACCCGGTCTGGTTTTGATTCATCGCTTGCCAACCGAACGCATTGTTCGAGTACCCGCTTGAGTTATTTGCCAGTGGTTGAAAACCAAAGGCGTTATTGCTGCTCCCTGTCGTATTGTCGTACAGCGCATAGTAGCCTAATGCATTATTATTTACACCAATTGTATTCGAACGCAGTGCAAAATACCCCAACGCGTTGTTGTATGTACCAGTTGTATTACTCAGAAGTGCATCGTACCCAATCGCGGCATTCCCTGAACCGGTATTTGCGTTAAATACTGATCCACGCATTGCGTTCTGTCCCGCAGCGAAGTTATATTGCCCACTCGTCGCATATTGCATCGCTTGCGGTCCCATTGCGATGTTATAGGAAAGTCCCCCTGTTGCACCTGTATTCTCCACGGCGGAGGCAAAGTAGAAGTTGTTATGTGTGGTGGACGCGGTCGCGAGAGTGAGACCATTCATCTGGTAGCCTGCGGTTCCGGAAATGTTGATGTTCTGAGTGAAGAGATTTGTGGAGGTGGCGTTGGTCGCCGTCGCGTTCGTCGCGGTGAGTCGCGCAAATTGATTGGTCCCTGCAAACGTATTCGCATCACCCAGCAAGGTGGAAGACGCGGCAGTGAGGGACTTCGTCGTGATCCAGTAGTCCGCAGAGGTCGTACCCCAGCGAGACTTGGTCGTATCCCACGCGTCGGCTGAAGTCGTGGAGAAGAATACACCCAAGGACTTCGTGCCAAGCCAGGTGTCGACAAGGGCGTTGGAGAAGTAGCGGTTGGTGGAGCCTTCCGTCAAGGCATCGGTGTCGGTCGCGGCAAGCGCGGCGGCGAAACGGTTGGTCGTCCAGTACAAGTTGGATCCTTCCGCGAGCGCACTGGTGTTTGTTCCCGCCAAGAGTTGGGCGAAGGAGGTGGTGGCGCGGGCGGAGGTGTAGTAGAGGTTCGATCCTTCGGCAAGCGCAGAGGTGGTGGTGCCGGCGAGGGACGATGCGAAGCGCTCTTGGGTGAAGTACCAGTTGGTCGAACCTTCCGGAAGAGCGTTGGTGGTCGTGCCGGAGATCAAGGTGGCAAAGGAGGTGGTGGCCCGGAGTGAGGTGAAGTATAGGTTGTTCCCTTCGGCAAGATTGGTCGTCGACTTCGTGGCGAGATATGCGTCACTGGAGGTCGTGCCCCAGCGAGACTTGGTCGTGTCCCAGGCATCGGCGGAGGTCGAGGAGAAGAAGTATCCCTTGTCCATGCCGGAGAGGTAGGTGGAGACCCGGGCGTTGGTGAAGTATAAGTTCGTGCCTTCTGCAAGCGCAGTGGTGGTGGTGCCGGCGAGGTCGGTGGCGAAGCGGTTCAAGGTGTAGTACTTGTTGAGGGCACCTTCAGCAAGCGCATCACTCGTGGTGCCCGCAAGGAGAGCCGCACCGCGCAAGGTGGTGTAGTAGAGGTTCGTCCCTTCGGCAAGGGCGGAGGTGGTCGTGGCAGCCAAGAGTTGGGCGAAGGAGGTCGTGGCGCGGAGTGAGGTGAAGTA
>CAYJDY010000177.1:0-1705 GCA_964369045.1 uncultured Candidatus Saccharibacteria bacterium
TATGAGGGGTTGTGCCCGCTATCCACAAGCAGATTTCCAAACGACGCACACGGATTAATGGTAAGAAAGAATTCATGAACATTGCGCAGACCATAGCGAACATGGAAGCCGCCGGGATGACGGCGGACGCTATCGTTCTGGCGCTCAAGTGCATTGCCGTTGAAGCCGAGCCTAAGCCGTCTGTTCTGGAAGAAAGGGCTGCGAGAAAGCGTGAAGCCGACCGCGTTCGCATGGCCGAGAGTCGCGCTACAGTCGCGCTACAGTCGCGCGACCCCGATGTTAAAAAAGAAATCCCCCACACCCCCTTAGAAAAAACTACTACCAATAACACACCAATTGCGCGCGAGGCCAAAGGCACAAGGCTTCCGGAGACATTCGAGCCGTTGCCTGCAACGCTGGCGTTGGCGAGGGACTTGGGTTTCAGCAACGAGCAAATCAAATTCGAGATCGCGGATTTCACCGACTATTGGCGCGGCGTGCCCGGCGCGAAAGGCCGCAAGACCGACTGGCAAGGCACGCTCAGAAACAGGTTCCGCGATGTTCACAGACGAAAAAAACCTACCGGCAACGCAAAATCATCAGCAGCCCAAGAAATGCGGGATGCCCTCGCGGACCTTAGCGGCTCTGGCACAATTGTTGGATTCTGAGTCGTCCGTTGGCATCATCGGCAATGTCTCGACCCGCGAGGCGACGGCGATGCTTGGCGCTATGGCCGAGAACACCCACAAGCTGCCAGAGAAGGCCCTAGACGAAGCTGTTGCCCAACTCATCGGCTCCTACCCGGCAAGGGAAGTCACCGACGCCAAGACGCTAACGAAGGGCATCAAGTCGCTGTTCGGCGCATATCCGTTCTATGCCGTGCAGCGGGTTATCAACCCCGTCACCGGGCTTCCGAGCCGTCTGAAGTTCTTCCCGACGCTGGCGGAAATCCGTGAGGCGCTGGACGCGGAAATGATCCGGCGCGGTCGCATTGCAAGGAACTGCAAGCATATCATCGACGCTGAATCCAAGGCCATTGAAGACCATGAGTTTGAACGCAACCGGCTTCCGGCAGAGGAACGGGCAAGGCGCGTCAAGGAAATCCTTTCACAACCGTTTTTCGGTGCGATCCAGCCGGAGCCGGTCAATGTAAATGACCCGTCGTTATCGCCGGAGGAAGTCGCGCGCCGCAAGCAGATCGTGATTGATACGCTTGGATATGATCCATTGGACAAGTTCAAGCCAACGGTGAAGCGTGAGCGCACGGCACCAACTGATGACGAGGTTCGCGGCTTGGATATCAAATCGCCCGCCGCTCCAGCCAGTGACGAACTGAAAGAGCTTCTATGGCGTCAAGGCTATTTCACCACCACCAAGCAAGAGGAGACGGCATGACGAACTCTGTTTTTAACCAGATAGCGTTTGATGCTCTGAAGGCAAGTCAATCATGGCTGGAAAGGTGGGCGGAACACGTTGGAAATTGCAGGGGCGGAGTCCATTGCACATGCGATTTGACTGCTATTAGGTTTGATGTTGCAGAAGCAATCCACAGCGCAGCTAGAACCATTGAGGCCAAGCCATGACCTATTGCGCATATCCTCGACTTTGGAAACCCCGCACCAATCAAGAGGCAGGAGCATGAGGAGAGACACGATCCAGCTTATCGGCGGTCTGTGTTTCATCGCCGCTTTCGTCATCCTCGTATTGTCACTAACAGGCATCATCA
>CAYJDY010000178.1:0-1702 GCA_964369045.1 uncultured Candidatus Saccharibacteria bacterium
TTCTTGGCTACCGCGTTCTTGACGGCCATTGTTTTACTGCTTTACGGAAACCGGCTTTGCGTAGAGATTTCCGCCAGTAGCAACCTGAATGGCAGAAACGCGAAACTTGACGGCACTGACCGGAATCGCCAACACAACTGGCGTATTGGCCGGCAGCGGGGTGTCTGAAGTTGTCGCGGTAACGCCGTCACCAACGCGGATATATGCAGCGGTATCGCACCAGACCAAAACCGCAAGGCCGGGGTCGCCCGCTGTCCAGCCGGTTACTGAGCCAGCCGTGCCGGTATAGGAAACCGTCTGCGCCGCATAATTGCTTTCGTTTACTGGAATAACTATCATGATTCAGCCCTTTCTAATGTACGCAGGAGACGAGAGAAAAGCGCGATTGGGCGGTAGTGGGTACGAACAGGTCGAAATACACCAGGCTGGCACCAACCGCTTGTTTTGGGACAAATACGCTATAAAATGACATGATGTTTCCTTTCGATTAGTGCAACAGCAGTAAAATTTCTTCTTCCTCGCGCATTTTCGCCAATTGCCGTTCTATTTCGCGCAAATATAGAACCCTGAACTCGTCCTTAAACGCCAGTTCTGCCCGATTGAAAGCCGCAATCAGGGCTTCGGTGTTGTCTGGTTCCTCTACTCTTTCAACTTGCTGCGCCGCAACACGCTTGATAAGGGCTTTGGCCTTCTTGGCGATAATCCCCCATTCTTCGCGCTCTTTTCTGACATCCTGCTTGGTCTTGCGCTTTCGTACCGGCTCCCAGCCACCTGAATATAGGTCTTGCTGCGGAATAGGAGGCGTGGACGCACCTGGCCCCCAATATCTAGGCCCAAAGTACCGCGCGCCGAAGAATCTATGCCCAAACACGTCACGTCAAGTCCAAAGTTACCGCAGTGCGATTACCGTTCGCGTCCACCGTGGCCGTGATCCGGTCAATGGTATCCGTGCTATCGCGATAAATTGCGGTCGTGGTATCGAGTCCAGATGCCTTGCCGCCCATTGCTGCAATGCACAAACGCATCGCTTGCCTGAGGCTCAGGGCTGCTTCAATTATTTCGTCCAATACCGCCGTGGCGTTTTCCGCTGCGGTAGGCAGCGCGCCTAATTGCGTGTCCAAGTTCGCGGCAGCAAGACCAAGTGCGGCGCGGGTAGCGGCAGCATCCAGCGGCGCGGTGTAGCCCGCAGTAGCGAGACGAGTTGAAACTGCTACGTCCAAGTTCGCCAATGCCGGAGCTTCGCTAGATGTGATTGCGCCTGCGGCAATGCTGGCGGCGGTGATCGTATCCGCGCCCATCGCGCTCACCGTAACGCCTGCCGTTACAGAGCCGACAGCGCCAGTGACGGAACCCACCGCACCGGTAACGCTTGCAACGCCGGTATTCAGGTCAACTGCTAGGACTTCAAATTCGCCAATGCCATCGCGGCCCGCTACCGTCCCAACCGTTGCCGCAACATACACGGAATAGCGCCTTCCGGCCTCGAACCCGTTCCCGCCAGTGCAATCAATCTGCACCATGTAAAGGCCGGTCGTGATGTTCGTCACTGTTGGAGCATACCCCAACGCAACGCCATCCTCGGCCACGTTGACGGTAGGGGTTGAGTCCGCATTCGTAGCGGCACCCGTCGTTGTCGAAGTGGTGCCAAAGTGCAGGAAAACGGAATCTCCAAGGCTTACGGGGGTCATTTTGAAAGCCTCCG
>CAYJDY010000179.1:0-1683 GCA_964369045.1 uncultured Candidatus Saccharibacteria bacterium
GCGGCGGTTAGGCCGGTGGCTGACACGTTCGTGATGCTGATCGGGTTATACCCGGCTTGTAGCGGGATCAGCGTTGCGGTCGCGCCATCTGAGCAAGTCACGGTAGCGCTCCCTGCCGTTCCGACCAACAGCGCCCGGCATGCTGTAAACGGCGTGCCCGCAACCACGGCAACAGCCAGAGTCGCCGGTCCCACTTCAAGCAGTCTTGTCGGCGTTGCCATCTAATCCCCCATCAATAGTAGGTTGCGCGGGTTGGCTCGCCGCTCGATTTCTTTGCCATGATGCGCCGCAGCCGCTTCAACAGCAGCGTTTCACGTGCGTCTTTGTCTTCGACGTTGGACGCCTTGCCGAACGCGAATGAGATCTCATTGCCGAGCAGGTCGCACAGCACCGAAAACACCACATCCGGGATCTCGGCAGTCGTGCGCGTGGTGTTCGGCCAATAGACCAGCCCCATGTCGCGCCACTCTTCGAGCTTCACATCATAGCGTTGCTCGACGTAGGACGCATCGACGGCATCGGGGTTTTCGCCGGCCATGAGAACACCGATGCCGAGGAGGGCATCGGTGCTCAATTGCTGCTTGGACTTAGCCAAGGATCTGCCCCAACAGACAAACGCTCATGTTGCCGGTGTGGCCGGCGTTGGCCGGCGTCACGCAGGTGACGATGATGTCCGTTTTGCGCGTGAACAGAAGCGGCGTATGCACCACGAGCGGCCGAAGCGTACCGCCAACGATGTAGTTGGCCACCGCAGTGCCGTTCATCGCGCCGTTGTTCAGCAGGCCGGCAGACGACGTGCTGGAAGCGGTGTTCGTGAACGTCTGCCCCCAACTCGTGGTGTAGGTCTCGCTCGCGCCGCCATTGTCGGACCAACCGAGGTCGAGATCCATGACGCCCGTGCCGGTGTCCATGTCGTCAGCGGCAAACCAGCCGCCGAGAACAAGGAAGTTCGCCGGAGTGCGGCACATCACGAACACGTCGGCAGCTTCCAGCGCGTTCGAGTCCTTCGCGTAGTACCCCCACACAGGATACAGGCAAGAGCCTGCGCCCTGCGTCTGCACGGGGAACGTGCTCGCCGCACGCAGGCCAGTCAGAGTTTCAGCAGCCATGTTAGTTCATCCTTTGATGAGGTTCGATTAGGCGTCAGCGACGGCGGCGAAGTAGCCGGTGACCACACCGTGGTCCTTCAGGTCGGCCGTGTCAGACGTGCCAGTGCCGAACTTCATTTTTTCGACCTTGTACCACTGCTTGATGGCGAGGCCGATCTTGCGCTTGTAGTCGAAGTCCTCTTCCACGGTCTCGGGGCGCATGGCCCATGCCATGGCGAGAGCCTGCGCGCCGATCAGATGGGCCACGCCGACGTTCACGGTGCTGGTGATGTTCGGGTAATCCTCGATCGTGTAGATCGCGAGATTGTCCCACTGGTAATCGGCACCCGTGAACAGCGGGTTGTCCGTGCCGCGATTGCGCGCCTCGCGGTTGGCCGCAATGAACGTCGAATTGAGTGACAAGTCACGCACCAGCAACGGGTGAGCGAACACCACATAAGCGTTCGTCTTGTCGATCGCGCCGCGCATCTTGATCGGCTTGATCTTCGGGTTTGCCGTCTCAGCCATGCGCTTCATCAGCGACAGCGCGTCTGGCGTCAGCTTGTCGGCCGCGTTGTCGATGTTGCCGAGCGAG
>CAYJDY010000180.1:0-1671 GCA_964369045.1 uncultured Candidatus Saccharibacteria bacterium
CCATTCTGGACACGCTGGAGCTGTGATGAAAACCGACGCTGAGATTCTGGCGCTGATTCGGGAAGAACTGAAACGACCGGCAATCACGTTTCAAGGCGTAGAGCTTCGTTTCGGATACACAGAAGCCGACGCAGTAGCCATCTACCGCCGCGCTTTCCGCGATGGGGCTGAGGCTGCGATAAAGGTGATCGAAGAACACCGAATACCAGTGGGACAAAGCTCGGCTGGAGAAATGGCGGCAGAGTGGACGCTCGACGCGCTACGGGAAATTCGTGAAGACATCCGCCGCGAACTGCTGGGCACAAACCAGGGGGCGACATGAGCGACGAAACCACACCAGAGCCGCAGCGCGCCGCTTTTGAGGCCTGGCTGATGGCGGAGCATTTGCTTGATGCAACGTGGAATGCCGAGCGCAACTGCTACGACGAGTTTCCGGCGCATTTGGCATGGAAGGCGTGGCGCGCAGCTTGGTGCTGCCAGCAGGCCAGGAGTGGCGCAATGGAATTGGCGAGCAAAGCGAACGAATTGCGCGAGGCCGTGCAAGCTGGCGCAAGTACAAGCGATGCGCTGCAAGTGCTGTTGGACGTTCAAGCCTCAGACCGCGACCGCCTACTATCCGCCCTGCGCAAGCTGGTCAACGAGCCGCAGGACATTACCAGCAAGGCCTATCAGCATGCGCTTGGGGTGCTGGGGGAGTTTGAGGGCAACCCCCCAGCTAAGCGGCGCTCTGCGTCCGCTTGAGCGCCCGGTTAGGCGTGTGGTGGAGAAGCGAAAGGAACGACGATGAGACAAGACAAGATTGCAACCGCGCTACTGGATGAACTGTGGGACGCTGGATTCAAACTCAACGGCCCAGAGTGCGACAAGGTGGACGAGATTGGCCGACGCATTGAAGGCGAACATGCCGTGCTGCTGGGCCTGCTGACTGACTGCGCGGCGGTGCTGCGCACGATTGACCCGGACGACAGCGACGAGGCCGAGAAGCTGGCCGCCCTGCTGGGCGCGATTGACCGTGCGCAGGCCCCGAGCCGCCACCAAGGAGAATTGCTGTGATTGACCTGACCGACAAAGTGGCAGCCTACGCGAACGCGCTGGACGACGACATTGATGCCGAGCGCTTCGAGCAGGTGCGCAACCGCGCCTTGTGGCGTGGCTGGATTGGCACTATCTACGGCGCTGGGGTGGGCACTGAAGCGGGCTATGCGTTTTGCACCCGGCACGACGCGCTGGCGAATGCCAAGCTGATGCGCGAGCAGTGCCGCGAAATTGTGCGGGCCAGGAATGCTGGCGGTGCGCAACACGCCTAACCACAAGTTGACCGGTGCCAAAGGCATCCGGTCAAACACCCGTTAGGCGCAGATTCTGCATAACTACATGAACAAGGAGAAGACGATGAAAGCAACACTGCAAATTGAACTGCAGCCATTTCTGGTGCCAAACTTTGTGCGTGCCGTGGGAAAGCCGGGAAAGCGAGAAGACGGCTTGCAGGAGCCGCATGCCTACCCGTTGAGCGATCTTGACCCATCTACGCTTGACCGGCTGTGCAGCGACTTCCGCGACGAGGTTTTCCGCAAGGCTGGGAAATCACAACCCCCGACCGCTGTATAGCAGCCACTTAGCCCAGCACACAAGGCACACAGATGAACACAAAGAAGATCATTGCAGAGCTTA
>CAYJDY010000181.1:0-1666 GCA_964369045.1 uncultured Candidatus Saccharibacteria bacterium
TTCGTATTGAGGGGCATCAGGTGACGTAGAGCGTGGAGCTGGTGCTGATAACGTCGTACTGCCCGCTGAAGGCCCGCCTGATGGCGTGGTACAGCTCGTAGGTGCCAACGGAGTCCGGGGTGAACGTGCCGGCGTTGACACCCAGGCTGGAGGCAGGGGCGTGTAGTGCGCTGGTAAACCAGGCCACTTCCGGTCCGCCGTTCAGCTTGTAAAGGAACTTAACTCCGGTGCCCTGGTAATCCGGCGTGGTCAGTTCAGACGTGTGCTGGATACCCACGCCAACCGACCCGGCCGCAGCCGTGGCCCCGCCCAGGAAGCTGGACGTAAACGTGTACGAGCCCAGCGGCTCGGACGTAATGGACATCATCAGGAAGGGTATCACTGTTCTACGGCGAAGATTGCTACCACGTCGGCGTCCGTCGTCCCCCAGCTCTCCAGGTTGATACGGGCCGTCTTGTTGGCCAGGAAGGCGGTCGGGGCGGCTTGGCCCACGAACTTCCAGGACGGGAAAGTCACCGTGCGGTTGGATGCACCAGGAATGATACGGAGCGCCTTGACCGCACCTGCCGCCAGGTTGGACGAGGAGAAGGTCACGGCCCCGGTCAGCGTGATCGTCTGCAGGCTGGCCGCAGAGGAACTGAAATCGACCGTAGCGGAGGCGGCGTAGGTCAGGGTGGACGGGGTGGCGGCGTAGTAGGGGACCTTCACCGTGCCGCCCGCGATGGCCACAGCATCGGCAGCCTGTGTGGCCATGCTATCCAGGCCAAGGGTGGACCGCTGGGCGGCGTTGTCCGTGTCGTCCAGCAAGGCCCGGCCGGCAGCAGTGCAGCTAATCGTAGTGACGGCACCCGTAGCCGTTGCGCCCAGTACGGTGTCAGCAGGGGCCGTAATGGCGGTGGTGGCCGCATCGTTCAGCCGGGTTGGGGTAACCACTGCGCCACTGGTGAAGGTATAGCCGTTGGAAATCGTGATAGCCATGGTTAGTCGTTGGTCCGCTCGCTGCGCCCGTCGCCGTTCTTGAACTCAGCCTGCACGTAGCGAATCTCTGGACGGCCGGCAGTGGTCACCACCCGGAGCTGTACGCCCGTGCCCCGGATGCCCCGGCCCCGGACCCGCAGGAACTTGTCGCCCGTGGCCGTAGCCGTGACGGTGGTGGTCACCGCCGTGTCGTCAGGGTTCTTGGTGGCAGCCGTGGCCGTCAGGGTATCCCCGCTCGTCAGGTTGACCTCCGTGGAGAAACGCCGGAACTCCTTGGGCTCAAGTGACCGGCCCGTGTAGTACCGGGTGTAAAGCGTGCCCGGGATGGCAATGGAGGTCTGGGCCTCGGTGTTGCCCCACATGTCCGTCTCATTGATCTCAAGGGCGTAGGCGAACCCGTAGGTGGTGGACGCATGCAGGCGCTTGGCCCCATCGTACTCCAGCTGGTGGAAGTTCTCTACGTCGAACCCGGCCGGGTACTGGTCCAGGCTTTCCCAGCCGCTGTTCAGGAAGTTGTAGATGAGGATGCGGTCGGCTGTGAGAGAACCGTCCAGCGGAAGCGCGATGTAGTAGCGGTTGTCCCAATAGGTTGCGACAACCTTGTGGATTGCCGAATAGTTGATCCGCTCGTGGATGTCATCCACGTCATCCGACAGCGGCTTGGCGTTCTGGGTCAGCGAGAGCAGGT
>CAYJDY010000182.1:0-1666 GCA_964369045.1 uncultured Candidatus Saccharibacteria bacterium
ACATTCTCGACGGACTGCCGGCATACCACGACACGATGATCAAGCCTTCTAACGCAGAAGTAAGCGGCGGCGTAAGCCGTCCGCTTGACTGGCGGGTTATGGGTCTGAAAACTACGGAGAAAGACATGGGAATAGTTGAGAAGTTGAGAGCGTACCGCCCGATAGACGAAACATCAAGATTGATAGTTGACGCGGCCACAGAGATTGAACGGCTGCAACAGGGAGGCGAAATACTGCGCGGCGAACTACAAAAGGCGCGGCACGATCTGATGGTGCGTGAAACAGCAAAGGACGAGCGCATTGCAGACGTTGAAGCCGCAGGCCACCGACTGGCGCTAGAGCTTGAATGTCTGTTGATGGACACGAAAGACCTGCCGGTAGTGAGCAGGTGGTGGGATTCGGCCCAGGTGGCGCTTGCTATGTGGCAAATGCTTGACCAACAACCACACATCAGCCCGTTGGGGATGGATTGACCCCTAACGTCGAAGCTAACCGGCTGCCGTAGGCAGTCCGGTTGAGCGCCCAGTTAGGTTTCACCGGGCGCCACCAAAGGAACAAAGATGGCTGAAAAAGTAGTGATCGGGAATGCGGAACTGTGGCACGGGGACTGCCGCGAGGTGCTGCCGCTTGTGCAGGCTGACGCAGTAGTGACAGACCCGCCCTACGGCATTTCGTTGGACACCGACTACTCATCTTTGGCTGGCAGCACGCGGACCTATGCGCCCATTCATGGTGACAACGAACAGTTTGACCCGCAGCCGTGGCTGGCCCGCTGGCCTTGCGCTTTCTTCGGCGCGGAACACTTCGCACAGGTGCTGCCCTCTGGTGGCACGTTTCATGTTTGGGACAAGCGCGTGACGGCCAAGCCCAACATGTTTGCAGACTTTGAGAGCTGGTGGACAAGCTGGCCTTCTGGCCCTTCTCGCATCTTCCGCTTCCAGTGGGTGTGCGGGGTTCACCCCGGCCTGACGCCTGAGCGCGTGGAACACCCGACAGTGAAGCCCGTGCAGGTCATGTGTGCGGCCCTACAGAAAAGCACGCACGCGCGGATTCTTGATCCTTACATGGGCAGCGGTAGCACTGGACTTGCCTGCCACACGCTGGGGCGCGCGTTCGTAGGCATCGAACGAGAGCGCAAGTACTTCGACATCGCCTGCGAGCGCATCAGCCGCGCCCAGGCGCAGGGCACGCTACTGCCGCCCGAAGAACCGAGACAGCCTGTGCAGGAAGGGCTGTTGTGAAACCTAACTAGTAGTAGACGACACATCTGTCCAATATTCCAGCGCCTGTCCAATAAGCTGGAATACCGGACAGCGCAAACCATTGCAGAGCAACGATCTATGAGCATTGATCAATATTTAAACAGGAGAAACCGGACATGAACGGAGAAAATGATGTTTCTGACCGATACTGAACTAATTGAACTCACAGGCTGGCGCCGGGTTTTCGATCAGCGGCGCTGGCTCAAGGCGCATGGCTGGAAGTTTGAAATCTCAGGAATCGGGCGACCGGTCGTCATGCGTCGCCACGCCGAGCAGAAGATGCTTGATGCGGCCGACGCCAAGCCAGCGCCGCCGCCAGTCCAGCATTCCAGCAGACGATTACCGGCGGGTGCGCGGCTTTCCATTGCTTTAGATCAACAATTTGCGCTTCCATCATTCACCTC
>CAYJDY010000183.1:0-1653 GCA_964369045.1 uncultured Candidatus Saccharibacteria bacterium
TGTGGCTTAACATAGTCAGCCCGTTAATCGTCTATATTCACTTCGTATTCTAGTAATGCTTTGTAAGCACGAGGGTCAATGACATCTTTGTACTGTTCAGCTACTTGTTTTATGCAGGATTCTTTGAATGTTTTGTAGGCTAAGAAGGCTTCTTTTGCTGTACTGAAACAACCCAAGTGCTTTTGCTTGCCAAAACCATCACTACACTTAGATTGGAACATCTTATCCCTTTTGTGCCAATGAACACCTATAGGAGAATCCCCCCTTACAGAATCACACTTAATTAGTAATATATTTATTTCTTGCGGAACAAAAACACAGGTATCTTCGCTATACAACTTGTTACCTTTTACCAATAAATCCTTATCTAATTGCCAATACTTACCTTTTTCGTCTAAATTTTTAAAGCCTATCTGCTCTTGACACCATTCATAAAAGAAGGTGTAGGATTTGAAGTTTTCAGAGCAAAAAGTATTAACGTAAGAAGGGTAGTTAGCCCAATATTTCTCTGTACAACGAAGTAGCATTGCTTTCCATATATCATATTCTTTCAACATTTTATTGTTAAAAGTGGTAGGATATGTGCAACCCTTTGCGCCTATACCTCCAACTAACTTGCTTGACTTATTCATATACACCTCTAACATAAAAGGTGTATTGTACTACTATTATTTTTATGTTTCAACTATTATTTAATTATTAATGAAGCCCTTGTTACAGGGCTTCAATCTGCATCTTAGTTAGATGTGTACAAACGCACAATTAATTGTGGTTTCTTACATACATGAACTAAGTTAGCTTCCGACTCAAAGCTAATGCCATTACCTTTCGGGTCGTTGTACTGGAATACATAAGCTTCCATACCGACAGTGTTAACCAAGTCCATTTTCAATGCAGGAGCAGCGAAAGAACTGAACACGTTTGTCAAGCCCGTTGGAACAAGGCGAGCCTCACCTGACGGAACATAACGTGTGCCATCTGGCTTCAAGCCGCGATACTCAATAAAGCGAACACCACCATGATAGAACTCACGAGTACCTTTAGGTAAGTCGCCATCTAAACGCATACGCAATGGTTCTTGCGTAGAGCTGTAGTATTGGTACGCTGCCTGTACTTTTGGATGCTTGATTAAGTTAGCAAAGAACTCGGGGGAGCAGATTGCAACAAAACCAGTGATAGTGTCAGTACCATCAAAACGATTGTCAGTGATGTAAGCGATACCTTGCTCAATAACACCGATAATGTCAGTAGTAGATGTTCCAAAAGTAAAGTCAATTTCTTTACGAGACACATTAAAATCCGTATAGTAGTTGACTGATACCGTACCAGACGGAGCGTATATCGAACCATCTTCTAACAACTTAGCACGAGCAATCTCTTGCAATCCTAAGTGTGCGCGACGAATACGGTTCAACTCACGCGCTACAGCAGCAGCTACAGTGTCAGCTTGGTCATTACTACCGTAAGCGGTTTTACCTTGAATTTGCTCAGGGGTAATGAAACCATCTAAAGGGTAATGCGGGATTGGGTAAGAACGCAATTTGCGAACTGCATCCTTAGTGTACACGTTACGCTGGCCGCGTACTTGGTCAACCATAACGGCTGTGTTTTCAATAATATCTTCAAAAGATACTGTATTGGTTGTAACACCTT
>CAYJDY010000184.1:0-1652 GCA_964369045.1 uncultured Candidatus Saccharibacteria bacterium
TGGCAATCATCGCCATGCCGTTTGCGCTGCTGGTGGACTTCCTGCTGTTCTTGTCCGATTGGGTTGGCGAGGATGGCTGACAAGCTGCTATCAGAAATGCTCAAACTGTCAGCGTTTGAGTATCACTTGATCCCCCTGACCAACTGGCGGGCGCGGGTCATTATTCTGATTGGCGGGACACACGAACAACACATAGACGCCTTCAAGCGCAACAAACTGCCCAAGAGCGAACAGGATCACTTAGCAGACTATATCCGCGACAAGATGCGGACAACTGCCGGGGTAACGATGCAATCCTCGTACCGACCCCGCAGGCAGTTTATCTATTTCCCTAAAAGACCGGACGTATCGCACGGCGAAGTGGCGAACGTAGTTGCTCACGAATTGCTGCACGCAACAATCCACATTTTGAAGCACGCAAACATGAGGCTGAACGAGGGAAGCGAAGAAGCCTACACCTACCTGCTCGGATACCTGATCGAGCAATTTTGGCTGAAAGTGCCGCCACAAAAAGTGTATAGGCCCAATGTCAACTCCCCCGCTAAATAAGCAAACCCTCGAAAAGACCGTCAAGAAACTTGCACGGTTTACCCACCTGACACTAAGCGAAGCCTGCCGCAAGGCCGGAATCGCAAGACAGACGGTAGATAGCCAGTTCTCCAAAGCTAAAACCCTCGGGGTAGACCTACCGCAGTTTAAGAGCGGGGCGAAAATCTCTACCGAGGGTTATGAAATTCCCGACCTCCCCGAAGATGATGACGCCGACATAGAGGACATTATCGCGGACAGAAAGCGGGATTTCGAGAAGAAACGGCAGTACGAGGAAGCGCACAAACTTATCCCGGTCAACATCAAGCTAAAGGGGCCAATCGGCATCCTGCATTTTGGCGACCCGCACGTTGACGATAACGGGACGGATATTGCGACCTTAGAACACCATATGCACCTGACCAAGACGGTAGAGGGGCTATTCGGCGGCAACGTAGGCGACACGACGAACAATTGGGTTGGGCGGCTGGCGAGACTTTACTCCGCACAGAACATGGGCCGCGCAAGGGCTTTAAAGGTCGCAGAGTGGTTTATCAAGAACACCAACTGGCTGTATATGATCGGCGGGAACCACGATGCCTGGAGCGGTGACGACGACCCGATCAAGTGGATCGCCAAGGAAGCCAAGTCACTCTATAAGCCCTCAGAGGCGCGACTGGAATTGAGATTTCCACAGGGCGATCCGTTCCGCATCAACGCCCGTCACGACTTTGCCGGGGATTCACAGTGGAACCCTGCTCACGGACTGATGAAGGCTTTCCAGCTTGGGGTGCGGGATCACCTGTTTATCGCCGGACACAAGCACGTTTCAGCCTACGCGGTGATGAAAGACCCTGATACCGGAATCACCGGCCATGCGCTCAGGGTATCCAGTTACAAGATGTACGACCGCTACGCCAAGGAAAGAGGTTTCAGGGATCAAACTCTGTCCCCTTGTGCTGTGACTGTTATCGACCCGCTCAAGCCGGACGTACACCCTGACCGCTGCAAAGTGTTTTGGGATGCCGACGAAGGTGTGGACTATCTCAAGTTTTGCAGGGGCAAGAAGTGAGATACGACCTACCATTCACCGACCATATAGAGGACGTAGACTGGTGCCTCTG
>CAYJDY010000185.1:0-1651 GCA_964369045.1 uncultured Candidatus Saccharibacteria bacterium
CGCTTTCAGCAAACAGATTCTCGAAGTAATCCGCTGTCTGTTCACGACCGCCAAAGAAGTCAAATAACTCCTGTTCGTTTTGAATACGCCCGTACATCACACAAAATCGGCGGTCATCATTTGTTATCGGCAAAGCGTCTTTATAATTGGTCAAAAGCAGATAGTTTGTGAAGTTTGGAACAGTGCGATGGTCACGCCCCTTTTCTTCAATCTGAATCATTGAATTGGTAATAAACGGCTTTAGTCTGTCCATGATGCGCCACTTGTCATCGCCTTTGATGCGTATTTCTTCAACGATATTGACAACAGAACCATGCGCCCAACCAGTAAATCGTTCACCAAGTGCCGACGGGTCTAAGCTCTTAGCATTGCTACCAAGCACCCACTCAAGAACCTTAGCAAAGTACGATTTACCCGTACCTTGTGCGCCCTGTAGTAATATAGCCCAGTTAATCCGCTTACCTGCGTTCTGAATCACATACGCCAACCAGTCTAATAAAATACGTTGCTCACGTTCACACACCAACACATTGCTAATATGCTTTAGAAACAAATCAATCGCGTGTTTGTTGGTATCGTCAATCACTACTGATTTATAACCGCTTTCAACATACGAATTAAGCATGAGTTTATTGTCATATTCAAACGTTACCGCAGCCGAAGGCCAATACATTTTATCGACAACGGTTAATAACTCACATTCGGTTAAAGCATAATCGGATGCGAATGTTTCAGCGTGTTTAACATCATCTTTACGATTGTATTTTGCGTTAAATGCCTCGCGTTTAATGCTATAATTTAGGCGTGTGTTTGCAAACTCGCACAGCTTCTCAACGTAAACCCAATCTGTAAGCCAGTCGGGTAATGCCGCCACAGTATCACCCGACTTTTCAACTTTACCGCCACCGCCAAAACAAAACGCCTTCTTAATCTCGCTTTTGCTTAGTCCAATTTCTTTACCGCACGCTGCAACAATATCCGCCGCCAGAGTCGAACGCATATCATCATGCAAAACGCTATCATTCATCGCACAAATGCGCTTCTTTAACGTCAAGTAATCGCTATATCCTTTCGCACCTTGCGCCTCAGTCCGTAGCGTATCAAACACCGAAGCAACGACACCGCCTTGTTGTTTAACGTGCCACGCAATAGAAGCCATCGTAAAACGCGCACCTGTCCAAGTGCCGAATGAATTGTATTTTTTACGCATCTTCTTAGCGTCATGCTTATCCGACAACGACGACCACGACACCCACAAATCAAGCCCTTTATCAGTACCTTGATATTGATGATGTAATGCTTGCCCTACCTTGAGCCATGCGTCATATTCAAGCCCCTGCGCTTCATAGGCGAACAATAAACCTTGCACCTCATCATCCGACATATTAAGCGGTAAATCTCGCGTGAAGTCCTCATCATCGTCCGAGCTATCGTCATCAACAGTGACGTTATCAAAAACAGATACACCACCACCAAACAAAAACGTATCAACATCAACCGCCGCGCCTTCACCCGACAACGACCAACGCGCACCATCTACAGGGCAGGAAGGCAAAAACATAAACTGGTTAGGTTTGTGCGAACATTCATCAAACATAAACGCATCGTGAGCCGCACAGAACGCCTCGCTAATGGCACGATACTCAACGCT
>CAYJDY010000186.1:0-1645 GCA_964369045.1 uncultured Candidatus Saccharibacteria bacterium
GTTTTCATGATTGCTCCTCGTACCAGACTTCAATATGTTCGTTTGCCCAATCCATCGCGCATTTGAATTTGTCATCTTCTGACATGGATTCCCATTCACCGTCATCTAATCCAAGGTCTTTTACCGTATCCATTACGCCGCTTGTCTTGCAGCTATGGATATTGGCTCCGTTTTCAACAAAGAATTTAACTTTCATGGCTTACCTTTCATGCTCTGATTCAGATTTTGTGTTGCATTGAAAGCAGCCATCAATTCATGAACTTCATCAGGGCAAAATTTACCAGTATCTGCAAAGCGCCATAAGTCGGCATACTTTCGATACACCTTCCTGCATTCTGACTTTTTCCAGAATAGCCACGGCCTTGTCGTAACAGTAACCTTTGCAAAGTATTCCCAATCAAGGGGGCCTGTGCCAATCGTTGCAATTGGCTTGAAATCGCTAATCTTCATATCTTGCCTTTCAGTTTTGCGGTTTACGCGCATAGTCCTGCGTATCGTTACATTGCGCAGCTTGATGGGCGATACCGCTGTGAAAGCGTTGCCGGTGGATTGGTTCATTTGTTCTCCATAAACCATGCCTGCCCTACGCTCTGGCGATAGGTCAGCGGTTGCCATGATAAAAGCCGCTTGAAGTATCGCGGCAGTTGCTGCGGCTACGTCTTGCGGGGCACTAGAGCAAGAGGCTTGGTGAAGCGCTTCGTCATAGACGAATTTCGCGATATTGGCCTCTATCTTTTCGGGGTTTTGTTTGGTCATGCGTAAATGATGACGCATTTTTTTGATTTGTCTATCGGTGAAAACCCTACCTCTAACACGTTGCATGTTAGAATGGCGCAACGCCCCGAGCTTGCAGGCCCGAGGCGTAACTTCCCAAACCATTGCTTTACAGGAGCGAACGGCATGAGCGAAAAGAATTCTACCCCACTGACTGCTGAACTCGTGCGCGGGTTTTTCGATTACGACCCAGAGACTGGATTTTTAATCCGTAGATTCTCAATGCCAAAAGCGCCAGCTGGAACGCACTCAACATGTAAAGACAGACATGGTTATCTTGTTGTAACCATAAATCGTCGGAATTACAGGCAGCACAGAGTCGCATGGCTTCACTACTATGGTGATCATCCAAATGATTGCATTGACCACATAAACGGCATTCGTGATGACAACCGAATATGTAATCTGCGAGACGTAAACAGGTCTCAAAATAAACAAAACCAGAAAGTCGCAAAGACAAACAAGATAGGTCTAAAAGGCGTTCGCCTTAACAATCAACTAAAACATAAAAAGTCCTACATTGCAGAAATAGCTGTAAATGGGGAACAGTTTTATCTTGGCGCTTATCCAACGCCAGAACTAGCCCATGAAGCCTACTGCAAGGCTGCGGCCATATATCACACTCACAGTCCTTTTGCTACCTAGGGTTTACGATAGGTTGCGTTTTCTGCAAGTGCGCACTATGATACACCACATCAACAACGAAAGGCAAGCAATGAACCCCGAAGAATCCGCAACAGACCGCGAACGAGACCAGTTCTACGGCACGCCACCAACTGAAGCGCAGGTGCAAGAGTCGATAGCACGATTTACTGCGGCGTTTGATGCTGATGATCTGGTTGAGATTGTCTCTGAGAATGCGAAAACTGCG
>CAYJDY010000187.1:0-1636 GCA_964369045.1 uncultured Candidatus Saccharibacteria bacterium
TCAAAGTGCCGTTAGCAGGTACAGGGAATAAATAAATAGTCGATAAAGGATTATCAGGTTTTAGGACAATATACTCAGGAATTGAACCGATAGACTTGATGCCAATGTCTTGATAATCAGAATAATCTAAAAACGATAGCGGGTAATCTTGGCCGCCTAGTGTCCAATGCGCGTTATAAATAGCAGTTGGGCGGGTTGTATCAATGTCGCCACCGACGCCGATTGTGTAAGAGCTTGCGCCCGTCATTGTTTTTGTGACTTTGCCAGTTGATGCAGACAAGAAGCGAGACGCGCCCCATGAGCCAAGCATGAGGTTTAATGCTTCGAGAGCGTCGCTTGATTCGTCAGCGTTAGGTGTTTCACTAGATGAAACAGCACCGATTAAGCGCAGCGTGGCGCGAATTAAATCAGCAGTAACCATGCTACACCTACATAAAAGAGAGACTCATCCTTGAGTCATGGGGGAATTACAACTGGTGAACTAAACGACAAGCCAATTCAGGGTACAAAGCAGCCATACCATGAAGGATGTCAAAACGGCTTTTCCATTGGCCGTTATCACCATCGAACCAACGCACAAAACGCATAGAGATATTGCCGAAACGTTCACGCGCTGCCATGTCAACGCCCTTCGGAATATCCAAGTCGGCACTAACAAAGGTGAATGCATCTTTGTGGAAAGCCAAGTTTTGACCGTAAGCAGTCGCGCTTGTGCCAAGTACAACAATGGCAGAATTATCAGCAATACGGTTAGAACAATTCTGATATGCACCGCCAGCAATAACAGCAGGTGATACAGTAATCGTAGAATTACCAGAACCATCGGTCACAGTGTTAGCTGTCACAACAAAGCGTTTTAATACACCCGTGGACACTTTAGTCTCAGGATGAACTTCATAACAGCCTGCAAACGTGATTGTATCAC
The DNA here is from genome assembly GCA_964369045.1 of uncultured Candidatus Saccharibacteria bacterium. Taxonomy (GTDB): domain Bacteria; phylum Patescibacteriota; class Saccharimonadia; order Saccharimonadales; family AWTP1-31; genus CAYJDY01. The sequence continues at coordinate 926 of CAYJDY010000187.1, forward strand.
CAGCATTAAGAACGGTAGTCGTAACAGTCCAGCCGTCAGTGATGATTGCAGACGTTGCTACATACGCATTATCTGCACCAGTAGAGCCTTGAGTCGCGCCGTTTGTTAGAGGCGTACCACCGTAAGTACCTGTGGTATGGACAGGAATCATTGTGTTTTCAAACACATCAAAGCCACCTGTACGGCCTACCATGCCTTCGCGGTATTGGTCGTCGATGTTGCTTGAGCTTTGGAATAAGCCTTTAACAGCATCGGAGAACTCTACACGGCTTGACGGGTTTAACAAGAAGGTACGGTCAGAACTAGGAGCTAAGTTTTCGGTTAGCTTTTGACCCGCTTGCTGGAATTTCTTGTAATCAATCTGCGTTGAAACAGTACCAACCGCATTAGGAACTGACTTATACATCGACAACATTGCACTGTATTCGATGTCGGACGCTAACTGATTCATAGCGGGCTTCAAGAACTGATCGCTAAAATCATTCAGGCTCATAGTTAATTCGGTATCAGTAATCGTACAATCCACGCCCTTAATCGTAGCAACGGGTAACGATACTTTACGCTCGACCATGTTTTGTGCGCTATAAGTCGAACCTGTACGCACAGTAAATTTGTTTGGTAAACGAACGTCTAAGTTAGTACCAATTTTCGCGCCATTGACAGCAAAACGGCTATCGTATTGGCGGTTAATTTTGGTCAAAAAGTTAGATT
>CAYJDY010000188.1:0-1635 GCA_964369045.1 uncultured Candidatus Saccharibacteria bacterium
GGGTCAGCACGGTCCAGAACAGCCCCACGACCACCAGACTCCCGAGGCCCATCAGGAACAACAGGATGGTGAAGAACCTCATAGCCGCGTCACCCGCACCTTGACCAACTCCTCGCCAAGCACCTTCTCTAGCAATCCGCGTGTACCTATCCTCGCCTTGATGTACCGCTTCGTCTCACCGGGCTGAAAGATGGCTTGCAGGTCGCCGTCAAGGAACAAGCCCCACACATCCCACGTCCGTTCCTTGGGCTTTTTCATAGCGTCTCCACTGTGATTGTAGCGCCAGAGTCCACCTTGTCCACCTTCACGGATTCCCACGCGCCACAGCGGGCCTGTGAGTCGTCCCACCAAATCGCATCGTGGGCGCACTTGGTCAGCGAGTCGAGGATGCACTCGCCAAAGTTGTAGGCGTCACGGCGGCGGTGGTCCGGCTCGCGCATCACCCACGACACCCGCACCATCCCGTCCGTGCGCTTCCACTTCTGTTTCTTCGCGGCCTTGAGTGCCAACGCCCCACACAACTCTTGCGCGGCACGGTAGGCGGGGGAGAGCACCTTGGAGAACTGCCCGACGTACTTGGCGTTCTTGCTACACAACGCCTCCCACGGGACGGTGAAGGTGAGCTTCATCACTCAGAACTCCACCGTCTTGTAGTGGCGCGAACCTTCGGCGGCACGGGAAATCTTAGCAAGCACCTCTGGGTGGGCCAGAATCGTCCCCTTCGCCAGATGCTCGCACGGGATGATGTGGTATCCCATAACGGTAATCTGCGGAAACAGGATGCCAACCTTACGTGTTTTGCTTGGCTTCTTCTTTGTAGTCACTCGCCCCTCGCGGTTCGTATGGCGTGGTCGATACTCAAGAGTCGGCGTCCGACGATTTCTGCGACTTGCGGGACGACGGCGTTGCCGAGTGCTTTATATCTGTCCAACCGGAGGGGAATCCCATCGCCCGCTCCGCTTCGCTCTCCGTCAGGTATCTCGGGCCAGTATTCGTTTCCCAATAGGGACACGGAGCGCGATGCACCACTTTGGTCGTAAGTGTTGGTCGTCGGGCCATCAAACCCATGCGACCGATAGAGACGGCTCGCAACATCGACGGATACCTTATCCAATAGCGGCTCGCCAACGATTCGTGAGGAAGAGGCGACAACGAAAAGCCTTGCTCTGGTTTGGGGAACTCCGGCGTATTCAGCACGTAGCACTCCCCATTCCGCATCGTACCCCATGTCGGCCAAGTCCCCGAGAACACCTCCGAACCCCAAAGTAAGGTGTCCGCGCACGTTCTCCAAGACGACGTATCGCGGTCCCAACTCGCGAATGATTCTCGCGAACTCAGGCCAGAGATGGGATGCGTGCTTTGCTCCCTTCCGCTCTCCATCTCCTCCGAGGGTAGCGGCATGGCTGAACGGCTGGCATGGGTATCCGCCACAAATCACATCCACGGGCTCAAGGTTATGGGCACCAACCGTACACACATCGTCGTATCGCTTCACATCCGGCCAGTGCTTCGCCAACACATCGCGGCAGAACGGTTCTCGTTCCACTTGCCAGACCGTATGACCAACTCCGGCCCATTCTAGCCCAAGTTCGAGACCTCCCACTCCAGAAAATAGTGAACCGATTCTCACTCGCC
>CAYJDY010000189.1:0-1616 GCA_964369045.1 uncultured Candidatus Saccharibacteria bacterium
AGCATGGTGAAACAGGTTTGGTGCGTGAAATTGATGATGATCGAGCTCTCATTTTGACGATTAGCAGTGAGTCGGTCGATATTGGTTCGCTAGCAGTCGTGAAGACGACAGCCCTAGACGTGCCGGTATCTCCAAGGATGCTTGGTCGAATTATGAATCCACTGATGCAGCCAATTGATGACAAGGGCGCAATTGTAACTGAAAAGACCCGCCTGGTTTTTGGTGAGGCACCCGCCTTTGCGGAGCGGGCTATTTTAAATCAACAGCTTGAAACTGGCGTGACGATTGTGGATACCTTGTTCCCGATTGTATTGGGCCAACGTATTGCGATTATGGGTGATGCAAAATCTGGCAAGACCACCTTTGCCACTCAGTTGGCTATTCATCAAGCTCGTCAGGGTCGAGCTGTTGTTTTAGTGCTGGTTGCAAAACGACATACTGATATTGATCAGCTGTTGGCGCGCTTAGCTCAGGCCGGTGTTCAGGATAAGGTGAGTTTGGTTGTAGCTCATGTTTTTGATTCGGTCATGATGCAGTATTTGGCACCTTATGCTGGTTGTGCACTTGCAGAGGAGTTATGGCAGGGCGGTCAGGATACGGTTATTATTTATGACGATTTTTCTACGCACGCAAAAGTCTGGCGCGAGATTTCATTGGTACTGGGGGCGAATCCGGGGCGCGAGTCGTTTCCTGGCGATATGTTCTATACGCATTCATCTTTACTGGAACGAGCTGGTAAATTGGCGGCTAATGGCGCCAGCCTTACGGCATTACCACTAGCGGTGACACCAAATGACGATATTACTGGTTATCTTTCCACTAGCCTTATTTCGATGACGGATGGTCAAATCGTGTTTGATGTCGAAACAATGTATCGGGGTACGCGCCCCGCGGTTAATGTGGGATTGTCGGTTTCGCGTGTGGGTGGTAGAGCGCAGCAAGCTGAGCACAAGGAATTGGCGACAAAAGTCGGTCAGGTGCTGGCACGGGCACGCCAGGCGGGGCAATTCTCTCACTTTGGCACGGAGCTGTCGCGCGATATGCAAACTGATTTAGCGGTAAGCGGGCTATTATATGGGCTCTTTAATCAGCAGCCTGATGAGCTCTATACACTGCGTGAACAGCAGATTATGTTACATGCAGCTTTTGCGGCAGTGGATCGACCAGATTTTTCTAGCGAGTGGCTCAAGACGGTTGTGCGTGATGTTGCTCAGGCTAACCCTAAGATTGAGCCAGCTAAATTGGCTCAAAACATTATTGCCACCAACCCTAAGGCAGAAGCATGAGCAACTCAAAAGACATATTACGCGAGTTTGAACAATATAAAGTGATTGGTGAGCTTTCAGGTGCGCTTGAAGGGATAGCTAGCTATCGAATACGTCAGATTAAGGATAGGGTGCTGCTTTCAAAGAGTTTCTTTCAGGAGCTGTATGCAATCTATTTGAGTCTGCGCGTAGAGAAAGATACCGCCCGTAAGCCACAATACTCGAAAGATTTATACATCGTCATTACGTCGACTGGCGGCTTGAGTGGTGTGATTGACGACGAGATTGTGAGTCGTGTGATGCAGGACTATGTCGCTGCGACCACCGATGTTGTTGCTATTGGGGCACGCG
>CAYJDY010000190.1:0-1605 GCA_964369045.1 uncultured Candidatus Saccharibacteria bacterium
CATGCAGGTCTATTATCGTTGTAGTGCTTGCGCCTTATGCGTTGGTAGTTAGATTCAATCTGCCAAATCATCAATAAACCTTTTAGCGTTTATTGTCCCTATATGGTTTTTGAATACTTCAAGCACATCAACTAATGACTTATTGGCAATAAACGAGCATAAAGTAGACAACCGTGAATTAAGATTGCGATTTTCTTTTTCTAGCTGTCTTAATTCTTGCCGTCTTGCTACTGCCTGTTGTTTCTCTTTTTCCAACAATGCGCCAAGCCTTTTAACTTCAAAATTTAGCTTTTTAATTTCTAAGCTAAATTCTCTGTTTTCTTGTCTGAGTATTTCGGGTATGGTTTTCTTTTTCTTTGGCACATCTAACTCTCGCTCAAGGTGATGCTCACCCACGCTATTGTTTTCGTTTCTCATATCTGTGCTTCCTGTGTTCTGTTTATGTTAGTGGGATTCGCACCCATTAGCTGTGTAGTTAGAGGTTAATCAGTTCGTCCACTAAATCATCAAAACGACCTTTACCGCTTATGTTCAACTCATAAAGCTCCGCAAACTCACGAGCGTTTAATGTTCTAAGCTTTTCATAGCGAGCTTCGTTTTTCTTTGCCGTTGAGTGTTTTTCCAAATAATAAGCAGCCTCACGCATTAGCACCGTATCAGCACCCATGCAATGCTTTCTATCCGCTTCGATTACCAGAACTTTTTGCTCAATTCTTTTAATTAAGTTTTCAATTATCGCAACTTCTTCGCTAATCATAAGTACCTCTAACTCTCGTTGTAGTGCGAAAACAACCCAGTCATTCAGTGTTGTTTCCGCCGCCCTTTATTCCAGTGTTCTAACTATTTTGCTAGGTTGTTTCGCCTAAACTATGTAGTTAGATACTTCTCAGTTTGGCAAACAATCATCGCTATAATTTTTAGCAACCCAAGAAGCTATTAACTCCATCGCTTTTTTAACGCTGATTTTGTCATCTACCAAACAATTCAGCATATTTTCTAAATCGTATGGGTTTAATGCAAAATGGTAGCAAGTGCCTTTTTCAGCGTTAATCTTTGCTAAGTCGGCCTTGTGCCATTCTCTCAATAAACGTTCATTTTCTTTCCGCAACGCTTCTAATTCTCGCAGCCATATTTCGTTTGCCATTGCAAACCTCCTACACTTCATCGTTAATCGTCAACCGCTTTCTAACTCTCATTCAAGCCGATAAATACCCAGTCAATCATCAAGTGTTCTTTGCCAGTGCGGGCATTTACGGCTTAATTTTTTAGTTAGGCACTACTACGCACCACGTCAAAACACGCTACTAAAAACTTGTGCCGCGCTTCAATCATCCAGTCTTTGTAGTCGCCGCAACTTGCGTTAATAACACCAGTCATCGCGTTGTATCGCTCAGTGTGCGTATTACATAAGACAAGGCCGTTAAACCATTTGTAGCCGTATTCAATCATCGCAAATTCTCCACGCGCCTAACTCTACGTCAACGCGACCAGTACCCAGCCTGTTACATACCGCAGGCTTGTGGCTGGGTGCTTGTCCTGTTGAATTACGAGTTAGACGCTTATTGTTTTCCACGCAAATTCGTCCTTTGTTTCATCTAATATCTT
>CAYJDY010000191.1:0-1602 GCA_964369045.1 uncultured Candidatus Saccharibacteria bacterium
TTAGATGGGATATATAAATTAATCTTACGATCTTCTAAAGACTTAACATCTTCATTTCCACGAATACGACTACGCCACACATATTGTAGCATCTCCTGTAAAGCCCATAAGTCACCATTAAACTCCCTACTATTTCGTTTAGTCACCATAGCAACAAGAAAAGTATTTGGGAAATTATTACATAAATAAGCTACATGTTCAATATAGCGATAGTCATTTGTTGCTTTAATATTATATGCAACCCAGTCATTCGTATATCTTTGGTTTGAAATAGTAGGTGTTACCTTCTTAAAACATGTCCAAATACGTTCTCCTGATTTTGACTTACATTTATTCTTTAAGAAGTTATCCAAGTTCTTCCGTAACACATCTTTAGGGTGATTCTCTGAATGCTTTTTCATACACAAATCGTTGTAAGATAGCGAATAGTCTTTTTCACCAATTAGGTTTAACTTACCTTGTTCAATATTGATTAAGTCTTTGTAGAAGGATGGTTTATTGCCAAACTTCTCAACCTTATACTCAAAACCATGAACATCTAAATAGTGCGACATGAAATTGTGTTCAAACATGTATGTACCAACAACAATATTAGAGAAGCAGTTTAGCACAACAGAATTAAGTTCCCAAAACACAACACGACCATTAGATAGGTAAAGCTGTTTAAGGTCACATAACCTTTTTACACGAGATAAGAACAATCCATCATCAACTTCAAACTTGTCTGATTGCCAATGTAACAACCCTAACGGGTCTACCTCTATTACACCATTCTTAATCAGATTTTGCACCTCTCTATCTGTCATACTACCACTACCTCTTTCTTGTTTTTCATCCTCCACTAATTGTTTATTAGTTTTAGCACTATCGACAAGACCTTCATAAATGTTTAGGTTATGCCATACATTCAGTGCTTCATCTACGATAAGCATATAGTTGTTCATTTGAAGTAGAGATATTACATCTTGATCAAGAATAGAGAACAACTGATGTGTACTAGCAATATTGTGGTTGTTTAAGATTAGGTGTTTAATGTGTTCTAACTTACTCCCATTGTTGTTCCTATTACTAGGTAACATAAAGCACTTAGAAGCTAAGATGTGTTTATTGTCATACATGTAATATCCACTATCATCTTTTACGTGTCTACCTTTTTCATCTACAATAGCACCAACAACAGTATGCGCTTCTTCTAGTAGTGGAGTAATGTAAATAACAGGTTGCTTAGTCTCTAGTATGATTTGTTTAATCCTTTGAGTTTTACCATTACCCATGATTGCATCTAACACAAGAATATTTGGTTTACCTTTACTGAATAGTTTAGTCATTAAAACTCCTTTGTATTGTCTAAATATGTATGATACTACAAGAGTTTAGATATGTCAAATATTGAAATAGAAGTCAGGACTGTCTAAAATGGTTAAAATTGTGTTATATCTAATTGATTTATATTAATAAAATAATGGTAACTCTTTAGAAGGAGTAGGTATAAGTATATACATATAAATAGAAATAAGATAAAAAACATAAACACTCAAACAATCTTGTTGTTGTGTTTAATACTAAATATTAACCTGTTGTGGTGTTAATGCTTTGGTGTTG
>CAYJDY010000192.1:0-1598 GCA_964369045.1 uncultured Candidatus Saccharibacteria bacterium
ATTGCATGAGTGCTTTTGTCAGCTTGACATATCCGTTCTCTATTGCTTTGTTGTAATCAATAATAACGAGTGCTGACTCTTCCATTAAAGACTTAATATCTGCGTCTTGGTGTGCGTAAAACTCTGCTATTTTTTCATAATTAAAAACAGTGTGCCGCGTGGCGGCTGCCATTAAAAAGCCTTTTACATCATCGGGCATATTTGTTTTTAATATTTTTTCTACTAAATTTCCTGTTTTATCATTATTATATAATTCTTGAATTGTTGGATTTTCGCCTTTTATCTCATAAATCGGAGTCTCAAGTTTTGCAGTGTATTTATCTTCGTCCATCTTTCTTTCATCGCCAAAAACGCCACTATCTATATCTTCAATCTGGCCTAATTCAAAACCTGTTAGCTCTAAATTAAAACCATTATCTGCAAGTTCTGCAAACTCTACACGAAGCATTTCCTCGTCCCATCCTGCATCAAGTGCTAGACGGTTATCGGCAATGATATAGGCGCGTTTTTGCGTATCGCTTAAATGACCAATTTGTAGCACTGGTACTTCTTTCAAACCTAACTTTTGAGCGGCCATAACGCGGCCATGACCTGCAATGATGCCGTTGTCTTTATCAATCAAAACGGGATTAAGAAAACCAAACTCTTTAATGCTTGACGCGATTTTATTTACCTGTACATCGCTATGAGTTCGGCTGTTTCGCGCATAAGGAATTAAATCTGAGACTAAAACGGTTTTATACTTCGGATTATCTGTACTCATTTCACCCCCTCAACAATCCACCACATCAAATATAAAAGCCAACCAGCACTACACACAACAGCCAAAAAGCAGAATATTAAAAATGCTTGGAATAGGAGCTGAATGACTTTCATTTAATCACTAACGCAATTAAAGCAACAATCACAGCGGTCACAATCAGCCCTAACCCAATCATCAACCATTGTCTTGATTCAACTAACTGCGGCATTTGCAACTCTATCGCATCAATACGCGCATCGAGCTTTTCAATCGTTGTTGACTGATGCTCCATACATTGCATGATTGACTTGTTTTGCTCTTGTATAACAACGAGAGCCATTAACGATTCACTAATCTTTACGATTGCATCATTGAGACGCGAATAATCACGACTCAACATATCGTGACCATTTTCCAGTTTTTGGAGTCGTGTTTCGTGTAATTGTTCAAGCAAGTCAACGCCCCTTATTTTTCTTGTTTGCCTTCGCGTAAGATGTACGCTATACCGCCACAAACGCCGATTAACGCGCCGACAGGCGTGGCATAGACCAATGGCAAGACTGGTGCAATAGCTGAAAGAATTAGGCCAATCCCTGCCCACGTTGAAGGCTCTTTAAGTCTGCGTGTTTTCATCTTCTAACACTCCGATAGATTCACTCAATATAGCACAATCGCACAACAAAAAAAGCCCCGACGGGAATCAGGGCAAAGGTGCGCTTCCATGCGCTGCGAGGTGTTACTTAACTCTTTCAACTCCAAATCTATCAATAACCAAACATTCACGCCGTGTTTTTATTTTAACATTGGTGATGATGTCAAATCAGGTCAATAAGCAAAAAGGGCGCAATGTTGACAA
>CAYJDY010000193.1:0-1594 GCA_964369045.1 uncultured Candidatus Saccharibacteria bacterium
CATATCTTCTCCAAAAAGTGCCTAACACGTCGCTCAACACGGACGCAGGCGATAAAGCCGCCTGCGCCTGTTAGCTAGGCGTTAGCCGGCTCGTCAGCGGACGGATCTCCATGCAGCACATCCGACAGTTCGCACATGCGCTCGTGAAACGCATCCCCTTGCCATTGCTCTGAATTAACAGCCGCAACGGCCGCAGCTTCGATACTCCGCAACCGCGCAACTTCCATTCGCAGCTCGGCTATCGTATCGCCAAGCCTATTCACACCTTTTGCGGTCAACGTGGCGCTGAATGGTTCGCTCGCGGAGGGGGTGACGCATCGGCCCTCGTGCGCTTGAATGTCAGCCACCAGCATGTCAAAGCCTCTCTTGTAAGGGTTGTGTCCGTTAATGTTCATGCTTCGTCCTCGTCGTAAATGGGTTTCCCGCAGCTATCGCACTGGTTCCAGTCCGTTTCCTCAATTCCGTGGCCAGTGGTGCAGTTGCAAAACGGTTCGTCGCCTTCTTCGTCTTCCTGCATCATCAGCCACTCTTCGTCATAGTCCTCTGGTGGAGGCTGCGCCCCTATCGCGCTTGGCCCCATCATTTCGTCAGTTCCAGCTTCAGTTCGTCCATCAAAAGCGGGTCGCTGTTCTCAACGCCGAACTTCAGCAGCTTCGCGTAGCACAGCCCGAGCAAGTGCCGCAGGTTCGCAATTTCTTCGGCGCACTCGCCGTGCGGATCGCCATCAGGTTCTTCGTCAAACATTTGTCAATCTCCTTTCTTCGTGGCCACAGCCGGCTAACCCGTCAATCCACGCGGACGGCTTTCAGCCGCCGGTTATTTCTGCGTTAGGCGTCACAGTCCCATCGTCTGCTGTTCAGGCGCTGCCACTGGTTCAGGTGGAAGCAACTGGCCTTGCGCTTGTGCTCGGGCGATGCGCTCACAGGCGATGTCGAAGTATTCGCGGTGCAGTTCAATGCCCACGAAGCGCAGGCCCTGGTGGGCGCAGGCCACGCCAGTGGTGCCGCTGCCCATGAACGGGTCGGCCACCGTCTGCGCGTCCTTCGGCAGTTGCCGCAGGCACCATGCCATCAGTTCCACTGGCTTCTGACTTGGGTGGCAGAAATCGCGGTTGTCGGCCACGCCAGCACGCTTGCCGCCGTCCCACACTTGCGCCATGAACTTCGCTTTACCCCAGTTGCGCCAGGCCAGCTCGGTCGTGGCGTAGCTGCGGCTGTCGTTGTCAAACCCGTCTATCGGGCGCTTGCACCATGTCAGCCAGCCCTCATGCACCGGCAGCTTGTCGGCAAAGTATTGGCCGCCCCAGATCAGGTGAAATCTCCCCACCTTCAGCAAGTCGCGCACGTCGAAGTCGATCACGTCTTTCCACGGCTGGTCTTGGTGGTTCACGCGCGGCTTCCAGTCAATGCCATAGGGCGGGTCCGTCACCACGGCGTCGGCCTGCACTAGCGGCAGCACCTCGCGGCAGTCACCGTGCCACAGTTCCGCGTTACCGATCACTACTTTCTCTGCCATCTCAATTCCTTTCTATCGTGTGCCGCCTAACCGGGCGCTCAAGCGGACGCCTTCGGCGCGCGCTTAGCTGGGGGGTTAG
>CAYJDY010000194.1:0-1593 GCA_964369045.1 uncultured Candidatus Saccharibacteria bacterium
ACGGCCGGGGATACTCTCACCGGCGAAGCCAAGTTTCAGTCGCCGTTCGACTTTCAGCCGGTGGCCAAACTCTGGCTGATGGGAAATCACAAGCCGCGGGTCGAAGGCACCGATGAAGGCATCTGGCGGCGGGTGAAACTGATCCCGTTTACAGCCGTCATCAGCAAGGAAGAGGAAATCCCGAAGGAGGAACTGGAGGCGATGCTGCTCGCCGAGACGCCCGGGATACTGAACTGGGCACTCCGCGGTCTGGATAGTTTCGTTCCGAAGCGGGTTCCGCCAGAGATTCGGGAAGCTGTGCAGGAATACCGGCGCGGAGAAGACGATCTTGGTGATTTTCTCGGCGACTGCGTGGAGCTGGTCAAATATTCCGAGGGAATGAACAACAAAGACCGGCCGACCAAACAGCAGGTCTACGCGGCCTACTCCGCATGGGCCGAGTCCGTCGGTCTGCGTTTTCCATGGACCGCGAAGCAACTGGCGCGCAGGCTCGGAGAGCGCGGGATATCCATGTGCCCCGGAAAACGAACATGGCCAGGCATCCAACTTACTGTCGATAACACACTTGTCCTATGAACACATCCATCCAAATTGATTCTGACATCCCGGTTCCCGTAAACGGGACGGTCCGGACCTCGAAACAGGCGAAAGGCTCACGACAGCTCGAATTTCAGCGCGCGCTGCAGGAAAAGGGGCTTTGCCGCGTTTGCGGGGCAAAACGGGGCTTGTCGGTGGCTTTCTGCGACCGTCATTTGGTCTACTACCGCGAGAAGAACCGGATCAAACGCGGGCTCGACCCTAAAGCTCCGGAGAAGAACAATCGCGGGAGACCAACCATTGCTACCGAAAATGATTACTGAACCGAAAGAACATCAGCTCCGCGTATTGCTGTCCGATCTCTGGCGGCAGCATCCGCAGGGACCGTCGACATTCAGCGGCTGCGCGAACCTGTCCGTGAACGGCTGTAAACGGTCAGCGCGTGGCGGGGCAGAGTGCGACGTGTGTCTTGCAAAAAAGATCACACGGCTGCTCGGAAACAGTGTCTTCGGACCGCAATACATCGAAGCGATTCAGCACATCCGCTGGCTCGAACGGGAGATGCTCGGGATTCTGGACGACGAACTGGATGGGGAAGGATCTGCCGTATGAGCGACGAACTGGTCAACGACTCCTTCGGAGAAGACGACGATCATCTCGACAAAGATGCCGAGATGATCATGCAGCATGTCCGCGCACTCGGTGAGCACTTCGCGAGCGTGCAGATCATGGTCTCGAACAACGAAGACGGAAATACTTACGGGATCTTCCGCGGCTGCGGTGACTGGTATGCGCGGCAAGGGCTCGCGCATGAGTTCATCGACACATGCGTCTCCGATCTGCGGGCACGGTCCATCCACCAAAATGAGTAACACACCGGTCGACCCGAAAACACTGCGGTCCGCGGCCGGATACTTGAGGCTCGTGGCCGCGTGGCTTGAATCCAATCCTGGCATCGCGTCCATACCGGAACCGGGCAAACTGATAAAAGCACTGCGGCTCACATCGGCCGCAGTGCTTGATAAACGGTTTCAGTCACCGGATCCGAGACCGGCG
>CAYJDY010000195.1:0-1584 GCA_964369045.1 uncultured Candidatus Saccharibacteria bacterium
GTGCGTGTGGACTTTGGCGGCAGGCATGGCCGGATTGCGACGGTGTGGCAGTGTGCGGGTTCGAGGGTCATGCGATCCTCCAGATGCGGATCATCTTGCCATCCTTTTCGCTGGTGAACTTCCAGCCCTTGTCCCTGCGGAAACCATGGCAATAGACCTGCGCTTGGTCAATGTCCCAAGGCGGTGCGAACATGACCATATCGCCAACCTTCATTTTTCCGAAGGGCCACTTTTTCCGTGCCGACCTTTTCGGAGGCGGAGGTGGGTTCTTGAAGATGGTCATTTGTCTTTCCTGTATTCTGAAACCTGAGAAACATAATCACAGAACAAAGCTACGGTCAAGGAGTTCTGCAAGGTAGAGAAGCTAGAAAAATTTATCTCGCCTTCTAACTTGGGGTTTTCGTTTGGTCTCAAGGGCTTAAGGGTCTTAAGTAGAGATTTATTCTTTATATCCCTTACCTTTTCTTTTCCTTTGACTTCCCTTACAGGCCCCTCCCTTGGGTCCCAGAAAGTGTATCTAGCGGTTCTACCTTCTACCATGTTGTTAGCGCTATCATTCAAATGATTTCAATGGCTTACGTTCTATTTATTAGGTAGAGCCTCTATCTAACACAACCCATAGTTGCGTCAACTTGCCCTTTACAACCCTAGACCCATCACGCTTGGCGACAAGCCCTTGCGACGCCATCTTGCCCAGAACCTTCTCGATTACGTCCTGTTTTGCCTTCATCCGGTTCGACAGAACCGCCAAAGATGACCCCTTGTCCGGGTCGATGTAGTTCAGAATACGGGCGGCCATCGCATCCTCGGGGCGCTCCTTGGCGTTGTCATTGGCGAAGACAAGCTTGATCTTGGCGTCCAGTTCTGCCCGCACATAGGCGAAGGCCCAGCGCACATGCTCCGCCGTCCTGACCCCTGTTGGCAGCGCCAGGATGAAGCTCACCTTGGCAATCATTTCGTAGCTGCGGCGGATCAGCGCAACGCTGGCTTCCCCCGTGTGCTGCTCCATTTCTTCCGCATAGGAATGCAGCCAGCGCGACACCTGCCCCAGCATCTTGGCGGCATCGTCCATGGTCTCGACCACATCACGGCTGCCGGAATATTCCACCCGGCCCGACTGCCCGTCAAACAGGCTGAACGACCCGCCGCTAAAAAGCTGCGTCAGCTTCATTGCCAGATGTGACGGCAACGGGCGCTTCTTGAAGCCTTCCCGTGCCGCCGGGTTGAAGTCCGGCTCGCTGATGATCAGCGACCGCCCCACGAAGCCCTGCGTGGCTGTTTCGCCGTCCATGATGCCGTCGAATGTGCCCGGTGTTGTGAAGCCCACCACGCTAAGAAACGGGCGCTCTAGCCCGTCGTCCACCATCTTGACCATCCGCGCCAAATGGTCGCGCTTGTCCTGTGCCGCGCCGTCGTCTTCCGCCTTTGCCAGCATGGCACCAAACTTTGCCCGCAATTCCCGCTTGGTATCGCCCTGCAACAGCATGCGCGACCCGGCCTTGCTGTAAGCCGACATGATGGCACCAAAGACGCCTTCCAGGTAAGCCGCGCCACCGCGCTTCTGGGCGTTGCGGACCTTGCCTA
>CAYJDY010000196.1:0-1579 GCA_964369045.1 uncultured Candidatus Saccharibacteria bacterium
ACAGTACAGTATGTGCAATAAACGATCTAGAGAGAAAGTCCGTGATGGCTAATAAGGCACTTATACCTTGACTACAAGTAGCTTTCAACTAGCGTACATACAGTTGTAACTGCTGCCCTTTAACAAAAGCTCAAGATTCATCTATACGAGGTATGCGAAAACCACTACAGGTAGTCGCATACCTCTTTAGTATGTTTGTCACACCACTGGAATATAAGCAGCATGACTGGTGGATAGCAGCGAATACCAAATGCACCGGATAATTACGCTGTTACACTGTAATTATCATCTCACAGGTTTGGTATGCCAGGGCAGCACGGAAACCGATATTCGGATTGGAATCGGACGGCGTATTATCGAGATTGAGCGTAAACGTCCCGGCATTCGGTCCATTGTCCCAGGTGCCACCCCGATTGAACGCCACGACCGTAGAAGAACCCGACGAAAAGTCCGAATTCAGGATGCCGACATATGCTGTACTGCTAACACCCGAGTACAGTATATCTCCGTATAGTTATAGATACTATGATTAAAACAGATGACTATGTAGACTTTACCTCACTGCAATCACTCGAAGCTGCTTTTCATGGTGCTACCAAAGGAAAGCGCTACCGAACATACAGCGCCTACTTTAACTACCACCGGCTAGAAGTGCTCCTTGACCTGCAAGATGAGTTACGAAGTAGTAGCTATAGCCCAAGGCCACACAGGCATTTTACGGTGAATGACCCGAAGAAACGTCTCATAGATGCACCTCATTTCCGTGACCGCATAGTACATCATGCTGTCTGTGCAATCCTCAAAAAGGTCTATGAACCCTGCTTTATCTATGACAGCTTTGCCTGTCGTCAAGGTAAAGGCTCTCACGCAGCGCTGCGTCGTTTGCAGCATCTCGTTCGCTGGCAGACTGACAAGCCACTATATGTACTACACCTGGACATCTCAAAATATTATGCCAGTGTGAATCACGATGTATTAAAACAATTACTCAGAAAAAAGCTTAGTGATCCACTACTCTTACAGGCGCTTGATACCATTATCGATTGTTACCACAGTGGCACCGAGCACAACCATCTGTTCGCACCTGATGCGCCGTACCATACAAAAGGCCCACGCGGCATACCTATCGGTAATCTAACCAGCCAGGTATTTGGCAATATTTATTTACATGAAGTGGACATATTTATAAAAAGAACTTTAAAAGTTAAGAGGTATATTCGCTACATGGATGATCTAATACTGATTTGCGACGACAAACAGCAACTTCGTGACTGGCAACAACAGATTACAGATTTCTTATACGACGAACTCTGTCTAACAATTCATCCACGCAAAACTCGGCTGTATCCAGCTAGAGTAGGCGTATCGTTTGTCGGCTACGTTACGTGGCCTCATAAAATCCGTGTCAGAAGTAGTACTGTTAAGCTCATTAAACGGCGCTGGAAGCAATTACTCAAACAGTACCGACAGGGCACGGTAAGTAAACATGAACTTGCCGAGGTGTTTTACGCCTGGGTAGCACATATGAAACATGCAAGTCCAAGACAAACCAACAAACTCATCCGCAAACTGTACGCTC
>CAYJDY010000197.1:0-1577 GCA_964369045.1 uncultured Candidatus Saccharibacteria bacterium
TGGCATCACGCCTCTCGATAGTCACACCTTTTTTTGTAGCCAGGCGAATATTGTAACGCGTCTTCTGCTTAAAGCTCGCCAGCAGTGCGTCATCATCCTTATCAATATCCACGATGATTGTGGCTCGAAACTGCAAATCATGCACACTCTTAAGATACCCTGCTTGCTTGGGCTTGAGCTCATCATCATAAATCTCGGGCTCTACCATCAGCATAAATGCCTTGGAGTCGTGTTTTTTAATGTATAAAGCCAACTCTTTGGTGAGCGCCTTAAACGCGGCCATCTGGGCCTTATCACTTTTGTAGTGCGCGAAGATTCCAGGGCCTTTCGGGATATACCAAATGGTACCAAAACCTGGCGCATTTTTTACTAGCGCCTGAAAGTACACACGCTCTTTGCCACCCTCCCAGGCAAGCCTTTCCGGACGCCAATCATATTGCGCTTTATACTCACCCCACTCCTGTGTCTGGTAAATATGGCCGCCATCCGGATTCTCTAAAACCAGCTTATTCCAGGCGTCGCGCTCTTCGGGTCCGGCAGTTCGTATCATGCTCCGTATTATACCGGTTTGACCCCTGTAAGATACATTGACTAAATAATTACTAAGTTGTATTATATGCGAACCTGCACCTATCCAAGAAAGGTTCCTGATGACAACTGTCAGCATGGAAAAGTTCCTCACCAGCTACCCCACACGACAAGAAGCGCTCGACACGCTCGGTCTCGGTGACCTATTCGAATTCATCGATGCCGTCGACGTACATGAGGACTCATCGGCCGCCGACAAACTGGCCGAGACAGCTACGCTCGCAAAGAGTGAGCATGGCATCCGAGACATGTGGGCCTGGCTACAGCGAAACTTCGGCCTGTCACACAGCCGTGTCAACCAGATCATCACACGCCAGCCGGTCGTACATCTGCAACATCACCTACGGCATGCCACGTCGCCGAGTCTGCGTCCGGGCTACCGCTTCAACCAGCTGTGCTACGCCTGGAGCATCTTGCACGATGTGCCCGAAGGATTCTTGTACGGCGACAACTTCCAGATGATGCGCGAGCGCTTCGACTCGACACTCCAGCAATACCTGGAAGATGCCGTGACCCCCGAGCTGTTCTGGCTGTGCTTCCACGCCAGCCAGGATGAGCTTCTGCATGACATGCTGCGCAAGCAAGCGGCTGTTCATGCCAGGCGTGTTCTCGAAGAATACACGGAGTCACTAGAGGAACTCTGGCTTCTTGATCCGCTACAGCACGAACCCACCTCCATCTGGGACCACACCCTTGAGGACGCAGACACACCGGCAGAAGACGTCGACGACAGCCCTGATGCAAGCAACGATCTGGAAGCACTCGACGTCGCACTGACTGAAGGTCCGTTCGATGATGAAGATGACTCCACCAATGGTGGGCCGATCAGTGCCGAAGCCATGGACGATGAAGACGCCTTCGAAGTGTCGATTCGCAAGCATTACGGCAAGCAAGCCGCTGACCTGCTCTTTTAGAGCACCCACCCCGACTTTCCCTGGTCGGGGTATTTCTTTACTAATACCTAATTAGGTTATATAATTAATCTGTTA
>CAYJDY010000198.1:0-1576 GCA_964369045.1 uncultured Candidatus Saccharibacteria bacterium
TAATCAGCGCGCTGATTAATATTGCCCCAAAACTAGACGGCATCTTTCATTCAGTCACCACCTAACGACTAAGCATAGATACGCAAGGGGCGTTCCTATTCTGTTTGATAATGGCGAGTTGATCGCCGCTGTTTGACAGACAATATGTGACCATCAAAGGCAATCCTGCCCACGCACCCGACGTTTTCGGGTAATTAATCCAATCAATCAACGATTGGACTGAAAGGAAATCGTTATGCAACACGCAATGACCCGTATGGCTCAGGGTGCTTCCAACGTGGCCAATGGCCCGGATGCCAAGCTGGATCACCAGAAGCGCATCGCCACGCTGGACGACAAGATGGTGGGCACCACGCTGGCGTCTGAAATCATGGCGGCGGCGAAGATGGAAGCCAACGTGTGGCGTGGCTTCGCTGTGCGCATCATGCGTGCCACGTCGGAGGCGCGTGTGGCTCTGCTCAACGCTATCAAGGCGGACAAGGGCGCCATCACCAAGGGCCAGACCGAGTTTGGCATCGCCGACAAGCTGGCGAAGAGGCGCACCAACAGCGCCACCACTCGCGTCAGCGAGATGCAAGCGTTTGCCAACGCCTGGAACAGCGGCGCCAGCGTCAACGGCTTAATGGTGTACGTCAACGAGAGCATGCCCGCCAGCAAGGGTGCGAACAGCGAGGATGAAGTGCTGGCACACTGCGGCTACACTGTGATGCTGGAATATGCCCGCACCTTCAGCAAGAGCAAGGCCGGGCGTCCGTCGAAGACCTGGATTCAGAAGATGGTCAAGTTCCTGGAGGACAACCCGGTGGATGAAGGCCCGGATGCCAAGCTGTACGCCACCATCGTCAAGCTGGTGAATGAAGCGAACATCAACGAGGTCAAGGCCACCACGCTGTTCTGACAGCAGCGAGTGCATCGGATCAGGGGATTACGAAAATTAATCCCTTGTCCAATGTGCTTGATTCCTTGCACAGATATGGAGACTCTATGTCTTTGACCGAACAAGCTAGCACCCGCGCCATTCGTGCCCGGGCTGCGGCTGTGTCCAAGCAGTTGCGCGATGACTGGCTGTATCAGTGCAACTCCATCATATGCAACCTCGGCATCACGGTCACGCACATGACCCAATCCTGCGGCCTGTTGGCAGGGTTCACTGTCTTTGTTGCGTGGGATAGCACAACAGGTGTGGTGCATTCCTTCGACAACATCGGCAAGCTGGAAGCGTGGCTCGATGAGCGATGGTCCGTCCTCACCGGCGGTGATTAATTTTCTTAAAGGTGATTCAACATGAAACTCTCTCCTCCTCGTGTTGTCAGCACGACAGCCAGCACATCACAACACGACAACGCGAAGCGCACCCATGTGGCCCATGTGTACTATCGCATGCGAGGGTCGATCATCATCGGCCGCAGCTACACGGTGAAGCGCCGTGGGTAGCATTCGCTGGTTCCTAGTCGTGTTCACAGCATCATGGGCATTTTATGTCCTGTTGGTGCTGATGAATAAATAGGATTAATCATGGAAAAGATTGAAAAGGACGGCCGCATTGCGGTGCTGTATTCGCCGGGCTTTGGCGCCG
>CAYJDY010000199.1:0-1576 GCA_964369045.1 uncultured Candidatus Saccharibacteria bacterium
CGCTCCAAGTCCCAAGAAGAGCGAGGTGCCCGTTGCGGTGAGGAACTTCGTCCCTGCCCAGGTCATCCAAGTGGTGGCGTTCGTCGAGGTCGCAATGTTGAAGTTGGAGGTCGAGAGACTGGTCGTCGTCGCATTCGTCCCCGTCGCGTTGGTGAAGGTGAGTTGTGCGAATTGATTGAGACCGGTCCAGGTGTTGGTGTCTATATATAGTGTCGAGGATGCGCTACTGCCTCCTCCGACACAGACTCCCGCAATGGCGAAGCAGCCAGCGGAGAGGTTGATTCCTCCTGCGGAGGTGGTAGTGCCGGCACCCAGGATGGCGAGGTTGCCGCCGAAGGTGGAGGTGGCGGTGGTGGTACCGGTAAAGAAGGCGCCGACGATTTCGCCGACGACGGAGAGTTTGGCGAAGGGAGAGGTGGTGCCGATGCCGACGTTGCCGAAGGTGGGGGCGAGAAGGATACTTCCTACTGTCGTCGTGCCGCTCCCCGGGGTCAAAGTAATATTGCCTCCATTGCCACCAAAATTATTCAATGCGGTGCCTGCGGTAAGATTTATCGCACCACCATCACCAAGAATAGCATTCCCTGAGAGGAGGCTGATTCCTCCACCGTCACCAGCCGAAGAAGTCGCACTTCCTGCGAATAAATTGATCCACCCTCCCGCGCTCCGTCCATCACCGGCAAGTAGATTAACCTGTCCTCCCTGACTATTTCCCTTTCCTCCCCGAATCGTCACAGCACCTCCGACGCTTGATCCGAGAGTCGTCCCATATCCACCAGAAAGAGAGACGGCCCCACCAAAACCACTTCCATCCCCTCCCGTTAAACTAATAGCGCGACCATAGGTGTTACTGTTCACACCACCATTAACGCTAAATATATTCGAGGGGGTATTTTCATTGATTGAAGGGGAAGCGATGGTAACCGCACCGGATGCATCAATCTTAAATATTGAAGTGGTCGCATACGCACTGGAAGTAGTAGTTGCAACGTCAAAGAGGGTAGTTTGGGACCCGTAGGTGTTTTGAATGGAAAGTTTCGCCCACGGGGTCGTGGTGCCGATGCCGACGTTGCCGTTACTCAGGATCGAGATTTTCGCAGAATCGGAAGGTCCGATCTGCAGTGAATTTGCAATGGAGTTGTTGATGTTTGCACCTATTGCAAATGACCCTGCCGCAGACGCGGTGTTTGCCTCTCCGATTGCATATGCACTTCCTATCCCTGTCGTATTTGAACGCCCGATTGACACCCCTCCGGATGTTGAATTATTTGAAAGGCCGATCGCCATTGAGCCAGTATTGAATCCGGCACTGTTGTTGGAGCCAAAGATAACGACTCCATTTGCTTGCACCAAATTATTAAACCCGACAAGTACGCTATCCGATCCGGAGTCGGTATTCGCATATCCCACACTGACGTTATTTGTACCGGGCGTTGCGGTGTGAATAGCACCCGCCACGCTCAACTTCGCGTACGGAGAGGTCGTCCCTACTCCCACATTTCCATTGTTCGCCACTGTGAACATCTCCCCAAGACTGTTGTTGAGGGACATAATCTTGCCCGTACCCATCTGTGTG
>CAYJDY010000200.1:0-1551 GCA_964369045.1 uncultured Candidatus Saccharibacteria bacterium
GCCCATAGCGCGAAGTCCTGTTTCACGCCGGGTGTTACACAGTCGGGATCTATCGCACCGTGGCACCACTTCGACTCCACACCAGACCACGCCGCCTCCACCAGCGCGTGCGCCTTAGATCGGGTGAGGAACGGACGGGCAGACTCGAACAGCACCCGACGCGATGGTGCGGGGGTTTGCTGATGGTGCGGCCACACAAGCGGGCGACGGGTGGCTAGCGTCGTCATCGCCGTGTCAGTCAGTAGATCGGTGCCCGTAATCACGATGCGCTCGTAGTCCATCGCCTGCGCCCAGTCGTTCGGGCTAATGCGGTGAACGTCAATATCCGCCGGGCAGGTGGCGAGCACTTCAGCGTCGGCCATTTCTGCCCCACCTGCGTACAGGCCGGGAAGCAGACCGGCCGGCGGATTGTCGGTGGGAACCGCGCGCGGTACGTGGTGACTGACCCACGCAATCTTCACGACAGCAACTCGATCGCAGGTTTCCAGTGATGCTCATACACGTAGTCAGCGTCATACTGCGCCGCGTAGTCGATGGCCTTATCTGACCGGCCCTGTCCCCGCTGGTACGCCGCCTCCAGCGCCTCAATGATGGATGGCACCTGCGGCGCGACCAGCCATGAACGCTGCGCGGAATCCCACCACGGCTGACCCTCCACCAGCCAGCCGTCGCCGACAAGTTCGGGCTGGGCGGAGAAGTTCGACACGATGACCGGTGTCCCGCACGCCTGCGCCTCCACCACGGGTATGCCGAAGCCTTCACCCATTGACGGGCACAGCAACACATCTGCGGCGGTGTAGACGGCGGCGAGTAGTTCCGGGGGGATCGTGGTCCGGTAGGCGTACTGATCAACGAAGCGGATCTGCTCGTCGGGAATGTCCACGGCGTCGGCTAGTTCGCGTAGGTCAATGCCACCCATCGCGCCCCGGTCTTCTGTGTGCACATACAGCACCGCGTCATCGTGCTGTTTAGCAAACATCGAGAACGCTAGGAACGCTTCGGGGAAGGACTTCCGGTTAGGCACGCGGCCCTTGTTCGCGCTGTTCATCATCACCACGAACCGGTCGGTGCCAATGTCCATAAAGTCGCGGCCCGTCAGCGGCCCGGTAGGTGTCGTGAATGCGTCCGTCGGCTGGTACACCTTCTCAATGGCGTGCGGCACGTACAGCGATTCAATTCCCGCATTTGACAGGGCGTCCTGGCCGAACTGACTCATCGCGATCGGTGTCACATTCGGGCGGCGATTCCACGCGGCCACATCCGGTGGCACAGGTGAATGGTCGATGGGAACCCACGACGCGATCTGATCAACCATGCCCCACGGTTCACCCTTGAAGATCCACGTATCAAACAGTGTGATCAGCAGCGGTTTAGCGTCAGGATTCTGGTTGGCCCACGCCGCCATGTGCGCGGGAATCACATCGTTGGAGTACAGGTCGTATCCACGCGGCATGTGGGGAATGCCGCGCCACTCCCCTACCGTGCCTTCGAGGCCATAGTTCGAGGCGAGCGCGACGCGGTGGTCTTTGTTGAGCCTTTGGACGGCTTGCG
>CAYJDY010000201.1:0-1533 GCA_964369045.1 uncultured Candidatus Saccharibacteria bacterium
GATCCCGACGTGGCGCAGCTCGTCGCGCCGTTCAAGCGCGTCGGCGGGATACGTTGAGGTGGCGAATTATGACTTCCCAGCGCTTTATAACAATTACTGGACCTATGACAATTCGACGCCGATGAGCGCGATCCGTAACGGTCTGGCCGCGCAGCTTCAAGGCGTTAGTGGGCTGCGTGTTCCGGCTGAAATCCCCGACAACCCGACCCCGCCCACGGCGCTCATGCGCCCTGAGTCGATCACGTATAACAACTCATTCAGTAAGGCCACCGGATCGCACACGTATACGTGGGTGGTTCTGGTGATCGTGGGGCGTGCGTCGGAACGTACCGCTCAACGGGCGCTAGACGAGTACTGCGACCCGTCGTCGTCGAGTTCAATCAAGGCCGCAATCGAGGCCGATCAAACGCTGTCCGGTGCCGCGCTGGATTGCCGGGTTACGGAAATGCGCGGCTACCAGGCAATACCAGTCGGAGAGAACACATATCTCGGTGCCGAGTTCGTCGTCACCGTAATCGCATAAGGAGAAATCATGGCGAAGTTCGTCGCAACCGATTACAAGGTGACGATCAACGGAACTAACTTCAGCACGAACCTGGCGCAGGTCGAACTGAACGTCGAATCTAACGACGTCGAAACGACCGCGTTCGGGACCGAATGGGAGGCAAAGGCAGGCGGGCTGAAGAAGGGTTCCGTCACATTGCAGTTCCTCCAGGACTTCGGTGCGTCCTCGATCGACCAGACGCTGTGGCCGCTGCTCAACACGGTGGCAACGGTTGTCGTGACGCCAACCTCTAGTGCCGTCAGCGCCACGAACCCGTCGTACACGGCGACGTGCCTGGTGAACAAGTACCAGCCGTTCGCCTCTAGCGTCGGTGACCTCGCCACGCTGTCGGTGTCATGGCCCACCACCGGAACCGTTACGCGGGGAACTTCGTGATCCGCTTCAACATCTCGGTGTCCTATGCCGACGGGTCAGCAGCCGCCACGGTTGCTGGCCCGCCGGACCTGGTGGCCTTCGAGGCGGCGTACGACCGTTCGGTGGCGAGGTTTGAAACCGAGCTGCGGATGACCGACATCCTCTTTCTGGCCTGGCATTCACTCAAACGTCAGGGCAAGACGTCTGCCGGGTTCGATGACTGGCTGAACACCGTCGAGGACTTTCAGATGGACGGTGCCGCAGAAGTCCCCCCCTCGGAGACTCCAGCCAGCACTGGCTGATCGCGTGCCTTGCTGTCGAGACGGGGATCCCGCCGCGACAGTTGCTGCTGGAGTCTGACCGAATGCTGCTCACCCTCGTGCGGGCAGTGCAGGCAAAGAACAGGCGGGAGTAGTTATGGCGCGCGCTTCGGCGGGGATAGACACCGCGTTTTTTACGGATCTGAACAAGTTCCTCAACGCGGCGAACCGGGTCGACGGCAGCTTTAACAAAGAACTACGCAAAGCGTCACAGCAGGTTGCCAACGATCTCGCTAGTGACGTCGCAGCGCGGGCGAGCGGGCCGTATTCGCGCGTGTGGGGATCGCTGAAGGC
>CAYJDY010000202.1:0-1532 GCA_964369045.1 uncultured Candidatus Saccharibacteria bacterium
GTAACGGTTCACCCAGACCAGTTGACAGGTAAAAAATGAGACGATCGTCCGGTGATCCACTATTGCCTCTTGCGTGATCCTGTCAGCTTGGCACCATCAGGGGCATGAGCACATCCATGACCCCACCGGCCGCTTCGCCGCTGACCCTTGAGCAGGCTAATGAACTTATTCAGAAGCTGATGGCGCGCATCGCCGAGCTAGAAGACCGACTCAACCAGCACAGCGGCAATTCCTCCAAGCCTCCTTCCAGTGATGGGCCAGGCTCACCACCACCTGCTCGGCCGCGCCTTGCCTCAGGTAAAAAACGCGGCGCCCAACCGGGCCACAAAGGCGCTCGGCGTGAGCGTCATCCAGCGGATGAACGGCTGACGGTAATACCCCATTACCCTGCCAGACAGTGCGCCTGCTGTGGGGGCAATGTGGTATTTCATGACAAACCCTACCGCGTCCATCAGGTCTTTGACCTGCCCGAGGTCAGCTACAGGGTGACCGAACATCAGCTCTTTAGCGGCACCTGTTGTCATTGCATCGAGACCAGCCCGGCTCCGTTGCCCGAGACGGTGAGCAGCAGCCAGATGGGGACCAACCTGCTGAGCTACATCGCCCTGCAAAGTGGTCTGTTTCACCAGAGCATTAGCCAGATACAACAACAGCTTAAACAGCACTTCGGCCTGAGCTTCAGTCGCGGCGCCATCAGCGAGGCGCAAGGGCGAGTCAGTGCCATGTTGACCCCGACGCACCAGGCCATCAAACAACAAGTGCAATCAGCCTCCTGTATCCATGCCGATGAAACACGGCATCAGCGTGGTGGTGAGCGGCGCTGGATGTGGCTGGCACTGAGCAAGGTGGCCGTCTGTTTCATGACGGCGTTTGGCCGGGGTCAGGATGCGGCCAAACGGCTGCTGGGCTCAGAATTGGATGGCGTGTTGGTGACAGACCAGTACGCAGGATACCGTTTCATCGACAGCAGCCAGCGTCAGCTGTGCTGGGCCCATGTACTGCGCAATGTGGCAGCGATTGCCGACAGCGGCGAAAAGGTCAATCAGCCCATTGGGGCCCGACTGGTGCTTCTCGCAAATAGCGTATTCAGGGTTCGACATGGCTATGAACAAGGCGTGTTGAGCCAGAAACAATATCAGCGAAGGCTTGAGCGATGTCGGCAAAGCTGGCGAAAAGAGCTGGGGCGAGGCAGTTTGCTGTGCAGCAAGCGCTACCGAGGTCGCTGTCGGCTACTGCTCAAGGATGATGAAATGCTGTGGCGTTTTCTGGAAAACGACGAGATAGCCTTGACCAATAATGAGGCGGAACGGGCGCTACGCGGGTATGTGCTGTGGCGCAAGGGGAGCTATGGCGTTTGGTCACATCGGGGAGAGCTGTTTCGGCAGCGCATCTTGTCTTTGATAGAGACAGCCAAGCGGTTAGGTCGCTGTCCGCAGGAATGGCTGAGGGCCGTGGTCAGTGCCTGCATAGAGAAAACAGACTACCCGCTCCCGGAAGAGTTGTTGTCAACATCCTCCCGGTGAACGGTTACG
>CAYJDY010000203.1:0-1521 GCA_964369045.1 uncultured Candidatus Saccharibacteria bacterium
CAGTCGGCAATGTGTCGGGATAATCCATAACAGGCTTTGCACCATCTGACTTAGGAACTTTGTTGTTGTTCTTGGCGTAGTGTATAGCGGTCATGGTTGACGTTGAGTGATACCACCTTATCGATTTGCCAATGGGCTGATTATCTTTAATCGCGCCACCTTGTACCGTTCTCAGGTTTACAAAGTCGCGTATATCTTGACAGTGTAAAATTGTGTCTTTGATAGGCGTTTGTTTTGTCAGATAAGCAATTGCAGCCTTTACGCTGATTGTGTTAGTTGGGTTTTTAGCCAGTCCGCCAATAGCAAATTGGCCTTTTCCTTTGACTTTGTCGTCAGGTTTAACAGCTAGATAATTGTTGACGTTAATCGAGTACAGGGCGCGATATTCGGTATATTCCATCGTAAATATAGTGTTTAGTTCAAACAGACTTACGGTGTCGCGTATGGCCTGTACGTTATGACGTTTGCACAAGATGACTATACCGTCTGTGTTTGCGCTTTTAACATTACCGCCTGCGGTGGTAATCATTTCTATTAGCATGAGTAAAGTTAATTGGCCTGTGATTGTGGTGTTAATCAATAAATCAGGCGAGTATAAAAACGAGTATTTAGAGCCGAATTTACCAAACGAACCATTGACTGTAATTTTCAGTGAATCGGCGGTCACGGTGTCTTTGTTGCGTTTGGCTTCAATACGACGATTAACGATTGATTCGTAGATGGTCAAAAACTCACGGGTCAAATGCTTAGGGTAGTATTGGCCGTCGATGATTAAATACGGGTAATAACTGGCAACATCAATATCAAACAAACATTCGTCATCTTGAGCAATGACAGCTTGTGATGATTCGCATGAATGAATACCTCCTATTCCAAGCTGATATTCCGCACCATCAAACGATATTTTAGTCAGTAGCTCATCGGGTAACGCCACTTGGCCATTATCATTCACGACAAAATCAGTACGTTCTATCATCGCCACAAGGTCATTAAATAACGGGCTTTTGAATGTAATGTGCTTTGGTGTGGTGTATTTATACTTTGTGCCTATTTTCACTGTTGGGCGCGTACAGTCGATGTTTTTGGCTTCTAATTCGTGTTTTATGACGTTCTCAGCGATTTGAGCGTCAGAATTAGAGCGCAAGTCTATACCGTATTGCTTGCTCATCTGTTCGCGTAAGGCTATTTGAGGCTTTAGTTCTTCATACAAAATACGCGTGACTTGCAGGTCATTGTGACAATACAGGCGCAAGGTTTTACGTTGTTCGGGTGATATTAGTGCGCTTGGCTCAATCGGTAAGTCTTGCATCTTTGGCGCGTGTAAACGTCCGCCATAGATTTTAAGCGATGCTTGACCAATAGGAATGGGCATAATGTCGATATGGTCAAAACCTTGCGGTATATTGATTTTATGCTTTTTGAGTACAGGCCATACTTTAGGCGCGTTTATAATATCATCGCTTAACTGTTTGATTTGCGCGTTTGTATCACCACGTAGGGCGGCAACTATGACAGGCAAGT
>CAYJDY010000204.1:0-1518 GCA_964369045.1 uncultured Candidatus Saccharibacteria bacterium
AGACCGTTGAACCGCGTCAGTGGCTTGTTTGAGTTGAAATTGGAATTGTGGTGATTCTTGGTATTGCTTAAGTATCGTGTTATAGCCATTCGGGTCATTTAGCAAAGTATCCATGTTCTTATATGCGTTTAAGCCCGGTACTGTCCACGGTGTCCACATATCCGATTGAGCATTAAAACCTTGTTGAGCGACTTCGCCCATTTGCCCCGATATACGCTCTTTAGTATCCTTTGCAGCACCATAGCCCGACTCTAACGCCTGTTGGCCTGTATCAAGTGCGCCTAGTGCCGTGTCATATCCTTGATTGACGTTAATGCCTGCCACGCGGTTGGCTTCTTCTAACGCCTTACGCGCCGACTTGTTGCGCTTTTGACCAATGCCGTAATTTAATAAAGCACCGCCAATATCCATTGCAGCCGAAACCATGTTGCCGCCACCGCCACCACTCATTATTGTATCAGCACCCATAAATCACCTCACTTCACAATCCAGCCCGTAGCAGAGCCGTTACCATTCGGATTAAACCATAAAACAGCAGTGCCGCCTGTGGATTCTACATATAAACATGACTTATTAGCGCGTACTGTGTTTTCAGGTGCAACATTACCGTTAAGTGGCAGGTCATTAACAACAGACTGCATAAACGACCACCAAATACGCTTATTAAAGTCATCGGCAGCTAAGAATGTTTCATAATCAGGAACACGCAAAGACATTACAGTCCGCCTACTTCGTATTGAAAATCTTCATCAATTAAATCACGATTAGCCGCAGTTGAGATAGATAATTCATATGTGCGTTGTCTAAAACTACCCATAGACCACCACACTAAACGCTGATTGCCTGCGCCTGCCGTCCCAATCGTTTTAATCATCGGATTGCCATAAGTTAAGCCTTTGTTATCACTCCAACGTAACCGCGCTTGATGCGTGATGCCTTGCGGCACTTGGCCGCTTGGAAAGGTTAACTCCAACCGATTAGCACTAACTAGCTTATTCTTTGCAGCAAATACACCGCTTACACGACGAGCAACCCAATAACCGCCATACTCTTGATATACATGACGGTCAAGCATTCCTAGTTTATTTGACTCGCTATCGCCTACCAATGTAATGCCAAAGATAGACTCATAGCATGATGCTCGCCAATAACCTAGTTGATAGCTTTCACGGTTATGCCAAGCATCTTCATCAGGGTCATAAACAAACGTGCGTTTCTGTGTCGGCAATGTCAGCACATAGAACCAATGGCCGTCTATGTTCATCATAAAGCCGTAAGCGTCAGACACATCGGCATAGCCTGTCAACTCTTTGGATAACGCATCAGGTGAGATGTTTTTAGGCGTATATCCGTTTAGCCAATATACATTATGGTCATCACCTAAGAAGAAGATGCCAAGTTGCGATGACACAACAGACCGCCCTGCGGCAGTACCGCGCAGCGAAGCAGCCCCTTTAAGTGGAGTGAATGGTACGCCTGTTGTTTGGCCTGAATTAGTCCACGGTTCGATGGTACGAG
>CAYJDY010000205.1:0-1514 GCA_964369045.1 uncultured Candidatus Saccharibacteria bacterium
GCAGCCACGAACGTGATCTGGCGGTTAAACCGTTCGGCATGGTGGAACAGGAAACTTGCCCACTTCATCACCGGGCGCAGTTTCCACATCACGCCAGCGTCTTCGCCTTGGGCAATACCGGCCAGGTCATGGGCAGCGGTCACGTCGATGGTGCCCGCCTTCACGGCTGCGTCGTAGGCGCGTTTCTCGTCAGCGCTGAGAGCCTGGCTGATGTCGTTCTTGTGGGTGGCCGCCTCTTTGCCCGCCTTCATCAAGGCCGTGGCGGCTTTGTCAAACCCCCACTTGGCGCCCATGATGGGATAGGCCACCATGGCGGTACCGCTCAAGTTGACGATAGCCGAAGCCGGTGACAGGCCCATGTGAAACACAAAGCCGAAACTCGTCAAGGCCGTGGACAGCGGGTTCGATTTCGGGTTCATCAGGGAATCGTGGCGCTTGTTGAGCTCGTCCACCACCTGCTGACCCTTGACTGAATCGTATCCCTCTTCCCCGGCTTTGGACTCCACGTAGTTCTGCATCCCCACCAGTTTGTCGGCCAGCTGGTCGGCGTAGCGCAGTTTGGCAAGGTAGCGGGCGCCGTGGAACATATTCTGGGCAAAGGCCCGGCGTGCGTCCTGGCTGAAACCCGGCGTACCCTTGCGGTGAATCCCGTGCTTTGCCCAACTGAGATCCGGCATGGATGCCAGATACAACTGGTTCACGGCGTCTTGCAGTTCTTCGCCCATGCCCTTCTCGTCCAGCACGCCAAACAGTTCCTTCAGGAATCCCCGGCCTACGGCATCCCGGCTGGCGTTGAACTCCTTGTCCTTGATGACCTTGCCGACCATGAAGCCCTTTTCTGAAGGGTAGGCCTTGCGCATCAGTTCGCGCGTCGCCTGCGCTTCATTGAGCGTTTCGGCGCGGCTGACGTTCACCACCCCGGTCGGGCCACGGGTCACCACCACGTATTTGCCGAACCGGGCCAGCGGGAAGTACACCCCCTTGATCTTGTCGAAAAACTCGTTGTCCATGCGGGCCAGCATCGCGGCCTTGCTGGCGCTGGACATTTCGCTGCGCTCGATCTTGTCCCGGATGGCGTCCCGAACTTGGGCATAGTGCTCTTCATAGGCGTCGCGGGCTTCCCGGTACACCTTCTTGGCGTCGTCGGACAGCGCTTTGAACAGGCCATTCAACTTGCCGTAGGCCAGCGGGTTATCGCCCTCTACCAGCGGTTTGGCGGGGTCGATCTGTGCCAGGGTGGCATCGTGCATCAATTCGGCCAGTTGGCGCTCGTCCTTCAGGTTTGCCCAGCCGGTTGCGATTTTGTCGGCCTGTGCCCCTACCTCGTTGGCATCGGCTGACATCTGCTGCACCATCTGGGTGTAGCCGTTCAGCTGGGGAATCTCCTTGCCGTACAGGTCAACGATCTGGCGACCGCCAAGGAACTGGAGCCCCAGCCCACGGTAATCCGCCAGTTTGTTGCCGGTGCGGGCCTTGATGTCCGTGACCGTGATGTTCTTCAGCGTCTCGTTCAG
>CAYJDY010000206.1:0-1514 GCA_964369045.1 uncultured Candidatus Saccharibacteria bacterium
TGGGGGGTCACGCGGTCATCCGAAGCACAGGATGCCAAACTTTTACAACAGTATCGGCCGATTGCGTGCTGCTTAGAGAGACCTTTACCCAGCAATCAACATCGGTTAGCCCTGACGGGATGGTGACGGGCGGCGTAATCAAAACGCCGGACAAAGTCCCGCTCATGTTGTCTACGTTTGAGTCTTGCCCGTTTGCTTGGACGTTCCAAAACGTGCTTCCGTTAATGGTCCCAAAAATTACGAACTCAAGCCCAACAACGCCGGTCATTCCAGACGCAGAAAACGGCACAAACCCCTGCAAAGTTTGCCCGGGGGTCAGCAACGCTTGGAAATTGTTTCTGCGGAACCTGGTGCTCGCCGTGCCCGTTGCGGTGCCGTAATTCGTCGTCAATACTTGATTACGACCGCACGAGTCCCCGTGACTTGCAAAGGTGCGCGATTCCATTGTCGGGGTCACATTCATTAGCGCCGTCGTGTCGCTATTGGCCCAACTGGTCGCTACCGTTGCACCAGTAGCAAAGTCCGAATCTGTAAAAATGTTATAAGCATTTGCGCCAATCATGTTTGGATGCGCCGCACTATATGCAGCCATGCCAAGAAGGGGCGCCAACTCAGCGTTGATGTCTTGCCCAATTGCATATGCGCCAGTCATGGACGGGTGCGTCCCGTCAATGGTCATTGCTGCATTGGGGTCGGGATTAGTTGCGGCGCCGTTAACGTAAGTGGCGCCAGAATTTGACGAGCGCCACGTGTTGATAAAGATGCAGCCATTTGCGCGACTGTATTCATAAAGCCACAAATTGACTTTGTCGTGCACCGATTGCTTCTCAGCGCTCCACGCGCCGCCGCCGCTATCTCTTGGCGGGATGGAGAGAATGACAAGGTATTGGCATCTTTTTTTCAGGGTATCGGCAAGGTCATTAAGCTCGCCAATAACTGTCGAATAAGATTGGGCAGCAGAATAAATGTTGTTCATGCCAGCGCACAAAAACCCAACAAAGTACGGCCCGGCATCGCTGTCATTTACAACGTCATTTATCTGCGCAGCAGTCGCCCCACCAACGGCACACCACGTCGTTGCGAATTGATAACCCAGCAACGTTTCAGCTGCGGTCAAAAACCCACGCGAGCTTCTCCGCAACGGGAAAACAACGCTCGGGCTGCTAGTCGAGGTTACCGCGTGAGTTCGCCGTGTAAATTTGTATGTGAAGGTTGTCGAATTGACTACGGACGCAATTGTTGCGTCCAAGCTGTTCATGTAAGGCTTTGGCGCTGCGCCAATCCTCACAGGTTGCCCGACGGATGAGCCGTGACCGCTCGGAACCACAACGGTGCCAGTTCCATCGCCGTTATCAGTCACAGAAGTGGCAGACAAAACAACTTCCGCATATGCCCCAATACTGTCGGATGCAAGAATTGCGCGATAGGCCCCTTTATCGCCCATCACCTCGTCAAAGTTGTTTGACCCCACAATCGGATTGCGTTGCATGTCTACCTCACTGAAGCGCGACGAT
>CAYJDY010000207.1:0-1509 GCA_964369045.1 uncultured Candidatus Saccharibacteria bacterium
GGCTGTCAGTCTCGCGTGCTGTCCCACCTCACCACCTCGCTGCCAGTAGTTTGCTTAGTGTATCAGATGGCGGCCCTACCCTGCGTACTGATGCACTATGCGCGGCACGTCGGGCTTTCTCGCTCATCTTGACGCCGAGCACACCTGCCCGGTTTTTGATTCGGCCATGGGATACTCCGTCGAGATAAGGCACGACGGCACTGGCTCCGCCGTCAGGGTAGTGCTCATAAATAAACCTGTCCTTGTCCGGTGTCCAGAAGATAGGGCTGCTCACTTGCCATTCTCCCGGTAGGCCGCCAAGACTACTCGAACGCCTTGGGCAATACTGCCGTGGCCAGCGACTCTCAGCCGCTCCTTGTCCTCTGGCAGCAGGTTGATATTGCAGGGCTTTGCGTCTTTTATGTTATCTGGTTTTTGCCATTCTGGGGTGTTCATTTTGTTCCTCATGTTGTATTAGGCACCAATTTTGGCGGCTAGTTGTGGTTATGGCGTAAATCGGAACCACTCATGTGAAGAATATGAGCCAAGATAGAGCGTTCCATACTCAACTTCAAGCAATAGTCCCTTTTCTAGGAGCGTGGCCAGGAATCTATCTTGCTCGAAACAATAACTATCTTTTTGCTCAGGGTTCGAGTTGAGGTATTCGCCAAGTTCCTCTCGCGGGCTGAAATCTCGCAGCACCACGAAAAAACCAGTGACTTCATAGTCGCTGTACTCTCCTCTATCTACACACACCAGCTTTCCAGCTTTAGCAATTTTTTCAAGTTCACTCATGTAAATCTCCATTTTGGACTGCCCTAACCCATCCATCAACACGGACGCCTTCGGCGCCGGTTATGTCAGACGTTAGCCGTCACCAGCCATTACAGCCAGTGACGGCTGTTTGTCACGACAAGTGCTTCTTCGTATTGGCCAGAGAAGCCACTGTTTTTGCCAATTTAAGCGCAGCCTGCGCAAACTGTATTGCCTCATGTGGTTGCGTGGCGTCCTTGGCTTTTCCTGCAAGGGTCTTTATTGCGTTTTCGATTTCAGCTTCCATTGGGTTTTATCTCCAACAAGTGCCGGCATTTAATGGGTGCCGGCTAACCCATCATTCAAGCCGACGCCTTCGGCGCGGCTTAATTCAGGCGTTAGGCGTCTCAATGCGCGCCCACCATCCGCCCCATTCTTTCGGGGTCAGGCGGTCTGCGTGCAAGTGTTCGTCAGGCTTGCAGCACTTCAGCTTGCGCGGCATGTAGGCGTTCGGCTCGCTGCCTTGCAGTCTCGGCGCTCGCGCGTTGGTGTAGCCAACAAGCAGCACTTGTTCGCGCATTTGGCCGCGAAAGTCCCAGCGGTGCCGGTATAGGCCAACCTCGGTCGGTAGCTTTGCTGTGTATTCCATCGTTTCCTCTCCGTTCAACAAGACGCCTAACCCGTCAGTCAAGCGGACGGCTTACGCCGCCGCTTACTTCTGTGTTATGCCTCACTCGCTCCCATTTCTCGCATCCCCTGAATTACGTGGAGCGCAAG
>CAYJDY010000208.1:0-1506 GCA_964369045.1 uncultured Candidatus Saccharibacteria bacterium
ACTTCCTGGCCGACGTTCCCAGCGCCGACGACTTCCTGGGCGAGCCTGACCCGCGCAAGCCGCGTCGGGACCGCATTCGAAGCCCGTATGTCGCTGGAGACAACCCGGCAAACCCGATCATCCCGACCGGCGGGAGCGTGCTGCAGGACGTGCAGATGCCGGCGCCGACGTTCGACCAGAACCGCCGGGACGTGGCCAGAACGAACGCAGCCATCGAGGCGAACACGCCGGCACCACGGATGCCGCGGCCCCAGCGGGACATGAAGGCAGTCGCGCAGGACATTTATTCCATCCTGGGCAACACCGGTGTGCAACTGGTCAAGCCGTTCGTGGACGTGCCCAACATTTTCCTGGGTGGTGCGCTGGACCCGGCCGTCAAGTTCCTGAACAACGCAGGTCAGGCAGCGAACGAGGCAGCGAGCCCGACGACGAATTACGACCGCCAGACGCTGGCCAACATCCCAGAGGGCAACACGCTGGAGAAGGCCGCGCAACTGATCACCAACCCGGGTCTGGCCGCGAACATGGGCATTCCGTCCGTGGCCTCGATGGCGATGCCTCTGGCGGCGGCCAAAGGTGCGGCGCTTCTGGCACCACGGACCGCACTGGCCATGGGTGACAAGTTCGCCACTGGCGCGGCAGTGGGTGCCAATTCCCTGATGAATGCCGGCGACACGTTCAGCCAGACCGAAGCCGATCTACCCGGCAGGCTGCTGGCGGCGCTTGGATCTGGCGCGGCAAGTGCTCTGGTGGGCAAGGCAACTGGCGGCGGCCTGGAGGGTCAATTGGCTCGCGGCGGCGGGGTGTCGACAGTGGGCTCGGCACTCAAGGGCATCGGCAAGGAATCGGCGCAGGAGTTCGGCGAGAACGTCGGCAACCAGTTCGCGCAGGACACTGGAGAGGGCAAGCCGCTGAACGTTGGCAAGGCACTGGACGAGGGCACGATTGGCGCACTGCTGGCGCCGTTTGTCTCTGGCCCGGTCAACCTGGCGCAAGTCGCAGGAAGCCCGCAGCGGCGCAATGCAAACCTTCTGGCCGGCGCGATCGAGGCAGATGCCAACAGTATGCCGGCCCGGCCGGATGTGATGGACAACAGCATGCGGGCACAACCCGCACCTGTGCCCGAGCGGGCAGTCACACCGGCCACGCCGGCGCCAATCCCGCAACTGCCGTATGACCCGACCGTGCAGGACCCGCAGCGGCCGGTGGTGGTCGACCAGCAAGGCAATGCACGCTCGATGTCTGCCGACGAGTTTCTGGCAGCCGACGAAACCCGCCAGGGTGCGCAGGACCTGGGCCTGACGCCTGACGTTCGCCGGGCGCAGGAGACGCGCAGCGCACCGGTCGAGCCCGACCCGATCCCGTCCGATCTACTTCAACGGCTGCGCGATACGGGCTGGACGCCACCGGTCGAGGGCAACAACCCCAATCCGGATCCGGCTCAGGTCGACGCCATCGGCCAGGATCTGGAGACGCTGTACCAGCAGGATGTGAAGGACGGCATCA
>CAYJDY010000209.1:0-1493 GCA_964369045.1 uncultured Candidatus Saccharibacteria bacterium
TCGGTAGTGCCATGTCATGCCCCCTGCGTTGATGTTGATGCCCATTCGGATCGCACGGATGCGGCAACGGTTCGCCACACGTCCATGCTTTTCTCGGTCCAGCGGATCTGGTTTTGTGTGCGCCGCAGGTCGGTGAAGGCGGCGTCCATTTGTTCGCGCTCGAACATGGTTTCGACGGTGGCCGAGAACTTGCGTTGATCCACGGAACCATCAGCGGTGCGGAACGCAAGCGCGTAGGACTCATCGAAGATGCGCTTGGCTTTCAGGTGTGCGCGTTCGAGTTCGTCGAGATCACCGATGAGTGCCCACAGGGTTTGTGATGCGGCGATCAGCTTCTTTGATGCCTCATTCGGTGTCATGGATAGCGGGTCAGACATTGGACTCCAATCCCCTGCGACGGTTGTCTAGTTCGGTGCGTTCCTCGCGTAGGACGGCTAGGCGTCGGCGTAGGGCATCGCATCTGACTTCACCGGCCAACAGTTCCCGCTGCGTGTTGATGTACTCGGCGTGGTTGTGTTCGGTGCGTTCGTTGAGTTCCGGTAGATCCACGATCAGATGGATCGGTGTCGGCAGGGTCGCCAGGTAGTCCTCTAGTTCGGTGTCCTGGTCGGCCCGCAGTTGCGTCAGCCGGTCGTTGATGAGGGCGCGCTTCACGAAGTCGGGCATGTCGTCAGCCATTGAGTTCGGCCTTGCGTGTGTTCCACTTCGCAAGCAGGTTGTCGCGGGATTCACCGGAGCATTTCCCAGCCGTCACGCCGTCCTTGATGTCCGCTGCCACGGTGTCGAGATCCTCCACCGTTTTGGCTTCGTCAATCCCGATAGCCGCATCACGTAGCCAGTCGGGGTCGGTGGCTGCCGGTGGCCGGTTGGCTTTCGCCATTTCCTCCCGGCTAGGGCGCTTGCCTTTCGGCGCGTAGCCGAGGTTCGCCAACGCCCGACCGATGGCCGATGTTTCGCAGTTCTCTAGCGCGCTAGTGAGGTTCACGCCCCTCGATGTGACGGACTCATGCGCGTAGCCGGTGGCCGCCGGTGCCGCGTCGTTGATGTCGCGCCACACGTCAGCTTTCACGATGTAATGCGTCTCGGTGTGAACGACGAGTTCGGTGCTCACGCGGCCTTGATCGCATTCCTCCCAGAACTGTCGGAGGCGATCTTCTACTGGTTCGTAATCGCTGAGATTGAATCCCACGTTGTATCCTTTCGGTGTTGTTTCGGTTAGTTGTTGCCCCCGGCCTGCGCGAACAGGTCGGGGGTTATTGCTTTGGCGATGTAGTAACGACTGATGGCGGCGGCTTCTAGCTGCGACTGGAGTCCGTTGGCGCGTTCGGTTTCTGCGGTCGCCTTCATTTCGGCGACGTTGGCGCGGTGTTCGAGCGCCTGCATTTCCGGTGCGATGTTCGACCGGATCACCTGAACCGCCGACGTGATCCACTGCTTCGTGAGCGCGTCGATCGCGTGCGCTTCGGGTAGATGTGTGGCCCATGCGTGCGGCG
>CAYJDY010000210.1:0-1488 GCA_964369045.1 uncultured Candidatus Saccharibacteria bacterium
AATCTACTGTTGTTTTGAGTTTGAATAAGCTTACAGGTTATGGG
Organism: uncultured Candidatus Saccharibacteria bacterium; assembly: GCA_964369045.1. Classification (GTDB taxonomy): domain Bacteria; phylum Patescibacteriota; class Saccharimonadia; order Saccharimonadales; family AWTP1-31; genus CAYJDY01. The sequence goes on from CAYJDY010000210.1 coordinate 45, forward strand.
TTGTTACAGAAGCAAAAAGGTGGTGAAGGCAAGGCTACAAGGTATAAGGTTGATTTAGATGTATTGAGTGCTATGACAAGAGTTGATATAAATTATGTTGGTGAGCAATCAAAACAAACCGATATTCCTGACGGTGACGATGAAAGCTTATTAGCGTGTTATGGTAATCGTGCAGAGATTGACGAAGAATACGCATACGACATACCCTATAAACCAACAAGAAGTCCTGCCATATTAAAACAGCAAGACCCGTGTGATTTAATTGACGACCCATTTTAAAGAGAAGGTTATGAACGAAGTGATTGGTACAAAGTACACAGTAAAAGAGATTACTGCTAAAGAAGGCGGTGCAATAGTAAAACAGTTCCACTACTCAAAGAAGGTTGTTTCAAATAGTAAATTACATTTGGGTATTTTTGAAAATGAAACTGGAAGGCTAGTTGGTTGTTTACAGTATGGCTACCCTATGAATGGAGCTAAGACATCTACTAAGATTTCAGATGACTTGAGAATGTATGAGTTAAACCGTATGGTGCTAGATGATGACCAACCAAGAAACAGCGAGTCTATGGCTATTGGCTTGTGTAACAAATGGTTGAAGCGGTTTTCGGATATTTCGTGGGTTCTTTCATTTAGTGATGGGAAAGAATCTAATGTTGGGTACATCTATCAAGCTACAAATTGGGATTATTTGGGTTACATGGTCAGCGACAGCTTTTATTGTTTAGATGGTGTGTACAAACACAGTGACACTGTGTGGCATAACTTTAAGGAGAAGCACCCTTTACGCGATACACACACAACAGACCAAATCGTGTGTATGAACTTTGCAGATGTTAGTAAGGTAAAGTGCAAGCAGCATATCTATGCCTTTAAGATCAGGAAGAATGTTAAGTTTAAGTTTGAAAATAAGCCTTACCCAAAGCTTGAAACCGAGACACCCATTCTTAGCAAGAAGATACTAAAGCAAAACGGGGTTGTATTCGATAAGCCGAAAGTGGAGGACTACTTTGAAGGTGTACTAGATGCGTGTTTTTAGTGTGATGACCCTTGCATTCTACCACTACAAATTATAAACTAGCACTCAGACCACACAGATGCACTAACCAAAAAAGATAACTCAATATTTATTGGTTTTAGTGCTATGAATTTACAACAGATGAGGATATTACAATGTTAGATGAACAAGCAAAAGCTAAATGTGCAGCCGTATTAGCAGAATACCGTGAGAAAGTACGAAGTGGTGAGATTATTCGTACCAAGTCTCTTAATCCAGAAGATAAAGCAAAAGCTAACCCTACAAGCATGAAATACGCTATTCGCGCGAAATGTTGGGACTGCGCGTGTGGACAGAAGGAAGAAATCAAGTTGTGTACGATAACTGATTGCTCTCTTTACAATTTCAGACCGTATAAATAACAGGAGAGTGAAATGAACATTAGGG
>CAYJDY010000211.1:0-1479 GCA_964369045.1 uncultured Candidatus Saccharibacteria bacterium
AGCTCGCTGTCCCTGATGCCGGGCTTTAGGTATCTGGTCGGCATCGACTATTCCTCTTTCGCCGAGCACTTTCGCGCCGCTTCGCGCGGATCGCCATTGCAAAACACCAAGACGTTTTGATGCGTCTTCGCCATCTTCCGGCTTACTTCAAACTGCTTTGTAACGCGCATTGCCGCTGTGCCTACCGGCGTCGCTAGAATCGCTTCGTTGTAAAGCCGCGCTCCGCATTCCTCGAAAGCCTCAATCGTCGTGCTTACAAAGTTGCGATAGAACCCGCGACCGTCGCGGAAGTCACCCACGACAAAGCACGCAAAGGTATCTGGCTTCATGCGACCGACGGCGCGCAGAATGATCCGCTTGTATGCCGCCACGAAAGCGTGCCAATCCATCGCGCTCAGGTCGCGCGGATCGTCGCTGTACTTTTCCAGGTCGCCATAGGGGGGGCACGAAAACACGAAGTCAGCGGCTGGCGCATCGCTCAGCGTTTCCATGCTGTCACCGCACACCCAAACCGGGCGCACGCTGGGCGCTATGTCCTCAGCCTGCACTTCATTCGCTGCCACCTGTTCGGCGCGCAAGTCGCAGCCCCAATACTGCCGGCCCAGGCACCCGGCCACGATGCCGCGCACGCTGCCGCCTGCGAATGGGTCAACCACTTGGCCGCCTGCCGGGCTGAACCAGCGGTAAGCCAACTCGCAGACGACAGGATCGAAAATACTTACCGCGCCGCCTCTGTCTCGCATCGCTTCACCCATTGCGTCAGCGGTGCCTTCTGCTGCTCCTCGAAAACAAAGCACACTTTCCCGCGTTTCTTCGCTACAAAACCCAAGCGCAAGCCACGCCCGTTTGCGTTCCTGCCATTCGCCCATGCGGGCATCCAGCACCGTGAACGGCGGCAGCGTGAAGCGTTCCGCCACTGGGCCGCTGGCCTTCGGTTTCACCACTTCGCCGAACAGGTCATGCCCGTGCAGTGAAAAACATACGGCATTCGTTTGTTCCATGTGCATCTCCGAAATGCCCGGCAAAGGACACAACGGCAGGGCGGGCCGGAAAGCCGCCTCTTCGGGAGCTACCCTAGCCGTGTGCTTTCTGCTCACTCTGACTGCCTCCACTGAATCTCGACGCGGTGCGCCTCCGCTTCCCTGCGCGCCTGTTCCGCCGCGTCCCACGCATCCCCCAGCCTCTGCCGCTGGCAGTCGTGCCACAACTCGTGTACCAGCACAGCGGGGTCCGTGGACCGCGTGTAGACCGTGCCGTGTTCGTAGTAGGCGACGCGGTGCAGGTCAGGCGTTTGCACGATGACGGCCGAGGGACGGCAATCGAGGGCGGCGAGGAAAGCTAAGACGTCATTCATGACGCACCACTCGGGAAGAAAAACCCCGGCCGGAGTACACACGGCGCGGGAAACCCCGGCTTGCGCCGGAGGGGAGGGAGAGGATCACGCAGGAATCTTCCTGCGCTTTTTCCGGCACCAATCCT
>CAYJDY010000212.1:0-1472 GCA_964369045.1 uncultured Candidatus Saccharibacteria bacterium
GTACACCCAAGCGTTGCCGTACACCCAAGCGTTGCCGGACACCCGAGCGTCGCCGAACACCCAAGCGTCGCCGTACACCCGAGCGTCGCCGGACACCTGAGCGTTGCCGTACACCCAAGCGTCGCCGGACACCCGAGCGTTGCCGTACACCCAAGCGTTGCCGGACACCCGAGCGTCGCCGTACACCCAAGCGTTGCCGGACTGATCTAGGTTCTTCTCCGATTCCACCCATCCGCCCAGTTGCCCAGCGGGAACAGTTAGTCCGATCGCGGTCAGTGCGCGGATACGGTGCAGGGTGATTCCGAAGACAACCTTGGTTTCATCGGTCAGTTCGTACTTATTCATGGCGGGCCACCTTCGGCTTGGTTGCGGTTGCTAACCGACGCTGAAGGTCGGCCTTTTCGGCTAGTGCGGCGTCACGTTGGGCGAATGCGTCACGCATCGCGGCGTGTGCGGATTCCACGGCGACGTGGGCGGCTATCAGTTCCTGGCCTAACCGCTGCGCCGTGTGGCTGCGCGCGTCGGCGACGGCGGCGTTGTGGGATGCGTCGTGGCGGTACATGTCGCGTTCGCGGCGAACCGACTGCAGGTTCACCCGCGCTAGGCAGTAGGCCACGACGGCGATCAGTAGGAGGTCAAAGAGCAGCTCGGCGGGTGTCATGCCGCCTGCCCGAGGTAGTCGTCCAAGGTGAGGCCAAGACGTGCCGCTGCCTGGTCGGGTGTTTCGGCATCACTTGCGCCGCTCATTTCCTGCAACGCGATCAGACGATCCATGAGCGCGATGGACTCCGAGTAGGACTTGACCTGTTGGACATACGCGGTGCGCTTTGCCCGCAGTTCGTCAAACGTCAGGAACTCGATCAGCGCCTGCTGGTCAATGACCTGGCCGGACTTCTGCCGCTTCACTCCGATGACGCGCGGCTTGCTGAGTACCTCGCCTGAGTAACTAACAAGGACGCGCGCCTTCTTGGCGTGCGATTTCCACTGCGAGGCGTGGCCGCGTTGGCGGGCTTCAGCGGCGATCTCGCGTGCCCATGCCCGATGCGCCTGAATGGCATCGTCTACGCGGGCCACCATGAGCGCGGTTCGGTCGCGACTTATTTCTGCTTCGCTTAGAACACCGTCGAGCAGTTCGCTGTATTCGGTGCGTTCGTCGTTCGTCCAGTGCTTCACGTCTACCTCACAATTTCTAGGTGGGAACCACGCAAGGCTTTTGCCCGCTGGCAGTGGCGTTCGAGGTTGTTAATCAGCGACTCGTATTCGCTCAGTGCGTCGTCGTCGCCAAGTTCCGCGAGTTCCTCAGCGGTGTTTGCGGTGATCCGAGTCGCGCGTGCTATGTCGGCGTAGAACAACTTGTTGAACCGGGCGCGACGGAGGTTGTCGTCGTCATCTAGCCATTGGTCGAGCGCCCCCGGCTCGGATAGTTGCTCGACGCCAGGGGCTGAGTCCTGCAACGGAGCACGCGAGCCGGG
>CAYJDY010000213.1:0-1472 GCA_964369045.1 uncultured Candidatus Saccharibacteria bacterium
TACTTCGCTGCGTGTACCTTGTCCAGCTTCGCTTGCGCCAGTTTCAGCGCGACCGCCTGCGCTTTCGGACTCAGCACGTTGAACGCTTTCCTCGCGTTGGGGAACATCAGGTTCGCTTCCTTGGCCGCTTTCGGCATCTGCTTCCCGTTGCGCGAATGCTGTAATTTCATCTTCTCTTTCCTTTCGTACCTTGTCGTCGGCCTCACGCAGTTCTTGCGTTACATCGCTTTCATACAGGCGCGCAATGGCGTCGCTGTCGAGGGCGGATAGATAGCCCTCTACCTGATTTTGTTCCTCTTCTTCGAGGGTGTAAAGGCCGGCGTCGTCGCGGGCTTCCTCTGAGATTTCCATCTCATCACGCAGGCGTTCGAGTTCCCTTGCTGCGCTGCTCAGTTTGGCGTTGCGTTCCTCGCCGCGGGCCGTGTAGTGTTCGGCGCCATTCTTGAACGCTTCCTCGAAGTCGCCAACGTCATATTTGCCATTGTCATCTTTTGGCAGGTAGCCATACTCAGCCAGGCGCTGACCCATCTCTTCGATGGAAAGCCCGTTATCAGTCAGGACATTATTATTCGCGCCGAATACCTTGCCCTTGAGGTTGTCCTTGCGGTCGGCCCCCCAGGATGAAATAACTTGGGCTTTGTTGAGGCCGCCCAGCTTCGCTATGGCAGTGTAAAGGCTGTCGCGGCCGGGGTTAACCGTCACGGCATCCTTGGCACGCTGTTCAGCGGCAATCAGTTGGCCTTTGGTCAACTCCCTCGGGCGCAACTTCCAGCCCAAGGACCGGCCGCCGTCAACGATTTCGACCGGCACCGCTCGCCGTGGAACATTACTGTTCCGGCGCTGATAATCAAGGGCAAGTTCGGCGTTGGCAAAAAACGTACCGTCAGCACGCCCTATATCGCGGTCCAGTTGCGGGGAATCTTCACGGGTGGGGCGCGCTACGCCGGTCGCGGCAGCCTTCTCATCAAGCATGTCCTCAACTTTGGTGTTGAAGTCGATCGCGTCGTCAGACTGCTCTTTGGTCTTGGCGTCGCGGAGTAGCTGCGCGGCTTTACGCTGCCATGTGGTTAACTTGAGTTCTTTGCCGGCGTCCCATGTGGGCTTGCCCTGCACCGCGCCGATTACAGTTGCAGGCTTCCCTGATTCTGCGCCGCCTGACGCTCCTGTCTGTGCAGTATCAGGTGACATGCCCTGCAAAGCCAAACCACCAATAAGGGCTTTTCGTAGTCCTCGTGGTGCGGCTGCGAGTTTGTCGCCCCACACTCCGCGCACGGCTGTCTCAAAATCTTGCCCCTCTTTAAATACTCGCGCGTGTAGGCTCTGCAGTTGGCTTTCTTGCGCTGCTCCGAGCTCATTGGGTTGGACTTGCGCCAATCCCTCATAAAAGCCGCGTGGCATTCCAGGCAATACCGTTGCCCATTTGTCCGCACTGGCTTCCCGCAACCGCACGCTTGCATTTACTTGTCCTGTGG
>CAYJDY010000214.1:0-1453 GCA_964369045.1 uncultured Candidatus Saccharibacteria bacterium
TCACCTGCACCACAACAGCGGCATCTTGCAGCCACACCGCGGTTGAACCGTTGATCCAGCGCACCGCACCGGTGCCCAAGTTAACTGATGGGTACCCGTTGCCGGGGCCGACCAAATGCGCCACGTCGGGTTGGGCATTGAAGATCGCCATCAGCAGCACGCCGTTGTTGCCGTCCGGCGTGGGGGCAAGGGCGAACGCCTGACCGGCCTCGACCTGAGACCGTTTGATGGAGCCGTCGTTGGTGGTTGGTTTGGTTTCGATTCTCATGCTGCCACCTTACCTTTCACGATCACTTCGGCGTCGAGGGGGTCGACCATCGTCTCGCCCCGCCACTCGCCGACGACACCGGAATGCAGCGCAACAACGCTCACCACATCCGCCCCGCCACCCCCAGTCTTTCTGGCAGGAGTGACCCGCATCAAGACCCCCTTGGTGCCGCCCGCAAGGGTGAAGGTCGCGCCGATAGCCATATGCCGCACCATGCAGGTGCTGGATGGTTGCGGCATGTAAGTGACTTTCATTTGGCACCCCCAACGGTCAAGTCGGCGTCACGCAGGTAGACCGCTTCGTGGATGCTGGTGTGCAGTATCTGGCCCGTGCTGATCTGCATCGCCAGCAGGTACCCGTCCCGCGTCAAATCTCCCTGCTGGACGTAGTGGTCGAAGCGGCCGTCCAGCGCGACGAACAAATCGCCATCGTCGTAGTTGTCCTTGCTGTGACTGAACACCTGACCAGCCGGCACATCCTTGCGCTCGACCGGGGTGGGTTCCGCGTACTCGACGCGGCTGATTGTGATGGGTTTACCGTGTGACATGATTACGTCCTTTCTTGGTTGTGTTGCGGGAAAATGCCCAACCGCGGATGCGGGCGATAGCCTGCGCTGCCTCCAGCAGGCACATGGTCAAGTCGCGGTTAAGGTGGTGGTGACCCCAATGGTCGAGCGCCTCATCGAGCGTGAACGTGCGGCAACCGGCGGTGATGATAGCAACCCCGACGACTTCGGAGATGCACTTGCGGTAGCCGTCGGCCTGACCGAGGTCGATGGTGTGCTGGCCGTACTCAGGCACGACCGCACCATTACCCAACTCTGCGCTAGAGGTGACGATGGCACCTCTGCCAATCGCGGTGCCTGTGCCGATGACAGCGCCCTCGCCGATCCGCGCCCCCTTACCAACAAAGACATCATCGCCGAGAGTGGCGCCCCGGCCAACCACCACATTGCGGTCGAGGCTGACGTACTCACCAAGTTGCGTAAAAAATTCGACGCGCACACCGGCTTCGAGGGTAGTCCAGTCGCCCAGCCGCACGCCCTCACCGATCCTCACGTTGTCGTGGACTTGCAGGCGGGTGCCCTTCTTGCAGAAGGGGAAATCCGCAGGCGCCAAGCTGTAGTATCCGCCGGCGCTCGGCCACTTCGCAACTATCTTAGATAAATCTCTCATGGTCACTTCC
>CAYJDY010000215.1:0-1451 GCA_964369045.1 uncultured Candidatus Saccharibacteria bacterium
GGGCGGGTGGACCTGTGAGCTACGCCGATTTCCTTAAGAAGAAGGCCGAAACAGTCCAGCCGGCTGGCAGGGATGTTGCCCGCGACTCGCTGCCGCCTCTGATGCACGAATGGCAGAAAGACCTCGTGATCTGGGCGTGCCAAGTTGGACGTGCCGCATTGTGGGCCGACACCGGACTAGGTAAGACGATCATGCAGTGCGAGATGGGCGCGGCCACTTTGTTTGACGAGGTGACCGCATGAGACGGGTAGACATCCTCAACGCCATCGCCGACGAACGCCGATTCCAGCAGGAAAAGTGGGGCGCTCCACACGACTGGGGAACCGGGGACGCGTCATCACACGAGGTGGAGCCGATGACGAAGGTCGGGGTATTGACCGAAGAACTCGGCGAGGTCGCTAGAGCGGTACTAGAGCGCGATGACAGCCAGCTTCGCGCTGAACTGATCCAGTTGGCGGCTGTTGCGATCGCTTGGCTGGAGGGTCTCTAATGCCCTGGTTCAAGGTAGATGATTCCCTCGCGCTACATCCGAAGGTCACGCAAGCCGGTAACACGGCGATGGGCCTATGGATACGCGCCGGAGCATGGTCGGCGCAACATCTCACCGATGGGTATGTACCGCACTACATCCTGTCCCCGCTCGGTGGCCGGTTGGCTGATGCTAAGCGACTGGTTGCGGTCGGCTTATGGGTCGATTTCGACGGTGGCTGGAAGTTCCACGACTGGCGCAAGTTCCAGCCGTCACGCGCCGAAGTGTTGGCAAGTCGGGAGGCGGAACGGGAGCGAAAAGCGAAGTCACGGACGAAAGTGTCCGGGCGGATTCCGGGCGGACAACCAGCGGGACAGACGGTAGATGTCCGGGCGGATTCCGGGGGGGTGTCCGGACACCCCGACCCGACCCGACCCGACCCCTTATTAAAAGACGATGGTTCCGTCTTTTTACACCTACCCACCGAACCGCGCGAGACCGACGGTGTAACGACACTTTCGGCGGTGAATCATGGCTGAAACGGCACCGGAAATCCGCGCATTGGCGTTCGTTGTCCACCACATCCGACCGACATGGCCTAGAACACTGATCGAGGCGGCGCTGGCGTCCGATAACCGTGACCTGGGCACATTGGCTAGGGCTGCGGTGATGGCGTCGCAGAATCCGTCTACGCGCCACCCGAATGGGATCGGGTCGACGTTCCCCGGTGCCGATAAATGCACCATCTGCGAACAACGCGAGCGGACACAAACGACACAACCGCCACGGGTAGAGCGTTGCTCAAAGTGCGGGCACATCGACTCCGAGCACCACAACTGCCGCCCGATGAAACCCACACCCGACTGGCACAACCGGCGACGACGACTCGCCGCCAAATACACCCACGACATCCGCGCCGCTGAAGCGTGCGGGGACTGGCAGACCGTGGCCCAACTCAAAACCCAATGGCAAAACGAACTCG
>CAYJDY010000216.1:0-1449 GCA_964369045.1 uncultured Candidatus Saccharibacteria bacterium
GAACGCTCTGCTCGTGCTCGTGATACTTCTTCTTGGTTAAATTCATTCATCATAATTTTCTGCTTATACCTCGTAAAATCTTAGGGAACGTATATTATACCAAATTATTGACCGTTAATACTTAATCGAGCCAATTGGGGGCTGACCAATCACGATCTTCTGGTCTGGTTCTACGTCCATACGACGTAGCTGGTGCATGATTCCCATCTTGCCCATAATGTCTCGAAGTCGTTCAACACCGTGATTGCTGTCGAAATCAGTTCTCTCTGCAAATCGCTCGATCTTTCGGCCTGTCACCACAAAGTGGTCATCAACCTTACCAACATTCCAGCTATTAAGTGTTTCAGGAAGTCGCAAGGTAGGGATCAGGTCTTCTGCTTCAGCCTCTTTTTTGATAGCACGTTGTTCATCAACCAGCTTCTTTAGTTCATACAGCATAGGCTTGATACCTTCGCCACTGTTTGCAGAAATTGCGTATTGTTTGGTTCCTTTAGGTACAACCTTTTTTAGCGCTTTGATTTTTTCTTTGAGCTCGCTCGGATCCATACCGTCAATCTTGTTCAAGACAACAGCCTGTGGCTTAGCACTAAGGTCTACAGCGTAGCTCTTGAGTTCGTTCTGAATAGTCTTATACGCGGCAGCTACATCTTCTTGATAGGCATCGATCATGTGGATTAAAACGCCAGTACGTTCTACGTGACGTAAGAACTCAACACCCAGTCCCTTACCTTCTGACGCGCCTTCGATAAGCCCTGGTACATCGGCTAGTAGTAGGCTGTTATTATCATCGAGATCCACAACACCAAGATTAGGGGTTAGGGTTGTGAAGGCATAATTAGCAATTTCCGGGCGAGCATTACTGACACGTGATAATAATGTAGATTTACCGGCATTCGGTAGGCCAATGATGCCAACGTCAGCAATCACCTTCAACTCAAGCTGTAATTCCATCTGATCGCCCCGTTCACCTTTTTCTGCAACACGGGGTGCTTGTCGACGCGAAGACACGAAGTGAGCGTTTCCAAAACCGCCTTTACCCCCGTGAGCGATAATTGACTGCTGTTGGTCTTCTGTGAAGTCAGCTAGGATTGTGCCTTCGAGTGTACTTACAACGGTTCCAACCGGTACTTGGATAATGCGATCTTTGCCACTCTTACCATGCTTGTTCTGTTTGTCACCTGGCCGGCCGTTTTCGGCTAGGATCTCTTTGTGATAACGGAAAGACGATAAAGTGCTCTGATTACGGCTGGCTTGCATAATAATGTCTCCGCCGTTACCGCCATCTCCACCATCTGGGCCGCCTCGATCAACAAATTTTTCATGCCGAAAATTAACGATTCCATTACCGCCATCTCCAGCACAAACTTTAACCTTTGCCTTGTCTATAAACATATCCCTATAGCATACAATTTTTACAACAAAATAGCAATCTAGAATGATCAATCATCT
>CAYJDY010000217.1:0-1445 GCA_964369045.1 uncultured Candidatus Saccharibacteria bacterium
ATTTTACATCTCCACATTCCTCCGTAGGATAATCTGCTTTTGGTGCGCTGATGTACTGTTGCTCTTTGTGCTTGTCGGGATTATTCGGAAAGGGCACATGTACACCTAATTTCTCTCCAAGGAAACGATTGACGTGTTCATATACTCGGTCAATGTCCTGCTGTTTTTTGAGTTGCGCCGTGTGAGATTTTCCAATGAGAGCACGTTGCACAGGTTTCCAAATATCCGACTTTACACTTTCAGTATCCCAATCAAGGTCAATGAAATAGAGTTCAAGAACTTTCTTTTTTGACCATCCCGCCCCGTTCAACGCGTCTGCCACAAGTTCAAAGAATTTATGGAGCGCGTTGTTTTGGGAAGGTGTGCGCTTTGAATTGACATGCTTACAAGTGGAAAGATGACATTCATGCGTACGTTTTGCCATATCAGAAAGGAATGTCTGCTGGGTTAATATCTTCCTCTTCTTCCTCATGGAATCCAAAAGTATCCTCTGTATGTGCCGGAACGGTTCGCTCCTGAGACAACATGATTTGCTCTTGGTAATACTTTGGAAGTGACTCAAACACGGTTTGATCGTGATTTTCGATGTCATAGATAACGCTCGGGTTTTCTTGCTTGGGACATTCGATTCCTTTTGGAAGTTTCATGACCGACGAAACATTGGCGTATATCTTCGTTCCGTCCTTGCTTGCTTCGTGGACTACGGACAGCATACAAGGTACTCCGACGATGTTTACGAGCTGAAAACCGTCCAATTCCTCTGCGGTGAACGCCTTACCCCTCCAGGATTCAAGCACAGCGCGTAAATTTGCCTTTGGAGCGAGTGAAACGGTGTATTTCGAGGAAATGGTCATTGGAGCCTCAACGTCCTCTCCTGCCTTATTTTTGTACGTTATACGCTCTCCTGGAATTTCCCACACTAATACGGCTTTCTGGGATAACTTCTCTTGTCCAGCCCATTCGGTCTTCTGAGTACCGAGGTCGATGAGTTTGATACATCGAGCAATATGTGAACCTTCTGGTACTTTCTCAAATTCTTTTTGCTCTGGTTGTCTTGCTGTGAGTGACATTTTATTGATTTTTTATGCTACTGCATTTTTTAATCGCACAATGTGTTGATGGTCTTTGATGTTAGTTAATATGGTCAGTGTCTAAAATCTTGAGCGCAAGGCGGGTCTGTACCTCTACACTGTCATTGCCCCATGCCTCATAGATAAGCTGTGCGAGTTCGTGAGGTGAAAGGTGTTCGTGGGCTTGGGAAAGTATGAGATACAGTTCACCTTTGAGTTGATCTTTTTCCATATTACTTAAAAGCGATTATCGCCCAAATGGCTAAGATTGCGAACACGAACGCGACACGTTTCTGATATTCCTTCTTCGACATGACGGTATAGGTGGGATAGAGCGGGTGGGAGTTTCGAGTTTTAACGTACGTCATATATATT
>CAYJDY010000218.1:0-1443 GCA_964369045.1 uncultured Candidatus Saccharibacteria bacterium
GTCTCGGCGCGTCGGCGGTGCTGGGGCCGTTGGGTGGGATCATCCCGACGATCTCGCCGATCACCGGTGTGCTCGGTGGCCTGGTCCTCGGTTCCGAGGAGGGCCGCGACGCGCTGATCGGACTCGGGAAGCAGGCGGGCGCGTTCGCCACCGGACCCGGCGCCGACCTGCTCGAGTCCCTGTCTGGCCTCGCGATCGAACTGTCTGGCGCCGTCGCCTCGGCCCTCGAGGATGTCGGCGGTGCCGTCATCGACGCTGCATCCCAACTCGGTCCGGTGCTCGGCGATTCGATCGATCAACTCGGCCCGCCCCTCGCGGATCTTGTCGAGAGCCTGGGCGAACTGACGGGTGAGGTGCTGCCCGTGCTCGCCGATCTGGCCGGGACGGTGCTGCCCCCTGCAGTCGACGTGCTCGGCGCTGGCCTGTCGATCGCCGCTGGCGCCGTGGGGCTCCTGGCGGAGAACACGGAGCTGCTCGTGCCCGCCCTCGCCGCCTTCGCTGCGATCAAGTTCGCCGACCAGTTCCGCGGGATCGGTGACGTGGTCAAGGGTGCGGCGACGAACGTCGGGACGTTCCGGGACGCGATCGGCCAGATCGCCGCCACCCAGAACGTGTCGAAGTTGGAGGCGTTGAAGGGCGTCGCGGGAGCGACCGCCAAGGAGGTCGGCGGCCTGGCCGGCGGGTTCCTTGCAGCGAACGGCCCGCTGATCGCGCTGACCGGAGCAGTGGCCCTCGGCGCTGCAGCCTTCCAGCAGTACGCAGAGAACAGCGCCGATGTCCGTCAGGGTGCGGACGACCTCGCCGCGGCCATCCAGTCGACGCGCGACGAGTTCGAGGGCCTCAACGACGACACGATGCGCGGCTGGTTCGAGGACAAGGATGCCCTCGACTCCCTGAACGAACTCGGCCTGTCCTTCGACGAGATCACAGCCCTGGCGATCGAGTCCGGCGACGCACTGTCGGGCCTCGACACGATCTTCAAGGACGTCTACTCCAACAACACCGGCACGATCGGCAAGTTCAGGAAGGCGCTCGACGAAGCTGACGTTCCTGCCGAGCTCCGTGACATGGCGGTCGCCCTTGTCGAGCTGGAGACGGCGTCCGACGGCAGCGTCAACCGCGACGCAGTCCTCGACTTCTTCGAGGCTCTTGACGAGGTCACACAGAAGACGGCTGGCGGCATCGACAAGGCCCGGGAGTCGTTGCGCTCGATCGCCCAGGAGGCGGAAGCGGCCGGGAAGCTGACGGCTGGCGAACTCACATCGCTGCTCGATCAGATCGCGAACGCCAAGACGCCCGAAGAGCTCCAGGCCGTGTTCGCGAAGCTGAACGAGCTGCTCGGCGTCACGACCAGCGAGGCCAAGGCCGCGGCCGACGAGATGCAGCGGCTCATTGATCTGATCGACAAGCTGTCGAACTCGGAGCGTGACGCCGACGAAGCTG
>CAYJDY010000219.1:0-1439 GCA_964369045.1 uncultured Candidatus Saccharibacteria bacterium
GGACAAAAGTGGATTATTTCTGTTGTGAAGGAGGCCACCAAATGACCCGCGCTGACATAAAGGCAGAGCTTCGGCGCAGTGCGTGCCAGGATGCGGACCCGTGGAACGTAGAAAACGAAGCATTTATGGATGTCGTCGCTTACATCAACCCCGGAGAATTTATGCTTGGCATGAATTACACAGCCATGCGCGTCCTGTATTTGCTCGTAGCAGAGGCCCTGACATGATCACAGCACAGCAGGCAGTTATGCACGACCCATTCAAGATCACCGGCCCAACGTGCCTATCGTTCTCAGGCGGCAGGACCAGCGCCTACATGCTGTGGATGGTGTTGCAGGCGAACACGCCGGAGGACATAGCGCGCTGGCTGGCGGTGTGCTTTGCCAATACGGGCAAGGAAGAAGAAGCCACGCTGCGATTTGTGGCCGAGTGCGCGAGGCGCTGGGGCGTTCGCATCGTGTGGCTCGAATATCTGTCGAAGCGGGCGGAGCCGCACTTTGTGCTGGTGGACTTCGAGTCGGCTTCCCGAATTGGTGAGCCGCTGCTGCGGGCGTTCTCCGAGCATAACGTCTTGCCAAACCCGGTGGCCCGATACTGCACGGCAGAAACCAAGATCCGCACCATTCGGCGTTACCTAGAAGCGGCGCACGGCTGGCTGGCCGATGATTTTGAAATGTGGCTCGGCATCCGCGCTGACGAGCCGCGCCGCGCCGCAAAGCTATCAACCAGCACTGATGCACGCGACGGCATCCGCGTGGCCCCACTCGCCCGCGCTGGCGTTACGGCTGGAATGGTCGGTGAATTCTGGAGGGTGCAGCCATTTGATTTGGAACTGCCAAACAACAACGGCAAGACCATGCACGGTAACTGCGACCTGTGCTTTCTCAAGCCGGCCGCGCAAGTACTGGCACTGATTAAGGAAAAACCCGAGCGCGCAGTGTGGTGGGCCAAAGCTGAGGAGGCGCTGACCACTAACGGCAAGCAATCAAGGTTCCGCAACGACCGGCCAAGCTACGCGCAAATGGCCGCCTTCGCTCGTGACCAGGGCGACATGTTCGACCCCAACGAAGAAGGCATCGCATGCTTCTGTGGAGATTGACATGATCACAGCACAGCAGAGCAAAGAAGACATGCTGGCGGGCATTGCAATGAACTGCGCGTACGCAGTCATAGCGGGACAACCGACCGTGACGATAAGCGTGGTCAACGGCAAGCGTCCGGCAGGGTTCCCGCGTGGTGAATTGCTCAGCCTCGGCACCAATGGGGCGAGCAATTACGCCGTCAACCCGGTCAAGGTTCTGGCATGGATCCATGCAAAAACATCGTCTGCCGCGCCTAAAGGGGGTGCGTGATGCGCCCCTTTCGCGCCACGGATGGCGGATTTCCTCACACCAGTTCACAAGGAGATTGAGATGAACCAAGTTCTTGACCACGAATTC
>CAYJDY010000220.1:0-1435 GCA_964369045.1 uncultured Candidatus Saccharibacteria bacterium
GGTAGCCGTCAAAGGACGGGGTGATTGCCCAATTCTTGGCTACCGCGTTCTTGACAGCCATTTTTTAGCTGTAAAACTCTAGCGCAACCACTCCCGCGGCATCGGCAATCACAGATACGGTTCCTGCCGCAGTCACCGGGAATGGGCGGGGATAGCCGGCCGGACATGGAATCGAGCCGGATCCATCCGTCACATCCGTAGCCGGCACAGCGGCCGTACCGGACAGGGCGACATAGGCGGTAATGGTTCCCAGGGCGATGACGATCATCGTCTTGGCGCCGGCCGGGACGGTGTGAGCTTCGGCGGTCGCCGCAGCGAATACGCGGTAATCCACATACGATGGCGCCCGAGGCAGCGGGTAGCGAAACCCGTTCCTGTCTTTGAATTGCGTGAGGTCGTTGACGGCCATGTTCGTGTCCTAGAAATGAAAAAACCCGCACTAGGCGGGTTAAGAATTGGGGCCGGTTATAAGCCGGCTTGCCTCTCGATATGAGAGGTCTTGAGTCCCGAGGGATCGGGATGGCTTGAAATGCAAAAAGCCCGCTCAGTGGCGGGCCTTACGTTTCTTGCGGGGTCGGAAAACCCAGCGGGTTTGCCTTGGCTATTGGGTTATTGTGTGCCCCCGGCGCGGGATTTAAAGCTGTAATGTGTCTTTTACTCTCTTTTTTTGCCGATTACAAGCATTTCCAAAATATTTTTTTAGCGCACTATTTCATAACTTCCGTCCAGTGCTGGATTGCCATCTTTTCAGCGGTCTGGATAATGATGATGGCGCGAGGAAAATCAAAGCGGATTACCTTGCTATCCTTCGGTTGCTCTATCGATTCTGCGCGCTCGTCATCAGAGTAGGATCGCCCGCCCGTTCCGTTGCAGGCGGGGCACTTCTTCATGGGTTGCAACCCCTCCCTGTCGGCAAAGTCGGGAACCTCTCCTGCGCCCTTGCAGCTTGGGCACATATCAACGACATGCTCCTGAATGGCGGCGCGGGCCAGGTCATCGGCAACCGACTGGCGCTCGTCCACTTGCTCGATATAACCCATCGTCACAAATAGCTCTGTCGCTAGGCGCTCAACGGCCCGCCTGTGAATGTCCGGCCGCAGCCCGTGCTTCAGGGCAAGCGTGTCCATTCCCAATGCAACAAGGGCCGCTTGTTTCACGGCCCTTTGTGCGTTTTCGACTTGCCTTGCATGGTGGCTTATCGACTGTGCCATTCCGACTGCGGCGACGTTATCGCGCGGGGCGCCGGTCGCGGACAGCGTTTGTATCAGTCGTTCTTTTCGATTGGCCATAGGGTTTTGTCCGGTTGGTTGATCTACTTGGCTTGCCAGAACTGCGGTTCTTTCTGCTCGTCGTTGCAAAACACAATCCGCGCCGTCCTGATTTCGCTGGGCTTGTCGTGGCGGTGCGTTTCCTTGGCCTTGCAGATGGCGCCGTG
>CAYJDY010000221.1:0-1429 GCA_964369045.1 uncultured Candidatus Saccharibacteria bacterium
ACGTCGCAGCGCGGGCGAGCGGGCCGTATTCGCGCGTGTGGGGATCGCTGAAGGCGGTCAGTGACCGCTCCCCGGTCGTGCGACTTGACGGTTCAAAGGTCTACCGCAGATCACGGGCGCAATCTCGCGCCACTGGCAAGCGTCGCGCTAATAGTGCGCGAATGTCGGACGTGTTCTTCGGTGCCGAGTTCGGGTCGGACAGGTACAAGCAATTCCCAAGCTGGGCAGGCCAACGCGGCCACGTCTTCTGGCCCACGGTGCGCGCTAACCGCGCCAAGATCGCAGACGACTACCTAAGCGCAATCGAGCGCGTGTGGAACTCCATACCCGGCGGCAAGTAGACCCTAGGAGCGACTGTGGCAGGTTCTCGCACATTCGAGATCAAGCTTGTCGGCGATGCCCGCGACGCAGTGAATGCGTTCCAGCAGCTCGGGCAACACATGTCCGGGATCAATACGAAGTCCGTCACGCTCGGCACCACCCTGGGCAACCTGCTCAGCCGTGGCCTGACTGCCCTCGCGGGAAACATCCTCGACGCAGGTCAGGCGCTATTCAGCTTTGCCGGTGACTCAATGAAGGCCGCGCAAGAGTCCCAGATTGTCGATAACAAGCTGACGCAAGTCGCGACGTCGATGGGAATCTTCGGCAAGGAGACCGGCACCGTCGTAGCGCGACTGCAGGACTACGCCGCACAGACGATGATGCAAATCGGCGTCGATGATGAAGCCATTAAGACCGTCCAGACAAAGCTGCTGACGTTCAAGGAGCTGGCTAAGACTGCAGGGCTGACCGGTGGCGCATTCGACCGCGCCACGAAGGCAGCCTTCGACCTGGCGTCAGCGGGCTTCGGTACAGCCGAAACCAACGCCGTCCAACTCGGCAAGGCGCTACAAGACCCGGTGAAGGGGCTCACGTCACTAGGTCGCGCCGGTGTCACGTTCACCGAGCAGGAGAAAGAGCGCATCAAGACCCTCGTTGAGTCCAACAGGATGGGCGAAGCGCAGGCTATGGTCCTGGCCGCGATTGAGAAGCAAGTCGGGGGCACCGCTGCCGCCTCAATGACTGCCAGCCAAAAGATGTCCCTAGTCTTCGGTGAACTGCAGGAGTCGGTGGGCCAGGCGCTACTGCCCGCGTTCGAGGTACTCGCGGACTTTGTGACCACCACCGTGCTGCCCGCGTTTCAGGACTGGTGGTCTAAGCACGCGCCGCAGGTTAAGCAAGCACTTGTCGATATGGCGAAGTGGATCACAGACAAGGCGATTCCCGCACTACAGGAGTTCTGGAGCTGGATCCAGGAGAAGGCGATCCCCGTCCTCAAGGAATACGCCGACTACATCCGTAACGACATCTGGCCGACGATCCAAAAGTTCGGGGAACTACTCGGCGCGCTCGGTGAAGCGTTCGGCAAGTCCGGTGATGCGGCGGGCGG
>CAYJDY010000222.1:0-1417 GCA_964369045.1 uncultured Candidatus Saccharibacteria bacterium
TTGCGGCGTTGCATGGTGGAAAGTCTGCAGATGTCGCCTAAAACACGTTAGGCCCTCAAGGGCGGCTCAGCCCGTCATGCACATCAGAGCCCGGCGCATCAAACAAGTGACCGCGTGCTTCGTAGTCCTCCTGCATGTGGTCAGCCGCTTCCAGTGCAGCGGCCGGGCCGTACAGCCGCACCACGCCTGCCGCGCTTTCCAGCACCGCACGGCACGCGCTGTCATGCGGGCACAGGCCGGCTTGCTGCATCAGGTATTCAGCGCAGCGCACGCGCTCGGCCACGCGCTCAGCATCAGCAACCGCCCTGGCAAACGAAAGCAGTGCGCCAGTCCGGTAGCCCTGTTCCGTTGCAAACACAGTGCCAGTCTGCATGCCAATCGGGTTCATCGCGTGGCCCAGCTCGTGCGCCACGGCAAGGTCAATCAGTTGGTCTTCGGTCATCATCTCGCTCCGGTTACGACGGGCCTAACCCGCAATTCAAGCCGACGCCTGACGGCGCGGCTTAATTGCAACGTTAGGCCCTACAAGGCAGCCCATCAAGCACGGCTCGCACTTCCACCAAGAACTTCGCGCGCTCGATCTCATGCGCGAAGCCCATCCGAACGCTCACCCACTGCCCATCAGGGCCGGGCTGGTGAATCCAGCCGTGCATCCGGTGCCCAGGCTCCCACAGCATGCCGTATCGGCCTCCGCAAGCGCCCTTCATCTCCAGCATGTGCGGCGTGTACTCTTTTCCGCTCCACAGGTCAATTGCCATCATCACGCTCCGTCAACGCCGGGCCTAACCCGTCGCTCAAGTTGAGAGCCAACGGCCTCTGACGCCTTCATTCGTCAACACTGCACGCCGTTGGCTCCGGCTTTGCTCGGCCGTTAGGCCCTTTTCCCCAGTCCGGCCGCTTCCACTGTCCCCGCACAACTTTGATGCAGTCGTCGCTGTCCAGCATGTAGTCACCGTCTGAGCAGTGGTCGTCTTCTGCCTTGATTGCGGTACAGATGCGCTCGCGTTCATCGGCCCGCACCAGTTCTGCAAACCGCTCCAGGTGCTCCTGCGTCACACCGTGGCAACCCTCGCTGTATACGCAGCTTGCGGCGCCGTGGTTCAGTAGGTTCACCATTCCAGCTTCCTCTGCCAGCTTTTCAAGCTCGGTGCTTGGTGGAAGGATTGGCAGCTTCTGCGGTTCCGCGCGAAGTGGCGATCCTTGCAGCCCAAAGCGGATTAGCAAGTCAACAGCCTTATCGCCCAAGTCCTGGTGCCCATGATTGCGCAGTCGTGAGGCGCACATGCGAAGCATCATCGCCAGTGATTGGCGTTCTTGCTGCAGAACTTCGTTGCAGCGAAAGTCCTCAAGCGCGGCCCGCGTCATCCAGCCCAACCAAGCGGCATCGGTCTTGATGCTGTGCTCAACCATGCCGACA
>CAYJDY010000223.1:0-1409 GCA_964369045.1 uncultured Candidatus Saccharibacteria bacterium
CAGTTGAAAGACTTGGCGACTAAGTTTGATGATGGTGAAATGGATGATGCGGACTACAACATTGAAGTACGCAAAATTGAGCGTGCTATTGCCCGTGTTGAAGCCAAAATGGAATTGGCTGAAGAACAAATTGAAGCGCAAAACGCAGCAGCAGAAGCGAATCAAGCAAAGCTCATGGCGCAATGGGAAAAGGCACAGGTTGACTTCTTTGCCAAACCTGAAAACAAAGCCATTGCCGAAGATGATGCGATGTTTAACTCGCTCGATGTTCACGTTAAAAAGATTCTAGCAGCAGGTAATACGCCGATTGCTGATGTTTTGGATTTAGCAAAGCATAACTTACTTGCAGCTATTGCCAAAATTACAGGGCAAAAAGTACCTGATGCGCCTAAACCTAGCACTAAGCCAAAAGCACCACAGGTTGAGTTACCGCCTACACTTGGCAACATCCCTTCTGCTATTCCTAATGCTGATGGTGATGAGTTTGGCTACATCGACAAGCTTTCAGGCCGTAAGTATGAAGATGCAGTCGCTAAACTCACGCCCGAACAGCATGACCGCTACTTGCTAGGAACAAAATAATGGCTAAAACTTGTTCAACGCTATATTTAAGCGCACGAATAGGCGATAGAATACAAATAGGTGATAGCATCATCGAAATATCTGAAAAATCTGGCCGCCGTGTGCGGTTGGGGGTTATGTCATCACATAAGGTGACTGTATTTACTAATCCCTCGGCGCAAGAGTGCCTGAATGAAACCTCTATAGGTGGAAATCATGGCACAGACCATCATCACGACCAGCGCAGCCCAGACTAAGAAAAAGTGGGCAGGCGCGTTATTCAACTCATCCGTCCCTGAATCCTATTGGGGTTCGCATTTTATGAAAGAAGGCAGCGCAGAAAGTGCGCCCAATGCCCCAATTCATTTAATCACCGACCTTGAAAAAGACTCAGGCGACGAAGTTAACTTTGACATCTACGCTCAATTGACTGGCTCACCCACTTACGGTGACGACAATCTTGAAGGCAATGAAGAATCGTTAACCCCGTACAGCGATAAAATCCTCATCAACCAGGTGCGTAAAGCCACTGATAGCGGTGGTGAAATGACTCGCAAACGTACAACCAACAATCACCGTATGATTTGCCGCAATAAACTGACTGACTGGTGGTCACGTTTCTTCGATGAAGCCGTGTTCATGAATATCAGTGGTGCGCGTGGCTCTAATGCTGACTATATTTTGCCGACTGCTTCAACAGCCGCGATTGAAGGTCAGTCATTGGTTGCTCGTAGCTCTGGCAATATCATCTACGCAGGTTCAGCAACAGCCAAGAATAATATGATCGATGCTGACAAGTTCAGCCTGACTTCTATCGACAAAGCTGTGACTAAGGCCGAAACCGAAGG
>CAYJDY010000224.1:0-1409 GCA_964369045.1 uncultured Candidatus Saccharibacteria bacterium
CTTGGTGCATTAGCATTAGCAATCATACGCCCTTGCATAGCCCCTAATCCCTCGCTAACTTGCCGCCCTGCTTGTAACGCAGGCTTTGCACCCATAGCAATGCCAATAGCAGCAGGCACAGTACGCAAGCCAGCACCGACAACAGGACTATAACGCCCTGCTATGTCTACGCCCTTCTTCCAAGTGTCGATGATAGGCATAGCAGGCTTGATAGCTGTTTTAGCAGCATTACCGATTGATTGTGAGTATTGTTGAGCTTCTTGTGTTCTTGGTTGATACGTCATGCCTTCGCGTATAGCGTCAGCACCGTGTTGTGGGTCATACATTGCAGCAAAGCCTGCCACAGGTTCAGCGATTGCAGACGTGCCTAGTTGCGCCGCTATCTCAGCCAATCCATAACCGTTATCACGCATATCTTTAAAAAACCGTAATAACTCGCTCATGTTAATAGCCCTGATAGTCCGATTGTCGTCTAATGTTGTGACGTGCAACCTGTTCAAATTGGTCTTGAACGGGTCGTATATCTCTTACCGCAAATGTTAGCACAAAAGCATCTGCTCGGTCAGGACTACGCCCAAACTCTTTTTTATACTCTTTTTTGCTTTGCATCAATAACAAGCTGTCTTTGTATTTGTATTTAACAGAGCATAGCTGTGATTTAAAGTCCCTATCTTGATAAACACTGACACCGCCATTCTTTAGATAATCCATCGCATCACGCCACATTCTAGCCCGTAGGTTGTAATTGCGTCCGTCTGCTAGTGTTTGGCCTGTGTGTACCCCGTAGATAATCTTTTTATAGCGGCCATCGCGCAACTGGTCATAACAACTTGCACCTGGCCCGTCTAGCTCGATGATAATTGCATCAATCCGACCATTCACGCCCTGTAACTCTAATTGGCCGCATAACTCAGTCACTAAGCCTGCTAACTGTATGCCGTCTAGCTTTCGTCGTGTAATCTGTTTCAAGTTCAAACGTCCACGCCGTAAGTGTATCACCGACTCATCATCGCCCATGTGTGCAGCATCAATGCCAATAACCCAACCGCCAATCGGCACAACATCCGCTGGCCCTAGCTTCATCGCTTCCTCAACAAAATCACCTGGTATCCAACTATCGTTTGTCGATGCGTTGTAATCTAAGTCATATTCTTGAGCGAATAACACAGGATCAACAGTGCGCTTTTTCTTTTCGTACCACTCTTTATCTTTGCGCGGGTCATCCGACCAATGAAACGAAAATACTGGAATCTCTCCGCCCATGCGCTTACGGTAAAACAGATTTCCGTTACCGTTTACGCTAGACATATCAATTTTACAGTTTGACGTTGCGCTTAGTGCCGCATCGACTATTTCTTGACGTTCATAATGAGCTGACTCATCTTTGAAGTAGATTGATGTTCTACCAC
>CAYJDY010000225.1:0-1407 GCA_964369045.1 uncultured Candidatus Saccharibacteria bacterium
CATGAACGAGACGCCGCGCATGACAACGTGCCAGCCGGCAGCGTCAATTCGGTCGCCCTCCTTCAGTGGATCGGTGTTGCGGAGCGCGCGGATGACGCCGCCTTCCCATTCGGCGAACGTGCCGCGCGGGTAGGACTTGCTGGGCTCGATCGCCGGAAGGATGTCGAGCGCCGCGGCGTCCCTGCCATCTTGACCGTCGCGCGCCTTCGGGATCGCCGCAACAGCCTTGTCGACCGCATCGCGGATCATCAGGGCCACGGTGTCCGGGTGGATACTCTCGCCGTCCTTCGGTTTCGGAATGGCGTCGACCGCCTTGGCGACTTCTTCGCGGATGAATTCTGGGTCGGCGTCCTTGCCATCTTTTCCCGCCGCCCCGTCAGCAGGGCGCGGGATTGCGGCAACAAGGTCAGCGATCGTCGCCCTCACGACATCAATATCGATACTCTTGCCGTCGATGCCGTCTCGGCCGTCCTTGCCCGCCGCCCCGTCAGCAGGGCGCGGGATTGCGGCGACCGCCTCTTCGACGGCACTCTTGATGACGGCCGGATCAGCGTCTTTCCCGTCGATGCCATCGCGGCCATCTTTGCCGTCAAGTCCGTCGTGCGGGCGCGGGATCGCAGCGACTGCGGCCTCAATCGCGGCCTTGATGACCTCCGGGTCGGCGTCCTTGCCATCCTTGGGTGTGGGCAACTCAGTGATGCGCCGGTCCAATGCTGCGACCTGATCGGCGATTGCGCCGACAGATCGACTGACGTAGTCGCGGACGACGGCAATAAACTGGTCCCCGAGGGCTTTGATGTCAGGCATGCTCCAAGCCCTTCTTGATGTGGTCGAGTAGTTCGTCCAACGACGTGTCGGGCTCTTCTGCCTTGACGAGCGCAAGCGCTTCCGCGGCCTTGCCGTTGGCATCGACTATGGATTGCTCCATGCGCGCCAGCGTCTCGGACACTTCGGTGAAGGCCTTGAGATAAGTAGCACCCTCGGCAACGATGTCATCCGCAACCGGCGCCGGCAAGGCCTTGGCAACCGCACCCGGCAGCGCAGCAAGAACATCAGCCCGCAACGCGGCAGCAGCAGCGTCGGCGGCGTCCCGTTGTGCGGCCAAGTCTCGGCCCACCACAGAAGCGAGTTCAGAGATGCCATCGAGCGCCTTCTGTGCGATGTCGGTTGCTTCTTTGCTGGGCGCCGGCTCTGCTGGCGCTGGCGCGGCGGGCGCAGCGGGGGCCTTGCCAACGCTGAACGGGTCGGGCTGCGCGTCGCGCTTGGCCAGAGCTTCGAGCGAGTAGTTCTGGACTTGGAGGTAGATCGCGTCGCCGCCGGGCACTGGCGGAAGATTGCGCTTCGCGCGCGCTTCGTTCGGCGCCATGATCGCGCCGCCAACACCCTTGGCAAGCATCTCGATCTGCG
>CAYJDY010000226.1:0-1407 GCA_964369045.1 uncultured Candidatus Saccharibacteria bacterium
GGGCCGGTGGGATTAAAAGTTAATGATTGTAGCTACATCCACATACGGGGGATTAAGATTGAAAGGTTAGATCAAAATCCTGCGGGGATAAATACACCTGCGGGGATTATCCTTTACAATACCCCAAATTACATTTTAGAAGGTATGTGGGTTGACGATATAGAAGGATACGGGTATTACTTTCAAGGCGGCAGCTCAAACGGTACAGTAGTAAATTGTGACGCTTCCCGACTGATTGACCTGTACACAGGATTAGGCGGGGCAAACGGCTTTAATATCACAGGAGGGGACGCTTCCACAAATATCACTTTCCGTAAATGTCGGGCGTGGTATTGCTCCGATGATGGCTTCGATAATTACAGCGTGTCAGGAGTTTTCACCTATGACAGTTGTTGGGCCTTTTGGAATGGCTACTATCCAAACACATGGACAACCGCCGGGGATGGCATGGGTTTTAAATTAGGCCCGTCACCCGAAGGACAGGAAAGCAATACCCTGCGATACGTTTACAACTGTTTGGGGGCTGCAAACCGGCTTAACGGGTTCGATCAGAATAGTCAGAGCAATACAACCTGCCGCATGGTGTTCTATAATAATTCAGCCATAGGCAACGGCTCTAACGGGTATTTTTTCGGGGCTAACCTATCAACAGTTCAAACATTCAGGAATAACCTGAACTATAATAACGGACTATGGGGGGATGAAATTTCAACCGCCTCCGGTACTGTTTCACACAATAGTTGGAATCTTGGCGTAACCGTAAACAGTTCCGATTTTGTGTCATTGGATACGTCCCAACTTGACGGGGCAAGAAACCCGCTTACGTTTGAACTCCCGGTAATAACATACGGGAAGCTGGTTGCCGGTTCTGACCTGATTGATGCAGGAACGACAATAGGCGTAGGGTCAGCAGGGAATGACTTAGGAGCGTTTCAGTATAGTGTTTCAGCCCCCCCCTCAACAACCCCAATAAGTGGGAAACGGTTTATAAAAAAAGGTAGAATATTTCACTTTAAATATCAATAATTTATGTTTTTTGTAGATCAAATTGAGACATTAGCAATTAAATTGTCTGGATTGGCATGGGTTTTTTTGGGTGTGTGGGGTGTGACTAATCAACAGGTAGCTTTGTATGCTGCTATAATTGCTTCAGTTACTACAATATGTTTAAATGCATACAAGTTTTATAAAGAAATAAAAAAGAGAAAAAATGATGTTAGTTAACTACATTGTTGCATTTGGTGGAGCAATGTTGGGAATGTTCCTGACAATAATTGTGCAGTCCGAAATAATCAATCGGTCTGGTAAGTTTGCAGCCGGATTTGATGATGCCTTTAAGTTCTATACAAAAACCAATAGGGGAGGGTTGTATGTGGGGGCAATCGTTGTCTTTATTTTCATGTACCT
>CAYJDY010000227.1:0-1399 GCA_964369045.1 uncultured Candidatus Saccharibacteria bacterium
GCGAGCGGTTGTCGAGAGAATTGCTGCCGAGAAAATCCAGCGCGATGACATGCTCATCAATGATCCGGTCTGCCTGAAGCTTCTTCCCGCAGGAGCATCCACACCGGCCTTCTTGGCGAAGGATCAGCGTGGCGAATTGAACGCGGTTCAGTGGCTTCCGTTTCTCTGGCTTGGGGAGCGTGTCAGCCATCCTTTTTGCCCCTCAGATCGCGGATCTTCGCGTTTGCAGCCTTCAGCTTTCGCTCTGCGTCACGCGCACGCTCTTGCCATCTGTTGAACTCGGATGTGCTGTTGCTCACGCTTTCACGCATGTATTTGGCCGAGTATCCACTTCCCCAGTGGTTATCGCGAAACTGGCCGCAAACATGCTCGCCGCTCACGTCCACCCAGACGGGATTCAGCCGACACTTCAGTTGAAGCTTTGCATGGTCTGGGTCGCCCTGTTGGATGAGCAACTCATAGCTGTAGTTGGAATGTTCACACAGCCAGCAGCTCATCCTACACCCCCACCTTGCTACGGGAGGCCGCTTCCGCCTCGGGTTGCCGGCGCAGTCCCGGCGCGATGTAGTCCGTCAGCGCGTCCGCTAGCTGGTCGCTCGTCACGCTCAGGACAGAGCAGGCGTAGGCTTCAGCGCGCTTGATGAAGTCCTGAAACTCGGGCTCTTCCATGCGGCCGAAGCTGATGGACTTAGGCGTCCGCGTGATGTGCCATTCCTTGCCGTTGTAGACCTGGACCATGTCCACGTGTCCGACCGCCAGCTTGATCGAATCCGCACACGCTTCCTTGCTGCCGAAAATCTCGTCAGTGTTGTCCACGATGACGCCAACGAGGCCCCAGAAATAGCGCATGCGGCTATTGTCCCGCGCGATGCGGACTTCGCATTTCACCGACGCGCCCAGCTTTAGCGCCTTGATGGCCTCACGGCTTTCGTCGTCTGACGGCTCAAAGCCTCGCAGCGTACGGGTCAGGCGCAACTCGGTTGCCATGGCTACAGAACCCGCTCCTCAACGATCTCGACGCCGGGAAGCTCGATAGCCGCGCCCTTGGCGTGCCGAATGTCGGCATCCGCCAGCTTCTGCAGGCAGGCGCGAAGCTCTCCGCTGGTGATGTAGTGTTGCGCCAGCTTGCTCCAGTCTGCGACCTTGGCGCTGCGCTTGGTACGCAGGCTGGTGGCGCTAAACCCTCCAGCGGCCGACGACACGCGCGAGGCGGCCGAAACCTGTAGTTCGGCCACCTTCGCTTCAGCAGCCACGGTAGCAACGTCCACGGTCGGTGCAGTGGCGGCGAGGAAGGGATCATCCTCAGGCTCTGCTTCAGCCTTGCGGGCAGCTTCCTCGGCTTCACGCAGCGCGCGGGCTTTCTCGTCAGCGATGCGACGGGCTTCACGCTCGCGAGCGT
>CAYJDY010000228.1:0-1397 GCA_964369045.1 uncultured Candidatus Saccharibacteria bacterium
GGTGGTCCGCCAGTAGTAGGTAGTCGCCGCAGCGTTTCCAGTCGGACGCGGCAACCTTCGCCTTGATGAACGCAAGCGCGGACGTATGCCGATTTACCGTGACGTCCTCGCCGACAAGCACCTTGCGGATCTCCACCTGGTGTTGGGGCCCGGAAGCGATGAGTTCGTCCGCTTCGGCCTCTAACAGTGGTGTTACATCTGTTACAGGTGTTACTTCGTCTTGTTCATTGACCTCAGAAATAACACTTGTAACGGTTGTAACAGGGGTGTAATAGCCCCGTTGTGGTTGGTCGATACGACCTGCCTCAAGTAGCCGCCGGAGATAGGTCCGCACCTTGGCGGGGTCCTCGTCGATTGCAGTTGCGACGGCCGCTGCGTTGACGCCTTCCGGGTGGTCACTGATGAACCTCACGATGGTTGCGGATAGCTCTCCGAGTGAGCCTGTTGCCTTGATGTCAGCGGCTCTCGCGGCGGCGGCGCGAAGTCCGGCACCTTGTAGTCGCCATATGCCGTTGTCGTTGGTGAGCGCGTACTCAGCTTCGACAACATCGCGCCCGGTCACCTTGAGGATGCCGTCTGTGGAACTGCGTGCCCGGTCCAAGATCAGCACACTGTCCGCAGAGCCCGGCAGGCCGTTGGTGCCGCTGGTGTCCTCCAGCCAGTCCGCACCCTTAGCTTTGCGGGTGTGGTGAACGACGATCAGCGACAGTCCCGGAAAGTCGTCGGTGATGCCTTTGAGCGCCGCACCGAAGCGGTAGTCGCGTGCATACGCCGATTCCCCTGCGATAGCTGGCGGCATGATGCGTCCGGCCGTGTCGATGATGATGGTGGAACGGTGGCCGTGAACCTCTACCCACGCCCGCAACGTTTCCAACACAGTGCCCGGTTTCAGATCCGTGAGGAATTGCAGGCCGGACGGGATGCTGGTATCTCCCAGTTGCAGAGTCTGGCACCGGTCTTTCAGTCTGCGGTGGCCGTCCTCCAGGGCTAGGTACAGAACCGGCGACGGGTCAGCCACGTCGAGATGGCCGAGTGCTCGCCCACCGCTGGCGATTGCAAGGCCAACGCCGAGAACCATCCACGATTTGCCGAGCTTCGGTGCTCCGACGAGGATCGTGAACCCCTCGGGGACGATTCCCGGCACGGCGTACTGCAGCGGCGGGAACGACTGGGCAGCTAACCATTCGCCGGTGACGATGTTCGCCAGCAGCGCTTGCTTACGTAGCCACACGTCGGGATCGGTGACGTGTGAAGGCACGTCGTCATAGGTCGTCACGCAACCCACCGCCGCTCAAGCCAGCGGACAGCAATTGCGTCGCGTTGCTGGATCGTCAGATCCCGCCCGCCACGATCACGGGGGCCGGGTGTCGGCAACGGTGGCAGCGGTTCGCGTACTC
>CAYJDY010000229.1:0-1395 GCA_964369045.1 uncultured Candidatus Saccharibacteria bacterium
CGTCTATCTTGTCCAAATTATGGAATTATTCCCCCAAATATACAAATTCCACAAATTGGACAAATATTTATTTTTTGGACAAAAAAACCCGGACTTGTGATCCGGGCTTCCTGTTAGCGTTTAATATCAAAATGTAATGGTCCTTACAAAGACTGCTAAGATACTACTTTTTCACAATCTCAAAGTTTTTTGCTATAAGCGGCTCCGGTCGTTTATCTGCGGCCCGTTTCACCAATTCAAAAAAGGCATCTAAGTACTTTGTCGTGTCACAATAGAAAACTATTTCTTTGCCGTTTACCTTCATTGTTACTGTATCTAAATCTTTAATATCCATGATGTTAATTTTTATCCGGCAATCCAAACCGCAGGTTAACTTTTTCCCGCCGGCGGTAGTTGTATATTTCCTCGATCAATGAAACATACTGAGTGATACTGGCACAATCAACGAGTGCGGTCGGCTGCAATTTCAGCTTTTGCAGGAACTCCGTAAACTCAAATACCGGATTTTTAAACAGTTGCAGCATTGCGAATATAAAAGACCGCCTTTTGAACCCGGCGTAGTACGGCTCAATGAGCAGTATTTTTTCTACTACTCTACATGATTCATCATAGTTTTTGATTTTAAATAGGCCGGTGTAGAACATTTCTATTTGTGACTTTACTACTGTACCTAAAAGGATAGACATGCATTCGTTGTGCCCAATGCCATACTGCTCCTTAAATTCACGGTACTTCAAATAATCCTTGTACCCCAAACTGCAATACCCTGTCAGGTAATCATCCGCATTCCATGTCTTTGAAATCTGGTTAAGAATGTGTACCTCTTTCAGCCCGTACCCTTTGCAGATGATGTAATTCAGCGGCAGGTTCAGTTCCTGAATCACATCAAAGCGGTGCTGGCCGTCAATTATCTCATACTTTTCATTCACTATAATCACAGTGAAAAGGTAGTTTTCGGACATTGACTTTTTCAACCGGTTAATGTGGAGCAGGTTTTTGTTCCTGTTGCCGTCGACCGGCTTAAATCTGGAATACGAAGTTGTTGTTAGAACTTGGCCTATTTGTTTAGCCAGTGGTTCGTTCTTGTTTGACATTTTATTTTGATTTAAAGATGACTTTTAAAAACCCGGAACCTTTCGATTCCGGGCAAACCTTAAAACTACTGAAACTGAAAAATGCTCAGGGCTATGATGAGGGTTTAGTGTGATCCTGGTTCTATAACCTTGATTTAAGTTCGTTAAGGACTGGCC
The DNA here is from genome assembly GCA_964369045.1 of uncultured Candidatus Saccharibacteria bacterium. Classification (GTDB taxonomy): domain Bacteria; phylum Patescibacteriota; class Saccharimonadia; order Saccharimonadales; family AWTP1-31; genus CAYJDY01. The sequence continues at coordinate 1,251 of CAYJDY010000229.1, forward strand.
CCCATTCATTGTCTATTGTATATTTGCAGCTTATAGCCGGGAGTGCTTTCATTATCTCCTCTACGCAAATAATGGCGCATTGGATGGCAGACTTTAAGTACTGCCCAACTATTAACAGTTAGTGCTTTAGTAAACCTTTCAACCA
>CAYJDY010000230.1:0-1392 GCA_964369045.1 uncultured Candidatus Saccharibacteria bacterium
TCGTAGGGCATGGGTTGGGGTAAAGAAGCTCATAGAAATATGGGCTTTTTTATTGCCTAAATTTTAATACCCCATTTTTCGGGGGAATTGGATTCTAATTCCGTCGAATTCGACAGAATTGGATATTGTCATAAATGGACACTTGTTTAACTACCCACAACCGCCGCATTGTATTAAAAAGCCACTTTGATTAGTGGCTTTTTTATTGGGGTTTTAGTCTCCGTTTAGCGCAGTGTTTACCTTGTGCCAGTCATTATGGCATTGACGGCAAAGCCATGTAACTTCTAGCGGCAACGCATAATCACAATGATGTGCATCTGGAATACATTCAATATTGCAATTAGAGCATTCGTTTGGCCGTAATAGTCTTTTTTTAAGCAGCGCATATCCAACGATAGAGTGTGTGGCAAATTTTATAGGGTTCTTTGCTCTAAAGTTGTTTGTTGATGTTTGCCTTGCTTTTTTACCTGATTCTGTTTTCCCGTAATCAGCTCTAGCTTTTACTCTATGCTCGGCATACATTCTTGTTTTTTCGTACTGCTTGTAGTGTTCTATGTTTTCACGATAGTTAGACTTTACATTTGTTTTTATGCAGTCTTTGCATTTTCCAAAATAAGACGTTGGATTATATTTATAAAAATCACTAAATGGCTTCTCAGCTTGGCATTGTTTGCAAATTTTCATGGCCTTAACTCACTAAAGAAAAGGCCATTATACACTATAAAAAGGAATATACAAAATGTTCCTTTTTAGAACGGCAAATAATCCCAGTATTCACAGTCGTTTTTTGAATAAATAAAATCGGCAGGGACAAAGCCATGCTTAATACATTCATTCTTTTTTTTGTTAAAGTTTGAGCATTCAATACAACGGTTTTTTAATGATTGCTCTAGCTCTGCAATCTGTTTTTTGATTGACTCATATTCGGCTTGATGGTTCATGATTGACTCCTAATCCAATCGGATACTCTTTGTTTTAAGTCGGTGAATGTTGGTTTTTGTGTTGGTGTTTCATTGGTTTTAATTGCGCTCCAGTACCGTTTTTTAACTTCGGTGTATTTTGAGGGGAGAATATCAATGGCAGTTATTTTGTTGTAATGACGTACAACATTCAAATCTTCTAAAAACTCAATTGATACACTAGAAGTTTCAAAATAAATATCATCTATATTCCGAAAAAAAGCATGAGTCTTTTTCAATCCAAACTCGCTATGCTCAGGCGTTAGCCATTCGTAATACTCTGCCAAACCACAATGATAAGTCACTTTGATACTGTCGGGCTTGTCCTTCTTTTTGTGTATCTTAAAGCTCACACGGTCAACTGCTACCTTTTGCACTTTGCGTTGGTCTGACAATACCGCTCCATCAAACGCATTTAGCTCAAGATTTCCTT
>CAYJDY010000231.1:0-1390 GCA_964369045.1 uncultured Candidatus Saccharibacteria bacterium
GAGACGGAGACGGAGACGGAGACGGAGACGGAGACGGAGACGGAGCATTGCTACTCTGTTGCTCTGTTTGTGCTGTCTCTGTGCTACTAGCATTGCTACTAGCAAACCTGATAGCAGCATATTCAGGTACTAGACGATCAGCTTCAGCAATGCCGTGGTGACGTTTAGCAGCATTCCAGCGAGCCTTAGCACTGCGCGATTCAGCACCAGCAGCCCAAGGGTTATGCTCTGCCCAATCGTGTAGCAGGTACTCACCTTCCTGACCATCCAGGAAGCGAACGGCGACCAATGCAGCGACGAACTGACCTTCTTCGCCAGACCAGTCTGCAGACAGTTCAATGTCCTCCACTGACATGCCGGTCAGATCGCCGTCAGAGCGGTTATCAGCAGCCCACAGAATCAGGCAGACCAGATTCCAGCCTGCAGCCTGCCCAAGCCGCTTAATCAGTTTCTTGGTCTTTGGGTGTGCAGGCAATCCAGTTGCCAAACGTGCATCAGTTGCCATTACCGACAATCCTCCACTCACGTTCAGCCCTGCCCGCAGTGCTTTGCACATTGCGCCCGGTTGGAGTGATCCGGCCAACCTTCTGAAGCTCAGACAGGCGGCGGCACACTGCAACACCTGACAAGCAGGTCAAAGCTGCAATACGGTCCTTCCCTGCGGGTCCGTGGGCCTCCAGGCAGGAGAGAATGATTCGGTGGTGCCGTGCTGCCAGTTCCCTGGCCTGCTGTGCCGCCTGGTGGCTTGTGGCAGGATCAGAAGCACGGGCAGCGGGTTCAAAGTTGATGGATAGCTGGGTCATCGCGCAGCCTTTTCAGAATTGGTTTTCTCGTTTGACTTGCGCAAATACACTTCTGGGTTTTCGCGCAATGCGTCTAGAAGCATCTGGCGCTGCGTTTTGATGCGGCCATGCTTGTCGATTGTCTGGGATGGGCCTTGCCAGTAAAAGGCGCTGCGTGGGTCGCTCATGCTGCCCTCTGCTGGTTATCTGGCAGAAGCGCGGCCCATTCATCGGTTGACTTGCCAGCGCCGTTGTACGGCTCGATGGAACCGTCCCATCTATCTACGCAACCATCGTGGTATGCCTCCGTGTTAAACAGCACATCCGATGTGCTCATGTCTCGCAGCGCCTCAACCACAAAGTTTTCGCACACTTGGTGCTCGTCTTCTTCATCATCCACCAAGATCACAAACTCAAATTCAGCCGTGACCTTTACCAAATGTTTCATGGTTTTTCTCCGTCAAAGTCAGCCCGATAACCGGGCAATCAACCGGACAGGCCGGTTATTTCTGCGTTAGGTTTCACAACAGCCCCTCCTGCACAGGCTGTCTCGGTTCTTCGGGCGGCAGTAGCGTGCCCTGGGCCTGGGCGCGGCTGATGCGCTCGCA
>CAYJDY010000232.1:0-1383 GCA_964369045.1 uncultured Candidatus Saccharibacteria bacterium
CGTAATGGCAATCAAGCTCGACCCCGCTGAGGTTGAACGCCTAGCGGGGGAGGGCTTGGCCGGGTATCAGGTGGCCCAAGGGCTGGGTGTCAGTTACGACACCCTTGCCCGGCGCATAGCCGACACGGCGGAGATTGCGGAAGCATTAAAAAGGGGCCAGCAGGCAGCAATCGGCAAGGTTGAGAGCGCCCTGTATGAGTCTGCGGTCAAAGGGAACCTAGGGGCGCAGGTGTTCTTCCTGAAGAACCGGGCCAGTGACCGTTGGCGTGACCGGACTGAGATTGACCAGAACGTGCGTAGCGTGCCGACCCGTGAGCTAACTGATGACGAGCTGCAAAGAGCCGTCGAGGAAGGCTGAGGCCGCCGCCGAGCTGCTTGCGCGGCGACGTGCCCGCGAATCGTTCCTCGAATACAACCGTTACATCGCACTGCGTGAGGCGGATAGCGAGGATGAGGCCGAGCTACCAGCCGAGCACCACATCCTGATTTGCGAGACGTTGCAGCAGGTAGCCGAGGGGAAGATTCGGAACCTGATGCTGTTCCTGCCTCCGGGCAGTGCGAAATCCACCTACGCGACCATCCGGTTCCCGGCGTGGTACTTGGGACGGTATCGCAGGCGTGGCGTGATTAGCGCCAGCTACAACAACGAGCTTGCTGAAATGTTCGGCGGCAAGGTGCGCAACCTGGTCAACTCGCCTGCGCATCGGGCGATCTTTCCGAATTGCGCCCTGATGGCCGACACCCGTGCCAAAGGCGAATGGAACACCGAGAACGGCGGCTTCTACTTCGCTGCCGGCGTGGGACAGGGCATCACGGGCCGACGTGGCGACCTCGCTATTGCTGACGACCTGATTAAAGGACGGGCAGATGCGGACAGCCCCACGGTTCGCAACAAGACGTGGGAATGGTGGAAGTCAGACCTTCGGACGCGCATCAAGCCTAAGACGGCAGCGCGCGTCATCATCATGACCCGCTGGCACGAGGACGACCCTGCCGGGCGAATCCTGCCGGACAAGTACGCAGGTGAGACGGGAGTGGTTCGCGGCAAGGACGGCGCAGACTGGCATGTAATCAACGTCCCGGCGCAGTCTCGAATCCTCGACCCGCTAGGGCGTAAGCCGGGGGAATGGCTCTGGCCTACCTACTTCACGCCGACGTACTGGGAGGCGGAGAAAACCGCTCAGGGGCCGCGTAACTGGCAGTCCCTTTATCAGCAGATGCCGACCACGGAAGACGGCACATATTTCAAGAAGGAATGGTTCCGCACGTACAAGGAAGCTCCTGACAGGTTGACCGTCTACATGTCCGGCGACTTCGCCGTGACAGAAGGCGGCGGCGACTTCACGGAGCTTGCGGTGTGGGGCGTGGATCAGTTCGACAACG
>CAYJDY010000233.1:0-1373 GCA_964369045.1 uncultured Candidatus Saccharibacteria bacterium
ATTTCCTTGCGAAGCTCTTCCCAATCTTGCTTTAACGGTTGATGGGCAATTTGTACTGCGTACTCGTTACGTGTATCAATCGGTAGCCAGCCATCTGGGTATTTCGTCCTACCAATCCACTCCGGTAGCCCATATTTCTTACCAATCTCCAATGCAGCTTTATGAAGGCTGAAAGAATGTAGCTCAGCAAGGCGATGCACAAACTTCTTACCAAACATAGAGGAATATTTCATCCCGTGTTTAGCCATCAAGTGAGCCAGGCTAATCATACTGACACCCGCGTTCATACGTGCAATAGATGTACGCTTCATTGACTCAAAAGGGTATGACCCGTGTAGAATCTTTAGCCGGCACATCAACAGCGAGTAGTATGCCGCTTTGTAGTACAGCTCAGGATCATTATTCACTGTTGCTACGTTGATCCCCATTAGGTTACACGTTGCAATCTCCCCCTCTGCATCAGGGTTGTTTAAGTCGTCAATCCCGTTCTCGTATGACTTGGTTGGGAGGGCAATTTCCTGGCATTGTCCTGTCAGGATTCCGTTAAACACCCCCATGTGCCGCTTCGGCTCATTGAAACAATAAGTGTCGTGTAGGCCATCAACCGGGGTAATACTAACAACCGTCTCAGGGGAACACCACCCATAAGAGTTATCTTCATCCGGGAACCACCAACCAATCAGACGGTCCTCCTCCGTGAGGTTAATTGCACGTACCTCAACCTTTGTGCCATCTGGTGACAACACATAAAACTTATGGTAAGGCGTGCAGTCAAGAGACTTGCCACTTTTGAGCATCACCCTGACTAGCGACTGATTTTCACCTGTCTTTCGTACAACAGTTTCTGACCATTCCTCCCCGTTCCACACATTTACTCTCTGGTCAACTACTTCAGAGATTACAACGTTCCCCTTGTCGGTCAGAATTAACGTATCACCACTTACACAAAGGTTTGAGCTGTAAATTGTATCTTTGAAAGGCGTGTGCCGGTTCATCCCATCGGTAAAGTGTTCGTATTGGCGTGTCTCAACACTTTCACGTAACACACAATGTAGGATATACCGTGCCTTCACCAATTTCTTCGGAATACTCTCATCTGCTTTTACACGTTCGTATTCTGCTTTAAACAATTCCTTATCAGGCTGATACAGTAGCTCCCATAATTTCGGTGCATAGTAGCAACTAACAAGCATCCAGTCGCTGTCATCCCGCACAGCATCAGCAAATGCTGCATTGGCACCAAACGAGAAGTCAAGGTCAGCCAAACGCACATCTGGTGGAGTGGTCGGATTCTTCCATCGTGCAATACTCACCACCTCGGGGTCAAGGCATGTGTAGTGAATTGTCACAGCACCGGCCCGACCAGCTTGCTT
>CAYJDY010000234.1:0-1360 GCA_964369045.1 uncultured Candidatus Saccharibacteria bacterium
GCGGCACGGCGACGGCGGGGGACGGCGGCACGGCGACGGCGGGCTACGGCGGCACGGCGACGGCGGGGTACGGCGGCACGGCGACGGCGGGCTACGGCGGCACGGCGACGGCGGGCTACCGCGGCACGGCGACGGCGGGCGACCGCGGCACGGCGACGGCGGGCTACGGCGGCACGGCGACGGCGGGCGACGGCGGCACGGCGACGGCGGGCTACCGCGGCACGATCACGATCCGGCGGTGGGACAGCACCGCGAGCCGCTACCGCCTGGTGGTGGGCTACATCGGCGAGGGCGGGCTATTGCCTGAGGTGGCATACCGGCTCGACGATGCGGGCGCGTTTACGCGCGCGGATGGGGGTGCCCAGTGAGCCGCGCTCTCCTCGGCTCCACCTCGGCCGCACCCATCCTCGGTATCTCGCCGTGGACCTCGGCGCACGACCTGTGGCGCTCCCTGCGCGGCGAGCCTGAGGCACCGCCGAGCCCGGCCATGCTCCGAGGCTTGGCGTGCGAGCCGCACCTTGCGCGGCGGCTCTCGGCGCTGTTGGGCGTCGAGCTCGAGCGCGTGCCGACGGTCTACGCTCCGGGGGGCTACTCGTGCCTGCGGGTGTCGGGCGACTACAGGTCCGGGCGAACGGGGTTCGAGTTGAAAACCTCGGGCTTCTACGCGCACGAGCAGTGGGAGGCGCTGCCGGACTACTATACCGTGCAGTGCGTGCTCGAGGCCTGGGCGCACGAGATGGACGAGGTGATCGTCCCGGCGCTGGTGGTCCCCGCGGCGTTCGGCGCCGTCGAGGCGCTGATCGGTGCGCTCCCCGCCGAGGGCCAGCGCGCGGCGATCGAGGCCCTGGCGCCCGTCATGGTCGACGCCGCGGAGATCCAGATCTACCGCGTGGCGGCTGACCCGTCGTACGCCGAGGCCATCGCGCGACAGATGGCCGAGTGGTGGGCGGTGCACATCGAGGGCGACGCAGAGCCCGAGGTGCGGGCCACCAACGCCTTCGCGCACTTTGCCCGGACCCATCTCGTGGAGCGCGAGCCGTTGCGCGAGGCCACGGCCGAGGAGATCGCGCTCGCCGAGGCGTACGACGAGGCGCGCGCGGTGGCCTCCGAAGCGAAGGAGCGTCAGGATGAGCTCGGCGCGCGGCTCAAGGCCGCCATCGGCACGGCCGCGGGCGTGAAGCTCGGCAACGGCTACGCGGTCGCGAGGCCGCAAGGCCCGCGCACCGACTGGCGTGCCGTCGCTGGTGACCTGTCCACGCTGCTGGCCCTCCGGGGCGACTCCCCGCGCGAGGTGATCGCGCGCCACACCAAGCCCGCCGAGGGACGTACCCTGGGCGTGAAGATCGAGAGGATCGTATGA
>CAYJDY010000235.1:0-1355 GCA_964369045.1 uncultured Candidatus Saccharibacteria bacterium
CCGATCAGGTGGAAGGGCTGAAACAGGTTTTTCAGCTTGATACGCCCGGTGAATGGGCAGAAACCAAGAAGCGCGACGCGCCATTGATGAACTCGCCCGCTGCCCGCTGGGGGCATCTGACCGGCGACGTTGCCGGGGCAGTTATGCCCGGAACGCTCTTGCGCGGCGCGGCACTCGGCATTCGCCCGCTTGGCGGCACGCCGCAGATGGTGGCGGATGTTCGGGCGCTGTCGTCGCAGTTGATCGCGCCTCGGACCGTCACGGGCGGCGCGACACAGGGCGCGGTCTATGGCGGCGCGCAGCCTGCGGTGAACTCAGGCGACCGACAGGGCAACATCACTGCGGGCGGCATCGGTGGCGCGATTGTTCCGGCGTTCTCGCGCGGCGTAAGCACCGCTGGCGCGCTTGCGGAGCCGCTACACCAGTCAGGGCGGGAGGCCATCATTGAACGCCTCCTGTCGGCTACGGCTGGGCCGCACGCGGCACAGTTGCGCGCAACCTTGCGCCAGCCGCTGCAATTGGTCCCGGGATCACGCCCGACCGTCGCGGAGGTTTCTGGCATCCCGAGCATTGCAGCCCTTCAGCGGACTGCGACCGCGCAAGATCCATCCGTCACGAACGCGATCACGCTGCGCCGTCAGTCCAACGAAGGGGCGCGGATTGCAGAGCTTGAACGGCTCGCGGGTACGCATGGGGATCGAAAGGTCGCAGCGGATGCTCGCAGTGCCTCTGCCGGACCGATGTACGACGCCGCGCTAGCGAAAGGAATTGATCCAGCTGCGCTGACGCCCGCGTTGCAGGCGGAAATGAAGACGCTGCAAAAGAATCCGTTTGTGCGCGACCTCGTGCCGATTGCCAAGAAACTGGCATTGGCGGATGGCATCAAGATCACGAAAGACGGATCGCTCCAGGGCATGCACTACCTGAAGCTCGCGCTAGATGACGCGATCGAGCGCGCGAAAGGCAAGGACAGCAAGATCGGCCGGAACGAACTCGAAAAACTCACGACTGCGAAACGATCCCTGCTGGGCGTGCTCGACCAAGTAAGTCCGGAATACTCGGCAGCGATGCGCGAGTACGCCGACAAGTCGAAGCCCATCAATCAGATGGATGTCGTGCAGGCGATTCTCGACAAGTCGCGCAATCCGATGGCCGAATCGCTTTATCCGAACGCCTATGGTCGCGCGCTCTCGGATGACACGGCGCAGCGGGTTCTAGGCTTCGGTGGGGCCACGCTCGACAACGTGATGGACCCAGCGCAACTGGCATCCCTGAACGCCATCAAGGCAGACATCCAGCGGCAATCGTTTGCCGATACGGCAGGGCGGGGCGTCGGCTCCGACACCGTGCAGAAA
>CAYJDY010000236.1:0-1355 GCA_964369045.1 uncultured Candidatus Saccharibacteria bacterium
GATTATTGCATATATTAGCTAAGTTGGGCCAGTGCTGATCTCTGGCTTTGTGTCTGCCTGCCAAGCGGGAAATTACCCCCGCTGCACCATTAGTAATTAATTAATGGCTGTGTCCTCGGCCTGGACTACGACACATAACTGCTGACCATTTAACGTTGCGGCGCATCAGCCTGCGCATTCCAACTTACGGCTGGTGACTGCCCTTGCAAGGTACTTCTTTAATGGGCAAAGTAGACCAAACAATCACCATGCGTAAGTTCTATGCCTGCATATTATGCGATATTTCCAGCTTTATGCCCGAATGATTGGCTGTACTGTGCCGGTAGCCATTTACGGGCGTCGTTCAAAGTCTGCTTTGTTGGCTCTTTGCCGTTCCTGGCGCATTCTGTCAGGTCGTTGATGATCTGATATAGCTCGGGGAGCATGGTTTGCATGATAGCTTCGTCTACCTCAGCGCGTATTTTCCAGTTCATCGCCAAGCCATTTCCAGCGCCGTCCTGTGCGTTAGTGCGCTTTGTACGGTTGTCTGCGCAAGTTTACGCTTTTGCTCGCTACTCATCAATGGTTTATCTTCATCCGGCTCGGGCTCTGGTGGCTTCTTCAGCACCATATTGCGCTCAATGAGCAATTGCCGCCAGTTGTGTCGTACCTTGTAGCGGTTTGTCGCTTCATCGTAGTCCATCAGGCCAAAAGATACGGCTTTTACGCAAAAGTCGTAATAGCGGCCTGTTATCAGCGGGCTGCGTAGTTCTCTTGTCCTGAACCAGTCCAGCCGTTCACCTACCGCACAGGCGGCTAGGACGGTGTTTCCTATGGGACGTGCCATTTACTTAGCCTTTGGGCACCAGAATGGCACCATCTTCGTTCCATTTTTGCGCTATTGCAAACGCATTATCTCGACTTGTGAACTTCGCACCGGGCTTTTCATGGAACGACAAGCAGTTAAATCCATGCGCGTTTTCGACATACCACCAGTCATTTTTACCACCAGACGGCATTGCCTTATATGGCGGGGCGGCAAAATGTTTCGTCGGCGTCATTTCAGCACCCTACACCAGACTGGCGCTCCGATAGTGCGGTCACATGGCCTGTCGTGGTCGCTGCGGTCACGTTGCACGCGATCAGGGGCTTTCGGCTCTGGCTTGCTTACGGGTTCGCGTGGCTTTGGTTCGCAGTGCTGTCGGGTCGCATAGGCTTGGACGCTGCCGAATAGCAAAATGAGGATAGCGAGTAGTTTCATGGTCTTCCTATGTTTGCAGGCCATAGCCCACGGTTGGTTAATTCTTGCACGGTTTTATGGTGAGCGTCAGTCCATATTTTCACGCGTTCTTGCTGTGTCAGGCAATAGCTGGAGT
>CAYJDY010000237.1:0-1353 GCA_964369045.1 uncultured Candidatus Saccharibacteria bacterium
ATTTGTAAGACTCGTGTACTAGTGTAGCGAATTATGGGTGTTTTATCAAGCGTTTTAGATGTCGAGGTCGTCGAGATCTTCGAGCTCTGCACGGGTCTTTCGAGCGAGGTCACTGGCGTTATCTTCCTCTTGTTCTTCGACTGAAATCTCATCTACGACAGATTCAACTACTTCTTCCGGGCTCTCGCTGTCATCATCACTAGTAGTTTGACTGCTAGCTGGCTTAGCCTGTGCAGTATCATCACTGTTTTGATTTGTTTCTGGGCGCGCTGGTCGTGCGTAGTCCTCTGGGCCGTTATCTACAATCTTGAGGTTGTAACGCGCGTCGTTCTTGGTTCCGAGCGCACGGAGAAGGGTTCGAAGACTTTGTGCAGTAGCACCTCGTTTACCGATGATTCGGCCTAGATCTTCTGGGTCCACAGTAAGCTCCAGCAATACGCCCTTCTCGTCGACGCGTCTTTCGATAACGACTGCCTCTGGATTCCCTACTAATGATTTAACAATAAACTCTACGAACTGTTGGTCAATACTACTCATGTCTGCAACTCCTGTTTATGGTAATACACTCATTATAGCAAACAATGTAACCACCCTTCTAATGTGAGAGGTCCGTCCTCGCACAAGGATCTCCTGTCATTGATTGTTCGTCAACTTTGTTGCATTTGAGTGAGAGGACGGACCTCTCACAAAGTGGGCGGAAAAGAAGAGCTCCCGGGTTACGGGAGCTGGTGGACGACTTGTTGAATTAGAATTTAGGCGGCTTTTGGTTCTTCAGGGGTTTCGTCGGCTGGGACTTCTTCTTCAGTTGCAGGAGTTTCGGCAACTACTTCCTCTGTTGTCTCTTCAGCTACTGCTTCAGCTGGAGCTTCTTCTACTTCAGCTACTTCTTCAACCTTCTCTTCGACTACCTCTTCGACTACCTCTTCTTTAGGTTGGTCACGGCGAAGTTTTTCTGGGTGACGAGTTTTTCGCTCTTTGTTTTCACTAAGCTTTACCCATTCTGGGAGCTTAACGCCTTCTTTCTGGATAAGACGAGCGACGCGTTCTGATGGCTGTGCGCCATTACTAAGGTAGAAGGTAGCTTTTTCGCTATCAATTTTTACTGCTTTGGTATGCGGGTCATAGTGACCGATCTGAGCTACAACGCGGCCACTTGTTGGTGTTTGACGTGTGTCCTGAACTACGACACGAAATGTGGCATGTCCTTTTCTTCCGGTTCGTTGCATTCGAATAGCGAGCATATATTGATTTCTTCTCTTTCTTCTACTAGTTTTATTAACTACTAATATTGACTTAGATTTATATAAAGACTGTTACCTATTTTACAGATTACGACCTCAGTTGTCAACCTCA
>CAYJDY010000238.1:0-1352 GCA_964369045.1 uncultured Candidatus Saccharibacteria bacterium
CTATCAATCACAGAACACAATAACTAACCCACAACAACATGACTAACACTACACCTTCACACACAACTTCCAAACAACCTAAATACCGACGACCACTCAATGACAAACAGATCCTCATACTTAAACTACTCTACAAATTTAGATTCTTAACAGTAGGACTACTACAATCAGCACAAGGTCATAAGTATCAAGCTACGCATAATGATAGATTAAAAGTACTCTACGACCAGAAATATATAGGCAGACACTATAACGACAGCTATCGCATAGATCGAAGATACGCCGAGTACTTCATCCTGCCTGATGGCATCAATGCCCTAAAATCCTTACATATCTTTAAGCCAACAGTGTTAAATAACCTATACAAGGATAAAACTGCCAAACCACGGTTTATAGCCCATTCCCTGGGCATCTTTGAGCTCTACAACGCTATTCGCAGACATTACCTTGGTGTATTTAGCTTCTACACCAAAATTGAACTCACAGGACGAGATGACTATCCACGGCTACTGCCCGATGCCCACTTAAAACCATTAGACCAATCAAAGACAAAAGAGTTTTATCTGGATGATGTTGATGACTTAGCCCAGCTTTTGCTCGTTAAGCGTAAGATAACTAGCTATATAAAGCATTGTGATTCTGATGAATGGCAAGACACGGGCAAGCCATATCCTGAGGTATTGTTAATCACGGAGCTAGAAAGCACCGAGAAGACACTGCATAAATACATTGAGAAGAAACGGAGCTACTCGGGGGTAGATATGAAGTTTCACACAACATCAAAAAAGGCATTGCTCGAATCACAGACTAACGATGAGAAAATATGGCGCCAAGTTGGAGAAGATGAACCTACTGCACTTGGCATTTTTATAAAATGACAAGTCACCTCGAGCGCTTGCGACGAGGTTTTATCTTGAAGCACACCGAGTATTCGCTAGCATATTAAAACTCGACAGCGATTACTCACCAACTATAATCGCTTCAGCTGAAAAACACAGTACCAGCCATGTTAAGAATATAAAGCGAAGCATGCGAAATACCAAAATCGCCAAGTCGCATGCTTCAGAGATGTTCGTCGCACGCTGATAAAGGCCAACGACAGGTAGCTCACGGCGAATACCAAAAGCATTGATTAGCCTCCAAAAGGATAATATCTAACTTGTCATGGTATGCCTGGGCGGCCCGGAACCCAATGTTAGAATTGGAATTCGACGGTGCGTTCTCGAGATTGAGCGTGAAAGCTCCCGAGTTCGGCCCATTGTTCCAATTGCCACCACGGATGAAGCCAACGACGTCTGGAGAGCCGGTGGAGAAGTCCGAGTTGAGGATGCCGAGCTACGAACCACGGCTAC
>CAYJDY010000239.1:0-1336 GCA_964369045.1 uncultured Candidatus Saccharibacteria bacterium
TCTCGTTGTAGTGCGAAAACAACCCAGTCAATCATGGTTATTTTCCGCACCGTTTATTACTGTGTTCTTACTAAAACAGCTAGGTTGTTTCGCCTAAACTTTTTAGTTAGATACTCATAGCCAGTTGTTTCGTAGCCATATCAAACCTTGCCTTAGCCGCTTCAAAATAGTCTTTATCCAGCTCACAACCCACAAAATCAACACCGAAGTAGTGGGCGGCTATGGCACTTGAGCCACTACCTAAATGCGTGTCTAAAATGCGCTGTCCTTTCTTTGCGTAGTTTGTTAAAAGCCATTCGTATAATTTAACGGGCTTTTGGGTCGGGTGTTGCTTACCGCCAACATCTTGCCCGTGCGCTCCAAAATATGGCAAATCTAATTTTTTACAAACACCTTTAAAACTTGTCCACGCAAGCTCACCGTCTGCAAAATTATCAACAGGCTGATGTTTGTCCCAAAAAACATAATTTGTAGTCGGCGGCAAATGCGGTAAAAAATTATTAGCACCCCATACAATTTGATTTTTACTTATTCTAAATAGCTCTATCCAATAATGTTGCGTTGGTGCAACATCCCAGCATTGCACCCCTTCACGTTTCCATTTTCGCATGACGCGGCCAGCACCACTTGTCCCGTCCATTTTTCTATCCATTCCATAAGGCGGGTCAACAATCGCCAAGTCGAAGTATTTATCAGGCACAGTAGCCATGTACTCCATACAATCACAGTGCAATAACTCAATCATCGTATGCCTCGTATCTAACTCTACGTGAAGTGGGATGATATGCCAGCCACTTACTACGCATCTTTTAATGTTTGTGATTACGCTGCACAGGCTTAAATCTGCGTGGCATATCACCCCTTACGCGCTTAGTTATACACCAAGCTTAATAAGTGTATCGGAAAGGTCGTTTATGAGTTTTAGCTCAAAATTGTTATCTTTCCGCTCTATAACAAAATCAGGCTTAGTGCTACGTATTGTATTAGAAAGTAGGTTTACGCTTATTTTTCCGCCTGAGTGAAAGTACCAATTTCCTACTTTCTTATAACCCAATTTTATTAACGCATCAGCCGTAATAAATTCAGACATCTCATAATCTCCAATTCATCGAAAATCATGCCTAACTCTGCATCAAGCCGATAAAGCCTCAGCCGCCTGTGTAGCTCAAATGGCGGTTAAGAGGCTTTACGGCTTATGCGTTGGTAGTTATACACCATGTTTTTTGATAAACGCTAAAACATCACCGCACATAACCTTCCCGTTAAATTGCCACTTGTTTTTGCTAGGCCAATAATCCAAACGCGTACCGTTTAGTGTTCTGGACCAATGATATTC
>CAYJDY010000240.1:0-1328 GCA_964369045.1 uncultured Candidatus Saccharibacteria bacterium
GTTTTTACCTTCTTGCCCTGTAGATGGTGCGCGTTGGTCGTTGTCGGGTGAAGGCTCGGCGGTCGATGTTGATAAGTTTTTGTTTGGTGGCGGCGTATCTATTTTCGATAACGTGACGATAGATGATGATGATAGCTCGGACGATGATGAGGACTTCACGCGAGATTTACCGCTTAATATGTCGGATGATGAGGTGCAAGGTTTATTGTTCGCCTATGCAGCGCAGGGGCTTGAATATGACGCATGGCTCAAGGTAGGGCAAGCATTACATCATCAATATCAAGGTACTGATAAAGGGCTTGATTTGTGGGTGTCGTGGTCATCGTTGTCGGATAAACATGACGCTAAGAAGATGCGTAAAAAATATAATTCCTTCGGCACTTGGACAGGTGCGCGTTTTACGATGGCTTCTATTGCGTGGCACGTTAAACAACAAGGCGGTGTCGTTGCTTCGGTGTTTGATACGCTACGGACTGAGGCGCAAGGTGCGAAAGGATATAGCGATTACTTGACGTTAAAGAAGCGCGTTTGTGCGATGAATGATAGCGTTTTGCATGATGATATGCGTTCGACTCTGGCGGCGGATATTGTTGCAGCGTGCGGTAAAGAAATCGGACTAAGCAAAAGCGAGATTAAAAAAGCGTTTTGTTTTGGCGGTGGCGGTAAAGTTGAAAAGTCGGGCGATACTGTGGAGGTATTACCCGACTGGCTTATCAACTGGATTTACGTTGAAAAACTGTGTGAATTTGCAAATACCAAGCTGAATTATAGCATTAAACGTGAGGCGTTCAACGCTAAGTACAATCGTTTAGAGTGCGTAAAAGACGCTGAGATGTTAGCGAGTGATTACGCGTTAAACACATGCGAGATCGTTACGGTCGTTGATAAAATGTATTGGCCTTCGGCATCGGTAACGTTTGAATATGACAATAAACTCATGCTTAATTCGTATGTTGAAAGCGGTTATAAATCCGAAGCGATGAATGACGATAATAAACACGCGATTGATTTGTTTCTAAAGCATATTAGCAATGTGTTGGTGTGTGAACGTGAGCAACGTATTTTATTAGACTGGTTGGCGTATGTGGTTCAAAACGCAGGGAAGCGGATCAACTGGGCAATACTTTTACAAGGCGCACAAGGTACGGGAAAATCGTATTTTGCTAAGGTTCTTGAGTGGGTGCTTGGTAGCAACGCTAAGAGTTTAGACCCGTCGGCATTGGGTGAACGCTTTACAGGGTGGGCGCATGGTTCAGTAGTTAATATCGTCGAGGAAATACGCATCAAAGGCGATGACAAGTGGCGCATCATGGACAGACTAAAGCCGT
>CAYJDY010000241.1:0-1321 GCA_964369045.1 uncultured Candidatus Saccharibacteria bacterium
GGGTTTTTCTTTTGGGGTCTCCCATGCTCAAACGCGGTAGCTCCGGGCCTGAAGTGTCGGCCCTTCAATCTCAGCTTGGCATTCCGGCTGACGGCGTATTCGGCCCCGGCACCGAGGCTGCGGTGAGGGCGTTTCAGGCGCAGCGTGGTTTGACGCCTGACGGTATCGCCGGGCCTTCGACTCTTGCTGCGCTGGCCCCGGCAAAGTCTTTAACCGCTGAGGACTTCGAGGGCGCGGCATCGGCCCTTGCTTCAAGCGTTGCGGCGGTAAAGGCGGTGACTGAGGTCGAATCGCGCGGGAATGGCTTTCTGCCTGACGGTCGGCCCGTGATCCTGTTCGAGCGTCACATCATGCACCGCCGCCTATCCGCTATTGGGCGCGATGCGGTTCTTCTCTCCGGCTATTTGCCCGACGTTATTAACGCGACACCGGGCGGATATTCTGGAGGCATCAAAGAGCACGGTAAGCTTCACCTCGCGCGGCAAATTGACCCGGCTTGTGCAATCGAATCCGCTTCGTGGGGCCTGTTTCAGATCATGGGCTTTCACTGGCAAACGCTGGGTTACGAGTCGGCTGCGGATTTCGAGCGGCTTATGTGCGAATCGGAAGGGCGGCAACTGGAAGCTTTTGTGCGCTTCGTGATCGTCAATCCGGCAATTCACATGGCGCTGCGCAAGGGCGACTGGACGGCGTTTGCGAAGGGCTACAACGGCCCGGCTTACGTGAAGAATCAATACGACATTCGACTCGCTGCGGCATTCAAGAAACACGGGGGCTGATATGGACTGGAAAGAAGTAGGCAAGAAGGTAGCCGTCGCAGCCCCGGCGCTTGGCATGGCGATGGCGGGGCCGGGGGGTGCTGCTGTCGGTGCGATGGTGGCTGCTGCGTTTGGCGTTGAGGGCAATCCTGATTCCGTCGCGTCTGTTGTGTCGTCGCCTGACGCTGCGGTACGCCTGCGGGAGCTTGAGCTGCGTAACGCCGAGGTGCTGGCCTCGCTGGCCGTTCAACAGCTCCAGGCCGAGCTGAACGACGTGCAGAACGCCCGCACCATTCACCGCGATCACTGGATGCCTTCTGCGCTGACGATTGGCCTTGCCGCGATGGTGGCCGGAATGGTGGCCGCGCTGATGCTGATTGACACGCCGAAGAGCAACGAATCCGTGATCTACCTGATTGCGGGGCAGCTTATCGGGGCATTCGCTACGGCGGTTGCGTATTGGCTTGGCTCTAGCCGGGGCAGCGTCAACAAACAGCGCGCATTGGAGGCTCGTCAATGACGATCTTTTCCGTGCGCAAGTACAACGGCGAGATCCCACAGCT
>CAYJDY010000242.1:0-1321 GCA_964369045.1 uncultured Candidatus Saccharibacteria bacterium
GTATGATACTAAGATTTTTACAAAGAAATTACCCAATCTATAGACTAAAACACAATATGCGTTTTAAAAGAACCATTATCCTTGATGATGGCCAACACTACTTTTTAAGCGATAAAGAACATCAAGCAAGATTATTTTATGAATTACTTAATATAATAGGTATCATATTTTATTCCGACGAGACACTAAACCAAGTCGTTGTAAAAGAGTTCTTACATATAAAATAACCCTATTCTTAAACGCTAAAAGAATTGGCAAAACCCCAATCCCATAAGCTATTGATGGATGCCCATCCCCACAAACCCCAAATATATGTGAAATTGCTTCTATCATTTTTTTTGCAACAAAGATACAAAAAAAACATGAAGAATACAAATTAGAAACTCTGTATTTCTATTGGTTTTACATCTTTAAACTTAGTAAGGATATCCTCAGATTGTTCTTGAATATTAACCAACCCGTCAAGGACCGTAGTTAAAGAACCAATCTTACCATTTACAGCATCAGCAATATCCCAAATCACCAAATCGAAATCATCACCAGCCCCAGCAATTAGATTTTGGTCCCAAAGATTTTCAATATTCCTTCTCGCGGTATAAACATCATCCTCAATCTTATCAACAAGCTTTTGTAGTTGCCTAATATCCATACCACCAGATATAATTTCCGATACGGATACATTAATAACACTGGTATATATCTTATTTACTTCTTGTATCTTTTGATTACAAAAATCTCTAAATTTAGTCAGATACTCTTCTTGCTCAAGAATTAAACGAATTTTTGAATACTGATTTTCGGTAATTTTAATTTTCATAGAAAGCCTTTTTAATAAATATATTTGACTTCTTTAAAATTGGGCCTATTTTAACACTAATGGCAAAAAATTCATCAAAAAAACCCAAATTAGAAATAGAAATGATTCCATCAACTTGCCATTACTCAAACGCAAGAACCACCCTTAAAGCCAAACTTTGGAATAAACTTCGTTTCATGGTATACGAAAAAGCCAATAATATATGTGAAATTTGTGGCGAAACTGGACTTGAACAAGGGTACAAACACAAAGTTGAATGTCACGAAATATGGAAGTATGACGACAAAAGATTAGTTCAAAAACTCGTCGGCCTAATAGCCCTTTGCCCAATATGCCATCAAACAAAACATATCGGTAGGTCATTTGCAATGGGACGAGAAAATATCACAATTAAAAAATTAATAACAATAAATAATTGGACCGTAGAAAAAACACTAGCGACTATTAATGAAGCATTTGAAATAAATAAAGAAAGGTCTAAACATAATTGGAAATTGGATTTAT
>CAYJDY010000243.1:0-1317 GCA_964369045.1 uncultured Candidatus Saccharibacteria bacterium
CCGGCGGACACCACCAGATCCTTCGCGAAGTAGCAGACCTGATCGACGGGGTGGGATCCGTTGCCGTCCACGCCGACGCCCCAGATCCATGACGCGATCGGGTCGGGACAGTTGCGGGGGTTGCCGCCCGGCTTCGCGTCAGCGGACGGCCACGGGTCACCGAGCGGGTTCGCATCAGCGTGGTACACCGGGCCGACGAACACCGCGTCGGGCCACGCCGACGTGTCGATCCACGGGCAACGCCAGTCCGAGTAAATCTCCGCCGCGGTCGGCACCACGTCGACACCCATCGGGGGCGACACCGGCGTGTCCGCGTACTCCATCAGCCAGTCGCGGCCACGGACCCGCACCTGGCGGTTGGCCGGCTTCTTCGACCGGGGCGTCTTGACGATCTCCTCGATCACGCCGGTGAAGTCGGGGGTGCCCGCGATGTCGAAGCGGATCAGCTTGCCGGCGTCGACCGACGTCCACCCGGTGTCGGCACCGGCGGGGATCGTGATGCTGAACGCCCCGGCGTCGCCTGCGATCTCCTCGTTGTACTCGCCGGACTTGTCGACCCGCAGCGCCGTGGCGCCGGTCTCGTCATCCGCGAGGACTTCGACGGTCACTGCCCGTGCGGTCATGCCGGCGGCCCCGCCAGCACCCAGTCCCAGACGACACGTACACCGACACCGGGGATCACGGCGCCGCGCTGCGGGGGCAGCATGACCGCCGTCCCGGCGCGGGGTGTGGCGCCGATGTACGGCTCGTAGCTGAACGACGTCGTCGGCGTGGAGGTTGCGGACGCTGCGGCGATCGTGTGGAGCACGCCGAGGTTGGTGATGAGCTGCGACGTCTTGTCCGTCGCAGCGGTGCCGGTGGTCGACGCACCGGCGCCGACGATGAGGGGGATCTGGGCGCGGATGCCGTGGTCGCCGCGAGGCATGAGGACGATGCCGTCGATCACCTCCCGGTCGTCACCTGAGAACTGGTCGAACAGCAGGTCGAGCGGGCCGTCCTCCTGAAACTTCATGGCGTTGTTCGGGATGACGACCGAGCCGATCGTCAGCTTCCCGAACGCGTACGAGACGGAGAACCCGGCCATCAGAGCAGCGCCTTCATGCGGAGCGCCGCGCGGGACATCTCATACGGCAGCTCCTCGACACTGTTCGTGTTGACGGTGTCGATGTAGACGTTGCCGCCGGACGACTGCTCCGAGCTCGTCGCGGCGCCGATCTGGTTGTTCGGGATGACGTCACCGGCCATCTTCGGGCGCAGGTACAGATCCTCGCCAGCTGCCACCGCAGCGCTGATCTTGCCGAGACCCTCGACCATGCC
>CAYJDY010000244.1:0-1316 GCA_964369045.1 uncultured Candidatus Saccharibacteria bacterium
CGCAGTGGGGAGATTGTAACAGCTGAGGTGATTGATGAAGAGTTTGACCCGTGGAGTAAAGATGTCTAAGCACAAAATCCACCACGCTAATATTAAGGAATGGGCGGCCAACTATGAGGGTGAGCTATTCGACGCTATCTTATGCGACCCACCGTATGAGCTAGGCTTTATGGGCAAGAGCTGGGACTCATCTGGGATAGCCTTTGATAAAGATATGTGGGCAGACCTATTCAAGCTCGTAAAACCAGGCGGCCACCTACTAGCGTTCTCAGGCTCAAGAACCTATCACCGCATGGCAGTAGCTATAGAAGATGCAGGATTTGAGATTAGGGACATGATTGAGTGGGTGTATGGTAGTGGGTTTCCTAAGAGTCTAAACATAGGTAAGGCGGTAGATAAGATACAGGGAAATGAGCGAGAGGTAACTGGTACTCAAGAACGAGAGGGCAGAAGCTCAGGCATACTCGGTAAAAAGGTACAGATAACCAGAGAACTATCAACAGGCACATCACCCTACGAAGGCTACGGCACAGCTCTTAAACCAGCTCACGAACCTTGTGTACTAGCTCGTAAACCTCTAGAGGGGACAGTAGCGAACAATGTCTTAAAACATGGTACTGGTGGGTTGAATATAGATGGTACGAGGGTGCAATCAGCAAGTAACGACCCAAATCATCGGGGGACAAGGGGCTTTGGTAGGTCAAGCGGCGGACATAAAACCAGTTATATCGGCGGAGAAAAAGAAGTACAGCTTAAAGAATACGAACAACACTCTGGTCGCTTCCCTGCAAACCTTATCCATGACGGTAGTGATGAAGTAGAGGCAGTGTTTCCGCAGACAAAAAACGGTGGTGGTAACTCAACGAGCAAAAGAGAAACATGGTTGAGACAAGAAACAGAACCAACTCAATATGCTGGTGACAAAGGCTCTGCCTCACGCTTTTTCTACACAGCTAAAGCCTCTAAGAGTGAACGTAATGCAGGGCTAGAGGGGTTTGAGGAGAAGCCAGATAATAAAGGGGCTGGTCTGGGTGCGAGGAAGTGTACTGCTTGCGATAAGTGGGAAGATGACGCTGGACATCCGAAGTGTAATTGTGAAACACCCCAGTTTGAGCAAGTCCAAAGAACGGCAGCCAATCATCATCCGACAGTCAAGCCCCTATCCCTCACTAAATACCTAGCAACCCTCATCAAGCCACCGACAGCCGGTAGAATACTCGTACCGTTCAGTGGCTCAGGTAGAGAGATGATAGGGGCGTTGCAAGCTGGCTGGGGATACGTTGAGGGAGTTGAGCTGACAGAGGAATATATTCCTA
>CAYJDY010000245.1:0-1315 GCA_964369045.1 uncultured Candidatus Saccharibacteria bacterium
TTAGGAATTGCCGACGCTGAAGCATTCCACGGCATCAAAGGAGCGACAGAATGACCCCCGTTCGATTCAAGGCAGGCAACATCTTCCTCACCCAAGAAGACGCTCAAGCTATGGCCGACTGGCTTGCAACGTGTCGGAAAGGCGGGCAATCGTGACAAAAATCATTCTTCGCGTTTGGATGGTTTGCGCCGTTTTGTCGATGCTGCTTTACGCCTTCGCTGGGATTGCGTTTTGGAGTCCGATGCAAGGCGCGCAAGACTCAGTGCGGGCGCTGATCCTGATTGTTTTCCACGTCATTGGCGTAGCCGCATCGCCTATTTATGAGGGTTCATGATGTCAACTACACGCGCCTACATAAAACGCGCCGACAAAGCCCGCAACTTTCCAACCAATACATGCCCAGCCAGCAGGCACGCGCAAATCATTGGAGAAATGCTAATCCAAAAGAAGTCTTACCCAATGCTTCACGAAGAGCCGGAGCATTGTGGTGAAACGATCCTTAGCGTTGTTACGTCCTTGTACCTTGCAACGTGTCGGAAAGGCGGGCAATGATGCCAATTGAATACACGCGACTGAAAGACAAAACCCCTTTACGGCTTAACTGTCCGAAGTGCGGATCGGGCTTCACAAGGCAAAACGCATTCATGCGTGGGATGGTGCACTCATGGTGGCGTCGTTTGCTTCGTCGGCCCTACTGCGCAGTGATCTGTCATACCTGCCACGAGATTGTTGATTGGGAGAATCCATGACCAAAGAAGAACACGCGAAGGTGCTGGCTGCGCTGGAAGCAATCACAAAGCACTTCAGCATTTCACGCCTGCACGAAAGTACGCTGGCCGATACGACAGTACGCGGGCAGGCTCACGAAGCCATCGCCATCATGCGCAAAGAGCCGGAGCCGCAACCCTGCCCGAACGGTGAGCCCTGCAAACATGCCGGATGGTGTACCGAAGTCTATTGCCAAGGCATTCCAGTTTTTCGCAATCAGTACAAGCCGGAGCCGATCAGCGATGCGGAGCTAAAACAAATGTGGATTGATGCCGTCTGCGAAGCTCACACGCACGATGTAGCAGAGGCTTACGAGATATTTGCTGCGGCACTACTGGAGAAAGCACGATGACAGACCGCGAATTACTTGAGGCTGCGGCTAAGGCTGCGGGGTTGAAGGTGCAAATATGGGACGGCCATTCGGGGCTAATGTGCGCCGTTGATGACGTACGCCACGGGCGCATGTGGATGCCGCTCACAGACGATGGCGATGCGCTGCGGCTGGCTGTGAAGCTGCGGCTGGACATTGACAATGGAAGCCCGTCCG
>CAYJDY010000246.1:0-1313 GCA_964369045.1 uncultured Candidatus Saccharibacteria bacterium
CAACATCAACCGAACCGCGGCCAAGTATGAAGTTCAGCCTATCTAATTCGGCATTTGACAAATCAAGTCCACGTAATGCACTACCATAATTCCTGTCGTATGCTTGGTTGCCAGCCTCATACATGGCTTTCTCAGCTGGGCTCAATCCTTGATACTTATCAGTCATATGTTCCCAATTCTGTGCGGCATTTTTGTCAGTACTGAGTATACCCTTAAAGCGGGCCTCATCGGGACTATATGGCTTTGGCGATTCAGGACCCTTCGGCGGACCACTGAAGAAGTGGCGGAGAACAAATGGTGCTGCTGCAGCGGCCACACCAACTACTGCTGCCCCTCGCTTGGCACGCTTGTTCGATTTTGCATCACTATTTACACGATCTAGCTGATTCTTAAGGAGTAAGTCCGCCACCACAGCTGAAGATTCTGGGTTACCAGCCAATGCGCCACGCAACACTCGATCACTGTACAGAGCACCAGCATTGGCCTCTAGAAACGCCGCAATCTCTTGCTCGGTCATTTTCTCAGCGCCAAGCCCCTCTGCGTTGCCTGAAATGTATTCCATATCACGCCCCGCTTCCAACTGCGTACTGGCCGACTGAACATTCCAAGCTTCGGTGCGACCACGTAGATCAGCCTTATTGGCTCGACGATTATGCAACATATTCACGCCAGCTTCAGTCGCCATAAATCCACCAGTACCACGCATAACCGCACCAGCACCCGCCACCATGGCGCTACCTACGCCGGCGCCAACACCGGTCATCGCAATCGCAGCACCCGTTATTCCAAGAGCCGCACCTACTGCCAACCTGGTTCGACGGCCATTCTTAGAGCGCCAGAAAGTACGGAACTTTTCAGATTTCGTACCAACTTTTAGAGCACACTGTGCTGCTTCAATTTTCGAGCGAGTTTGAGCCATCTCGACAATCATCTCAACCTCAACCCGACGGGTCACCTCTTCTACACCTTGACGCAAGTTCTCTAACTGCTCATCACACTTCTGCATAGCCTCACGCGCCTCTAAAATGCGCTCCTTGCGCCGATCAATCCGAGACTGACGAAGAGCTGACGGCAATTGCGTATCTGCTTCTAGGCGAGCAATTGATTCATCCAGTACAGTAACTTTCTCCTGCATATCGGTCTTGTAGTCATTAATTCCAGCTTCAACCCCGCGATAATCTGCCAATACAGCCGCCCAATTGTCTGTATATTGTGCGTAAGCCGACTCAAGGCTCGCATTCGCTTGCTCGAGGGCGGTCTGATCACGCTTTGTTCGACCAAAGAATTTTTCCCGCTGCTCTTTTGCCTGCGCC
>CAYJDY010000247.1:0-1306 GCA_964369045.1 uncultured Candidatus Saccharibacteria bacterium
CCAATCGAACCCGGAGATAGCTGGTTCTCCTCGAAATAGCTTTAGGGCTAGCGTCATGAACTACCTATCGGAGGTAGAGCACTGAATGGGTTGCGGGCCGTCTAACGGTACTGCGCTCAACCAAACTCCGAATGCCGATAGAGATTACCATGGCAGTTAGAACGCGGGAGCTAAGTTCCGCGCTCGCAAGGGAAACAGCCCAGACCGACAGCTAAGGTCCCAAAGTCATAGCTCAGTGGGAAACGAAGTGAGATCGCAGAGACAACCAGGATGTTGGCTTAGAAGCAGCCATTCATTTAAAGAGTGCGTAACAGCTCACTGGTCAAATGTGATCTTGCACGGAAAATATAACGGGGCTCAAGCTATGCACCGAAGCTTCGGGTTTACATCTTTAGATGTGAGCGGTAGAGGAGCGTTGATAGGGCACTGAAGTCGAGCCGTGAGGCTCGGTGGAGCGCTATCAAGTGAGAATGCTGGAATAAGTAACCATAAGGCAGGTGAGAATCCTGCCCACCGAAAGAGCAAGGTTTCCTGGGCAACGGTTATCGTCCCAGGGTTAGTCGGGCCTAAGCCGAGGCGAGTAGCGTAGGCGATGGACAACAGGCTGATATTCCTGTACCGGTGTATATGTTCCCTGTTTTGACGCAGGATGGAAACGTGAGCGATCTATTGGTTTTGATCGTCTAAGCCCGTAGTCTCTGTTTACAGAGGTGAAAGGTGAATGAAACGAGCCGTTAAAAGCTTGAATTCGCGTGGGCCAAACTGACCAGAAAAGAAACAGATTAATAGTATGCGCCGCCCGTACCGCAAACCAACACAGGTGCTCAGGTCGAGTAGACCAAGGTGCTCGGGAGAACCCTCGTTAAGGAACTCGGCAATACAGCGACCGTAACTTCGGGATAAGGTCTGCCCCGCCACAGTGCGCATGCGCATATGTGGAGGAGCCTGTAGATGCGAGCATCCCAACGATAAAAGAAAGAAAATATTTCACTTTTAACTCGATTGAAGACAAATGCTCGAGCTAACAGCTCTCGCAAACATATTCACTCTGGCTATTTATATAGCTCAAGCGTGCGTAATGTGGCGGGGCCGCAGCGAAAGAGCCCATGCGACTGTTTATCAAAAACACAGGTCCGTGCTAACTCGAAAGAGGATGTATACGGGCTGACTCCTGCCCGGTGCCGGAAGGTTAAAGAGCGGTGTTCACGCACTAAACTGAAGCCCCGGTGAACGGCGGCCCTAACTATAAGGGTCCTAAGGTAGCGAAATTCCTTGTCAGGTAAGTTCTGACCCGCACGAATGGAGT
>CAYJDY010000248.1:0-1305 GCA_964369045.1 uncultured Candidatus Saccharibacteria bacterium
TAAGCAAATAAGCGATAAATGGCTGGGTGTTTATCGCGCTTGATTGCTGAGTTAGGTTGTATATTTTTAATAAAAGGATACTGACAATGAACCAACCAATGCAAACATTGGCTTATGACGAAAAAGGTGTTTTACGTTTTAAACCAAACGCTATTGTGCAATATATTTTAGACAACGGCGGCGTTGACTTAAATAAAATAGCTTGCTTGCAATTTAGCAAAGAAGACCGTCAACAATTTGCACAGTTGATTGGCTACAGTTTGGGCGGCTATTCATCTTTGAGTTATGCCGATAACGAAAGTTGCGAAACTGCCGAAAAGATATTTAATGAAGGATTGAGTGAAGATAAGGCAAGAATTGCATATTTAGAGGGCGAGTTAAAAGCCTTGCGTGATGCCTTGCAAGTGCCAATGGCTCGACTATTTGAGAAGCACCCTGACGACTTAAATTAAAACCTAACTACCAAAATTCAGGTGCAAGTACCCCACTGAATTAAGCAAGTGCGAGTTTGCTAAAAGCATAAACAATTTAGCAGTTAGTGGCTGGGTACTTGTCACACTGCAATGAGAGTTAGGCGCGTGGTGGGTATTAAGATTTTTTAATGCGAGGTGAATGATGGCTAAGAAAGGTCTTTATATACACATAAGATTTGCGTGGTGGCTTCCGTATTATGCGGCCGCACTTGTTTTTATGTGTAAATTGTTTGGAACAATGCCAGACGATGAAAAACTAAAAAAGGTAATAAAATTTGCTATGAAAAAACCAATTCTTGATGGTGAGGAACCTAAAAGCAAGATAAGTGCCTAACTACACAGCTAAGGGGTGCGAACCCTACTGACATAAACAAAACTTTGGACTAAGTGACATGAGCAAAAACACAGATGCAGGACGGGTGAGCATCCCACTTCAGCGAGAGTTAGGTGCGGGACTTGAGTTGAAAGAGCCAAAAAACACAAAGCATTATAAGCCACTTGAAGAACCAATAGCCTACCCTCTTGAGTTGAATGAAAACTTGCATATTTGCTTGTGGGATGAAAAAGGCGAATACAAATGGACGATTGCATATTGGCAAAAAGACAAAGAAGGTTATTTTTTGGTTTTTGTTGGCAACAGGCCGCTAGAAAAACGGGTGAAGTGGAAAAAGCTAAAATCTATTATTAAGCAAGGCCAAGCTATTGCTGATAAGAGATTTAGTGAGGAAACCTAACCCTTTATTAAGGCGCACCCAACTCCGCAAATGATTGCGTAACAGGCTGGGTAGGTGTCGCGCTTAAATTATGAGTTATACACGATTAGGAGATTATT
>CAYJDY010000249.1:0-1303 GCA_964369045.1 uncultured Candidatus Saccharibacteria bacterium
TTTTTCATACTAATATACCACCCCTATATATCCCTAAGGAAAATTCTTGTAAGTTATTAATTTACATAGATTATTTGGTAGTAAAATCCACCCTTTTCTTCCACAAAACAGGAGTAACAATGATTAATACTGTTAAATTCCCTATGACTGTAAACAAAGAAGTTGAGATTGTTGATAGTTGTATGGGTACATCTAAAACAACATACATGTTGAAATGGATTGATTCACAACCAAACAAGAAGTTTATTTTTGTTTCCCCTTTACTAACAGAAGTAGAAGAAGGTGGAAGAATACATAAAGACTTGAACAATGTTGTGTTTGAAGTTCCAACAAACGAAGAAGGTACTAAAAGTGAAAGCTTCCTAACACTACTGCAACAAGGTTGTAATGTTGCTTGCACTCATAGTCTGTATTTGTGTATGACAGATAAGCACTTAAAAGAAATATCTAAACAAGGGTATGTTGTTATCATTGATGAAGAAATTGACATCATTGGTGGTTTTGATAAATACTCAGAGAATGACCTAGCTTGGTTACTTGAACGTCAAGATATTTGCATTGATGATAAGGATGGTATGGTGTCTTGGATTGGAGATAGAGAGAAGATACAACCAAACCACAGATACTATGACTTCTTACAGTATTGTGATAGTAAGTCTTTATACAGTACACGAAGATCATCAACTATGATGGTTACACAACTACCAATTAGACTGTTTGAAGTTGCTGATCGTGTTATCATTTTAACCTATATGTTTAGTGGTAACGTGCTAGATTGTTTCCTAAGACTCAAAGGTTTTGAGGTTAGACAGTTTGATGAGATTTCTTGTGATGTCTTAGATAAAGATAAATTAAGAAAACTGATTACTTTAGTTCCTCCTAGTAAGAAACTTATGGATTACTCTATGTCATCTACTTGGTGGGCAGAAGCTAATGGTGAGCAAATTAAGCATGTTAAAAACTATATAGAAACTACAGCTAAGAAGTACGGAATGTTAGCTGATGATGTGTTATGGACACTACCAAAAGCTCGTGCTGTTAAGACAAGTAATAACGGTAAGATTATTGTGAAACCAAAAGGATACACTAAAGATTCTAATAGTGTTCCTTGCTACCTATCTTCCAACACAAGAGCAACAAACATTTACGCATACAAGAAAGCAATGATTCATTGTTACAATAGACACCCTATTCAATCTGTTAAATCATACCTACAAGATTATGGTTGTCCTGTAGACATTAACGTGTTTGCTTTATCTGAAATGCTACAGTGGTTGTGGCGAGGTTGTATTCGTAAAGGAGA
>CAYJDY010000250.1:0-1294 GCA_964369045.1 uncultured Candidatus Saccharibacteria bacterium
CGGATCGCGCTCATGGGATTTCAACGGGTTTCAAACGGACACTGTCAACCCGGTGGCTGCGTGACGATCCATTACCATGGAACGCCGCTAACTCCCCGTTCAGAGCTCTGGATGATGGCGGGGAAACACTTTTGCGTGTCGTTTGCCGCTCCGAATGATGCAGATACTTGCCTTCGCATTGGCCAATCCGTGATGTGGGACAACGGAGCTTTTAGCTTCTTTACTCGTGGCGAACCGACCGACTGGAATAGGTTCTACCGCTGGCTTGAGCCGCGCCTTGGGCACCCGCACTGGGCGGTAATTCCAGACGTCATAGACGGCAGCACAGAAGACAACCGGGCGCTTATCGATGGGTGGCCGTTCCGATCTTCTCTTGGCGCTCCGGTCTGGCATATGGCCGAACCGATTGAACTCCTACTGGACTATTCGCAACGTTTTGAGCGTGTATGTTTCGGCAGCTCAGGCGCATTCTGGAAAGTCGGCTCCCAAGACTGGAAGCGCCGTTGCGACATGGCTTTCGATGAGTTGGCAAAACGCGGGCCGCTGCCATGGGTCCACATGCTTCGCGGAATGGCTGTAGCGGGCAAGCAATGGCCGTTTGCATCGGTCGACAGCGTGAACGTCGCACGGAACTTCAAAGACACCAATTCATGCCCGGAGGCATTGGCGCGCGTGATCGATGCGGTTCAATGCCCGGTGGCGTGGAGAAAAGACGAACAACTGGAGTTGATTGCATGAAGTATCTTCTTCTTGCCGCGTACCTGGCGACGATCCCGGCCGCGAACTGGCTGATTGGCCATACCGGAACAGAGTGCTTGCCCGGTGGGCCATGTCTTGTGCCGGTCGGGTTTGGGCTGATGGCTCCGTCTGGAGTGCTGATGATCGGCCTTGCCCTTGTGCTACGAGACGCCGTGCAGGAACGGCTGGGGCTGGCTTGGAGCCTCGCCGCCATCGCTGCCGGCGTCATGCTGTCCGCATTGGTAGCACCACCCGCGCTTGTTGTGGCATCTGCTGTCGCGTTCGGGCTTTCAGAACTGTTTGACCTGTCGGCCTATACGCCGCTGAGAAATCGGGGCCACATCATCGCCGCCGTTCTGGCTTCCGGCGTGGTTGGTGCAGTTGTCGATAGTGCGGCGTTCCTGCTCATCGCCTTTGGATCGCTTGACTACCTTTCGGGGCAGGTCGTCGGAAAATTGTGGATGACGCTGTTTGCTGCGGCTGCGCTGTATGTCCGCGCGGCTGTCAACCCGGTGCAGCCATGAGCGAGAAACCGATAATATTCTGCGATCCTATG
>CAYJDY010000251.1:0-1286 GCA_964369045.1 uncultured Candidatus Saccharibacteria bacterium
TGTTCTGAGCGGTGCTGCGCGTCTCTGTCTTGACGGACAGGCTGAGTCGATGGCCCGCGATCAGCCAAGGTTTCAGGAACTCCCACAGGTTCCGCATCTCTGCGTGTCCCTGCTGCGCGTTGTAGAGCGTTACGGTGTGCTTCATCAGTCGCCGCAGAAGCACGCAACTGCTTCTTGCTCCGCGTTTGCATGACCGAATGCGTCTGTCTGCTGTTCTGCAAACTTCGCGTATTGCGCATAACTTGGGCGGTCGTTGCGGAATCTGTTTCCGTCACCCGTTGCGAACTTGTCGGCCTGCGCTTCTTTCTCAATCCACCAAACAGCACGCGATGGCTTTAGCGCAACAAGGCTTTTGATCCGGTCTGGATGCTTCCGAAAACACAGATCGCAATTTCCTTCTGCTGTGTTGCCGTTGTAGTTCTGAAGCCCGAGATCGAACGACTGTTCCGCCCAAAACTCCGAAACGTCGTATCGAGTGACTCCGGCATCTGCAAGCGGCAGGCAGATTTCTTCGTTGGGGGACTCAGGGTGTGGCTTGGCGCGGAATCTCCCAACACGGATGGGCTCATCTGCTCGAATGCCAACAAATGACTCCCATGACTCGAACCCAATGCTTCGCAAATAGCGGTGCATCGAACGCGTTTTAAGTTCGCTTGAGCAGTACGGGGAGCGCGGATTCGGGAGGATGTAGCCGCGCTGCTGGATGATCTGGTCAAACGGTTCACCGTTGCGAGACGCAGAATCGAAGTCAACAACCGCGAACCCTGAGCCGATCCGATACTCGACCCAGGTGATATGCACGCCCCAACGATCCGAGCAATCGCGGACAAACTGCAATGTCTCTTCAGCTTCTTTGCCAGTGTTTGCGAAAATCACCCGAGCATCTGACGGAAGCCCGCCATTGCTCTGCAACACGCGCCACAGCATGTAGGACGATGTTCTGCCGCCTGAGAAGCTGATGCAGGTCGGGCCGGTAATCTTGAATGGGTCTCTCATGCGGCCCACCCGTTCCAATCGCCCGTCACGAGGAGCGCGATGTTTATCAAGTCGTCACCGACATCGACACCAGCGCGTGCGCAGTCGAGAATGAAGTGGGCTTCTTGCTTGCTCATAGAAGCGCCTCCTGCGTCTGAACAGGTGCTTCGTGCGGGATCAGTTGTCCCTGAGCCTGAGCGCGGGCTATCCGTTCGCAGGCGATGTCGAAATACTTGCGTTCGCGCTCGATGCCGACGAACTGCAAACCCATCCGAGCGCAGGCCACGCCAGTTGTGCCGCTGCCCATGTAG
>CAYJDY010000252.1:0-1285 GCA_964369045.1 uncultured Candidatus Saccharibacteria bacterium
CCTGGCTCCGTGAACAGGCCCGGCTGGGCACCCGGATGGCCCTGGGCATGAAGGCTGACCTAAGCGTGGCCGATGCCGCCCGTTACCTTGGCTGCCACACCAACACCGTATGGAACTACCACAAGCGCGGCGACCTGCCCGGCCTCTACTACGTCAGCGCCAAGAAGGCCATGGTGCCGCTGGCGGATCTGGAGAGGTTTAAGGAGCGGTGCAGGGTGGCGGCGTAATCAATTTCCCGGGAACCAAACAAGCCCGGGGTTAAAAACAAAACCAAATGACAAATGACAAGCTACGGCAGCTTATTGCCGAACAGAACGACGAATCCGAGCGCCAGACGGCGTATCGTGCCAAGGACATCATCCGCGAGATCGCCGGCCTTCAGCAGGCCAAGTTCGACGCTGACAAGAAGATTGCCGGACTCCGCGAGGAGCTGAAGCAACTCACCGCCCCCAGCCTCGAAGAAACCTCAATCCTCGGGTGATCCATGGCCCTTAAAATTACTGGCATCAAAATCAAGCACGTCTGGGTGGGGGAGGACGACTCCGGCAAGGAGAAGATTACTTCCGCCTACCAGCTGTTGAGCGACAAGGGCGTGACCATCGGATCGAAAGAAACGCTTTCGTCTGGCGCAAGCTATGGCGAGACGACCTTTCAGCCGGCCGCCGACACCGTGAAAGCCCTCAAGGCCGCTGTGGCACTCTACCGCCGTGACGTTGAGGACATGCTTCAACTCAACGCCGAGCAATCCTAACCCTTCCCCGTTACCACTGCGGGGGCAACAAAACCAACATATGACAGCACTCCTCAACAGCGAAGACACCGGCATCCAGGCCCCCAAGGCACAGAAGGAATACATCCGGTTCGACCCGTTCCCGTCCGATGGCCAGCAGATCCTGACCATCGTGGCGTTCAACACCATCCCGGATTACGTCAACCCGTTTGCCGACGAGCCCAACCCGGCGCCCTATCCGGCCGTGGAGTTCATCTACGGCACGGAGACGGAAGCCGGCCCCCGGTTCGTCAAGGCGAACCCCATCAAGCGGTCGATCCATGAGAAGGCGACCTTCACGGCCATCTACAAGGCGGCGACCGGCAAGCTCCCGGTGGCCGGGGCCAAGTCGGCTGACCTCATCGGCAAGGGCGTCGTGGCCAATGTCACCAACGAGAACAAGGTGAGCAAGAAGGGGACGGCCTACGTCCGCACGACCATCAAGGACATCGCGGCGGTGCATCCGAAGCTGGTCAAGGAGATCGTGCCGCTGGACAAGCTCAAGCCCGCCTTTGA
>CAYJDY010000253.1:0-1284 GCA_964369045.1 uncultured Candidatus Saccharibacteria bacterium
TTTTATTGGCAAGGCTGATGCTTTAACTTGGCCTAAACAGTGACTGCCTAACTAAAAAATTAAGCCGTAAATGCCCACACGGAAAGTTAAAAACTTGACGATAGTTTGGGTATTTATCGGCTTGAATGAGAGTTAGAAAGCGGCAGTGAAAATTAAGAGGATACGACTATGGAAACTTACTTAGTTAAATTTTGGTTACAAAACCCTTCAGGGTTTTTAGAGCAGCAAAGCGAGATTGTTAAAGCTAAAAGCAAAAACCATCATAAATGGGTTGAAGACTTTATTATGAAAAAGCATGGGATCGAAAGAAAAGAAATTATCGGTGTCTATTACCAATAGCGTCTAACTACCAACGCATAAGCCGTAACCACTCTACCACGGCTTTTAGATTACATAATGACTGATTGGGTGGTTATCGGACTTCATGCAGAGTTAGGCAATTTTTACGATGAATAAAAATAGGTAGCCAAAAATGGAAAAGCGAACTGTGTTTTTTACGATGGTATTACATCCAGTCAAAGGATGGATGAGATGCGGAAATGCTTATGGTTCGCGCCATGCGGCTACTGAGTGGTTGCCTTTTGTGCGTGGAGCGTGGCGAGGTTTACGAGCAAAAGTTTCGCAATGTACGCTTTATTTTGAAGATGGCAAAGTTTGCGAAAAGTCGCGTAAGTTGCTGGACTCAAAATACAACATGACTGCCTAACTAAGTGCGTAACGCGCACCAACTCAGATTTGATTGAATAATTGGCTGGGTTAGTGTCGCGTTGACGTAGAGTTAGAAAGCGGTAGTAGTTTAACGATGAAGTGCGGAGATTGCCATGAGTGACAAGATTAGTAAATGCTGTAATTGCGGCTATGAATGGCCAACTGGTACACATGGCGGCCATAGCTGCTCTGAAAAACTGCGGTCGATGATAAAAACACTGCTTGATAATGACGGCTGTGATGTCCGCTATGACGCGCATGAGCATTTGAAAGTGCGTGACGAACTGAGAAAGCTACTACCTAAACAGTAGCGACTAACACTTTATTAAGCCACACCGCCCCTGACTTATTACAAAGCAAGGCTAGGATGGTGTCGGCTTGAATGAGAGTTAGACGACTTTTAAGACACAGAAAATAATTTAAAAATAACTCCAAACCTTGTTGACTTAGGCGCAATATGCGCCTATAATTATCACATCAAGACGATAAACAATAAAGGCAGAAACAAAATGAACACAGTTACAACACAAAAAAGAGCAGCAAAAGGCGGAGAAATTGGCGCAAACGGTGAATTTT
>CAYJDY010000254.1:0-1281 GCA_964369045.1 uncultured Candidatus Saccharibacteria bacterium
GTAAGGCGCAAGCACCAACAAACTACGATTAGCGAGGATTATATATGACAGAGAATGCTACACAAGCGGTTGGGTGCTTGTCGCGCTTGACTGCTGAGTTAGAAGCGTTGGGGTGGCGACACATTGACAGTGCGCAGAAAGGAGAAACAAAAGTGCTTTTACTTTATTGCGCAGGCTTAGGCTACGAAGTCGAAAAAGGCGAATGGTATAAAATTGAGAAACATAACTATATTTTAGTAGATAAAGAACAAAAGCTTTATCGAAAAGAAAAAGTTATAGCGCACGAAGGATGGAATACTCCGTTTGCGATGCTAGACCCTGTTGCATGGCAGCCTCTACCCATACCGACTAGCAAGCTCTAACTAAAAAATTAAGCCGTAAATGCCCACACAGGCAAACAAACACTTGATGATTGACTGGGTATTTATCGGCTTGAATGAGAGTTAGAAAGCGTAGTGTTTTGACGATGGAGTTTAGCGATGAGTAGTGTAACTAGACCTGAGCATAGTTTTATTGATAAGTGGAACTGGAAAATGGACTACTGTTTTAAAAAAAGATGGAGTCCAAGTAATTCGTATTTTTGGGGGAAAGCAGAAGATGCGTATTTTGAACAATTAAGCGTCTAACTACCAACGCATAAGCCGTAACCACTTATGCGCTGTTTTATGATTTACATAATTGTCTGAGTGGTTATCGGACTTAATGCAGAGTTAGATACGAGGCATACGATGATTGAGTTATTGCATTGTGATTGCATGGAATACATGGCTACCGTGCCTGATAAATACTTCGACTTGGCGATAGTTGACCCGCCTTATGGGATTGGGGATAAATTCAAAGGAGGGAAAACAGGAAAAATGAACTTTAATGAGATAGTGAGTAAAGACTGGGACAAAGTACCAAGTGATGAATACTTTTCTGAACTGCGAAGAGTATCTAAAAATCAAATTATATGGGGTGGTAATTATTTTAATTTGCCACCTTCAAGATGTTTTATAGTTTGGGATAAAATTATTAGTGCGGAGTTTAGTTTGGCAATGGCCGAACTTGCTTGGACTTCATTCGATAAACTCGCAAAAATATATAAATTACAAGTCCCTAAAAACGGAAAAATACATCCAACGCAAAAACCTGTTGCCCTGTACGAATGGCTTTTAACGAACTACGCCAAAAAGGGACAGCGCATTTTAGACACACATTTAGGAAGTGGCTCAAGTGCCATAGCTGCCCACTATTTCGGCGTTGATTTTGTGGGCTGTGAGTTGGATAAAGACTATTTTG
>CAYJDY010000255.1:0-1270 GCA_964369045.1 uncultured Candidatus Saccharibacteria bacterium
CGATCCGTTGAAGGTCGTAGTCCCGGCGCTGTTCGTCCCGGCGCGCAGCGTGATCCAATGGTAGGCCTCCGGCCCTTCGCCTGGCTGCATATTGGCCCCCGTTGTGACTAGGTTGTTACTTTTCACGATTCGCAGCGCAGCCCGCGAGCAGCGCCAGCGCGACCGTTAATGCGAGCCTCATGCCCATATCTCCCCGATCATGCCGTTGAATTCGTCACCATTGGATCCCTGAAAAGTCTGTGTTTCGACGCCGTCGCCGCGCTCGATCCACGCCAAGTAATGCTGCCCGGCGTTAAAATTAAAATCGCCGTGGGCATCGGCCATCGCCACACCCGCGATCGCATTGGTGCAATGCCCTGGCGTGCAGATCTTATTCGTCGCAACGGTGATCGAATCGATCCCAATTCCGGTAAATATCTTTCGAGCAGTCGCAGTCGAATTAAGCGCCCGCGATCGCGCGTGAGCGGTGAAGTTTCCCCAGCGATAGCCGATGCAGAAATTGACTTGATTCGAAGCATTAGCGTCGGCCTGGCGCCAGGTGGCAGATGCGGCGATTGCCCACGTTGCAGTCGGGTCGGTGATCTCGAATGGAACCGGCACACGGTTGTACATGTTCCACAGTTCAACAAATTTATAATTTCCGGAGCAATACACAATGCCGCCGCGCTTACGGGCCGTGCCAAGATAACGGCGCGTGTTGTCGCCGGACTTCGTGGGAATCCCATCGATTACCGTCAGCGTGACCGCGCGCAAGGTGTCACTCGTCCAGCTGACGCCTTCAAGCGCGATCTGCGTGCCGTTGTACGGGTAGGCGAAAATATCGAAAAGCCGGTTATCCGTCAGGGCCGCGACAGACAAGCTCGGCGCGACCCCGGCGGCAAGAATGTCATATAAAAACCAAGTTCCGCCATTGTTGAGGCCGATCTGGCTGCCGTTATATGGCACGTAATACACGGTTGCGCTCGGGCCGGGGTTATTTTCCCAGGGAACGGAATTACCCAAATTCAAACGCCCGCCGACGATATCTTGAGGCAGACCGCGGATCCCTAGAAGATCGCGCGCCGCGTCCTTGTCCGCCGCCGTCATAAGCGACTGCCCGTAGCTCGTTGTAACTACGCTTGAAGGTGACACGTCGGTCACGTCCACGTTAACCAGGCCGGCCGCGCTGGCATCCCATGCCAACAGCTTGGACGCCTCCGGCACCAGATCGAGCGACTTAGTCAGATCGCCGCGCTTCACTTTCGGGACGCGCTTAAGCGTGGTCGCCAAC
>CAYJDY010000256.1:0-1256 GCA_964369045.1 uncultured Candidatus Saccharibacteria bacterium
ATTCTCCTGAAATGAAAAAGGGCACCCGAAGGTGCCCTGTGAGGGGTGTTGCGTTGGTTAGGCGACGGTATTAGCGAACGGCGTTGCTTCCGTGCCGGCTGCGTCACCAATGATCGTGACAAACCACAGATTCGCGGCCAGTCCTTCGATAGTGACAACCTGACCGGCCATGCCGCCCGTGCTGTTGGACGTGCCCAGCATATCGATCGTGTCGAGCGTGCTGCCGGCGACGGCCTGGAAGTTGACCACCGTGTTATCGGCGTTGTTGCCCATGATCGCGTGACCAATCATGATGTCGGCACCGGCCACGCTCTTGATCGACGCCGCACCCGTAAAGGTGGTTTTGACGACGAACCTGAACTTCAGGCCGGCAGCAGCCACCGGGAGGGTGACGGCGATACCGGCGGCGCGGTCGAGGACGATGGTGCGGTTGTTGTGCAACGCTTCCGTGACGGTCAGGGTCGAGGCGGTGCAATTGACCACCTGGCCGGACCTGTCCAGCGAGCGGAGTTCTGCAGCCGACAGCGTGGTGACACCCGCGCCACTTGCGTTTTCAACGGTGATCGTGGCGTTCTTCTTGAAGCGAAGGTTCTTGTCAACGAGTCCGTTGACCATGCGGTTCCAGAGATTCATGATGCTTCCTTAGAATTGAAAGCGACCCCGAAGGGCCGCTATTGTTGTGGGATGTGAAACGGTTTAGCCGAAGGCGGCCCAATGGATCACGTCGCTCGCCGTGACGGCGATCAGCGTGGTATTGCCCGACACCTTGAAGCAACGACCGCTCGTGTTGGCCGTACCGTCGGAGTCACAGATTGTGATGCCCTTGTTGGTGGTTTCCAGGGTCGCATCACCAGCGGCTACCCGTTTCAGGCATGTGTCAGCGGCCATGCCACTGAACCATTCCAGGTAGATGCCGGTGGTGTTGTACCAGCGGATGTGGCGCGGCGTGAAGCCGACTGCCACGATCACATAGTCCGCGGTGTCAATCGTGGTCGAGTGCATCGTGATCTTGCCGGTCTTGAACTGTGACGAGTCCTGGGGTAGCGTATTGGACGCACCCAAGAAGGCCGACGCCGACGCGGCGGTGAGTGATTCAACGTAGTTTGTTGCCATGATGATTCCTTTGAAAAGTGAACAGGGCGACCTAAGCCGCCCCTATGGGTTGGTTATGGCTTACGCCGGGGTGGTGTTGGTCGTGGCAACTTCGCCCACCGCCATCCATCCAGGATTGGCCACCAGCACAGCGGACCAGAACA
>CAYJDY010000257.1:0-1253 GCA_964369045.1 uncultured Candidatus Saccharibacteria bacterium
TCGCCGAAATCTGCGGAGCATTGATCGTCGTTGGAGCCTGCCCAGCCGCCTTGCCAAGCGCGTCGAGCGAGCCTTGGTAATTCGGGTTGAGCTGCTTGTTGAGCGAGCTGATGATGTCCGCGTAACCGGGATTCTGGAGCTGCTTGGTCGAGTCCCATTGCCCGAGCGAACCGGCGAGTGAATTGCCGCCCGTATCAGCGTTGCCCCATCCACCAAAGCCCCTGTCCTCGGTCCACTTGTTAAAGGCGTCCGCTTGCTCGGGCGTGCCGAGCTGACCGCCCATCCCTTGGTAGATGGAGAGCAGGTTCTCGTATTGGGATTTGCCCTGCATACCGCCTGCCACGGAGCCGAGCCCTTGCGCGCCGGATTGCTGGTTCAGGTACGCCTGAATGTCAGGCGGAAGCTTCTGGAAGTTGGAATCCTGCGCGAGCGCTTGCGTGGTGCCTGGAAGGTTACTCGCCCCAAAGAGCGATTGCATGAGCGCGTTGTTGTTCGATCCCGCGAACTGACCGCCCCACTGGTTGTTGAGCGCAAGCGCCTGCGGGGCGAGATTCGCCTGCGCGTTGAGCGAGTTTGCCCCGACCGTTGCCGGGTCGAGCTTGTTCGCTGCCGCCGCGTCAAGCATGGCCTGATTTGACTGCGCGCCTTTGTTGGCGGCGTACATCGTGCCACCTGCCGCCAAAGCGCCGGCTCCAAGTACTGCCCATGTTCCTGCTGCAAAAACGCTCATTAGTTGTTCCCCTGTTTTGTGTATTGAAGCAGCGCCTGTCGCTCTGCCTTTTTTTGAAGGTACCGCTCAGAAAAAGTAGCCAGCCGGTTTTCGAGCACATCGATGTCCGTCTCGTCGTCCGGGTTGGCGTGAATCGTCTGCCAAGTCATATCCTCAAGGATCAACAGAACCTTGCGCACATCGACGCCCGACTTGATGGTGGCTGGAGCGGCAATGTCATGAACCCGACCATCCATGAAGACGCGGGCCTTGCCAGTGAGGACGACGTTGAAGTGCTCGGTCTTGTGCTGCGCGCCAACGATCAGCATCCCGGCGGGCATGAAGATCTCACGGATGTAAACGCCCGGAGAGAATCGATGGATCAGCTGGGGCGCTTCCCACACGCAGTCGGGCTGAGACATCATCCATGCCTCCAGGTCGTCGATGGCCTTGAGCCACGACTGGTTGACCACCTGAGAGGCGGTCTCGCTACGTGTTTCGAGTTGCGTTTCCATAGTCGATTCCCTCCACCGATACAGACCGG
>CAYJDY010000258.1:0-1252 GCA_964369045.1 uncultured Candidatus Saccharibacteria bacterium
ATCGCAGGTATGGCAGGCCATTGGCACAAATGAAAAAGCCCGACTAAGCGAGCCTGTTGAATTGGCAGCGCGGGCCTGTTAAGGCACGATTGTCGTGCGATTGCACCACGACTAACCCAGCTATGCTGACTGTTGCCGCGCTCTTCATGCGACTCGTTGGAATCACATCAAGAGCGACGCCGGGAGATGAAGCCCCGGCTCTAGGTCCCTTCCTGCTGTTTTATCGGTTTACCGCGCGCTATTCGCTCGCCTTGCTCCGCAGCACATGGCCTCCGTACCCGTTGCCATACCACGCGCATCATCACTGCGCATTGTCGCTTCCTACCAC
This sequence comes from uncultured Candidatus Saccharibacteria bacterium, assembly GCA_964369045.1. Taxonomy (GTDB): domain Bacteria; phylum Patescibacteriota; class Saccharimonadia; order Saccharimonadales; family AWTP1-31; genus CAYJDY01. The sequence continues at coordinate 329 of CAYJDY010000258.1, forward strand.
TCTTGCGAATGTTAGGAGTGGAATGCAATCGTATTGTTTAGGCTTTGCCTGCCCGATTGCACTCTACTGGAGCCTGCATCATGACTTAAACATGACTTCCCACGTCTTACGGCGGGCGTTCTTCTGCGAACTTGACAGGCTTTGTGGGGGTGCGTCCGCTGGTTGAGTAAGGAGGATGGAACTCTGTTTGTCCTGCGCGCACTGCCCCGCGAGAATTGTCACCCGTTTTCCGACTGATTACAACGTGTTTTCGTTACGGTAGTTTTCCGAGGCCGTCCGAACTTTATTTCCCTTACTTCCGCGCTACTTGGCACGCTCGCCATTCGATATACGTAGCCTGTTTTGTACCTATCGGCGGCGATTACCTTCATTTCCATGAGGTCGTCTAATGCCTTAAGTACGTAGCGCTTGCACGTCTTATGCGATGCGCCCATTGCAGTGAGTACCGCTAGGTAACTTGTCGTCATTCGGGCTTGCTCGCTATCAAGCACCATGACTATGCGCACCGCCAAATTCATAACTGGATGACTTTCGCAAGAAATAATTGCTGCGATTCCTTTTGCGATCCATCGCGGTCGCCAAAGTACCACCCTAAGATGTGCCTGCGGCTTATTCGCTCAAACGATTGATAGACCGCTTCCACGCGGTTGTAGTCGTCCCTAATATCTTCGGGCTTATCTTTCGGCTCTTCTGGCTCCCATGACGGCGCGCTTTTGTATCTGCACTCAAGGCCAATAGCCCTGATATTTGCCGGTGCCGGGTTGCCGTAACCTGGTTCATCAGGAGCACCGAATAGCGCGTAATGCCGCCAATGCGATATTGCTTTGTGGGCTTCGGGCTCGGTCATTTACGCCCCTTTCAATAAATTACGAATCGTCACATTCAGCGCGTCGTTTTCGTTCATGTGCTTCACGTTCCACATCC
>CAYJDY010000259.1:0-1252 GCA_964369045.1 uncultured Candidatus Saccharibacteria bacterium
TTAATGTTTTAACTTGAGCATCGTTGTAAACACCCTTAGCAATTAAAACTTGTGCTTGAACATCACGCGCAGATTTTACAGAATCACCGATCTTAATTTTCGGGAAACGTGCTTTAGCATCAGCAACGGCTGTTGCGGTTTCGCTTGCGCCTTTTAAGCCTTCTAGCTCAGCTTTAAGTGACTCAATTTCAGCCTTAGCTTCGTCGAGTTGCGCTTGCAATTCTTCTGCTTGAGCTACAGCACTATCGCGCTCAGATTCAAGCTCAGCAATATATTGCTTAACGCCATCTTCAAGACCTTCAAGCGTTACACCTTCGGGCAATGCAGCATCATTCACTGGGATTTCTTCAACAGCCTTTTCAGCTTCCGTTACAGAAGTATCAGCACCATCTAGGATCTCAATCGCTTTTGCAATGTCGTCAGATACAGTAGCAACTGCTTCAACCGCAGCAGCTTTCTGTTCGTCCGTTGAGTCAGGGTTAGTCATTACAGCTTCTAAATCAGCAAGCTTTTGTCGAGCAGAATCACCAAGCTTTACTTTGGCATCATTCAGCTTTTTGCGCATATCACCAAACTTACGAGCAACAGCTTTTTGTCCTGACGTTTTACCGCCAAAACTTAAAGCGATTGAATCAGCAAGTGACAGCTTTGTTTTTTTCTTAAACATTGTCTGTGTACCTTTTTTTGAATCACCAATTTTACAAGCTGAACCGCAACGACCCTCTGGAACGATTGCTAAGTGATTAGCTCGAATGTTTGTCTTAACGAGTTTACCATCTTTTTCAATGATGTCACTATCATAGCCCAAAGACACCTCTTTGATGCCATCTTGTTCAACAGTGGCAATGGTATCTTTATCTTTGATGAATATTGTGCCTTTTAGGAAATCACCGTCTTGGTAAATATTTTGCACATGCCCAACGGTTAATCCGCGCCAGTCGTTTAAAGTGATTTCTAGTTTGTCAGGGTGAATATAGGTCGCGTCCACACCCTCAATAGATTCTATTGTTTCTTTTTTGAATAGTTCGTCTGGCGTTACATGCACGGCGTAAAATTCATTCGGGTTCAAACCCATGCCAAGCTCTGAGCCTAGATAATCCATAGCCCCGACACGCGCAATCACTACGTTTTCTTTTACGAAACCGTCTTTCGTTTTATTGAGTAATCTATCTATGAATTTCATATCATGCCCTTATCAGTAAAATGATTATACAATATTGAGGGCAATAAAAAAGCCCTGTTATAAGGGCTT
>CAYJDY010000260.1:0-1249 GCA_964369045.1 uncultured Candidatus Saccharibacteria bacterium
GCAGTTATATTTTGGAGTTGCGACATAACTAAAACCTAACTCAATCGAGTAGTGGCGTTTAGTTAGCTGTTTGTTGCCCTAAAAAGTGGGGCTAAAGTAGGGTTAATATATCATAAAACTTAATTTTACAGCGATAGTATTGCATCATTTACAGGCGCAAAAGACGGTATATCGTCGCTATACATTTCAAAGTGCAAATATGTGACCTCTGGAATACCCCAACTACTAACATCTTCTGACGGCGTAAATATCCTAGCTTTAAGTCTTTTACCGTTCGTATATGCCAATAGTTGGCTATCATCACTAACAGATATTAGTATCTTTGCTCTAACTACGCTTGTTGAATAGATAGATGATGTTAATGTGTACGCAAATGAACCACCCCCAGTAACATTGAATACACCACTAGGCATGCTTGCCCCAACCTTGTCGCTAGTTGCTAGAACATTTCCAGCAAAATCTATAATTTCTATTCTGAATAATGCCCTTCCTGCCAATCCATGAGGAGTTGTTGTCCCTGTTCCTGTATCTATTAGCACCTTAAATTTTATATTCTTTTTCCTGAAACGATATAAGGACAAGCTAGGCTCATTGTACGGAAGTATTCCATTATTAAAATCTGTCATCAGACTGGGGACATTAAAACTATTGAAAACCCCACTACTGCCAACAGTTTTATATATTTTTGCTGCAAACATGGCGTATTGAGAGACGATTGGGTCTTTTATATTAAGTCCAGCCTCAACAACATAATCTGAAAATACAGCAATCCCTTCAAGTATTGCCAATTTTGCAACAACCCTTTCAGCCTGCATTAAATCAAAATTAGCATCTGCGCTACTGACTAAATCGACGTTTATCTTTAGATCAACACCATCAAAATATAAACTACGGCTGCCGTTAGCAATGCCTGTATTCAAGTGAAAGACAGGCAAGGCGTTGCTACCATCAACCCCTAAATAAAATCCAGTTTTACCTGCTGTATAAGTGTTATTTTCCTTATCATAATAAACACCATTAGGAAGATTAAACCCATACCACAACTTATTCTTAACCTGTAAATCTGCGTTTAAATCCCCTGTTTCAATCTTATCCGCAATTAAAGTGATTATCTTTGCGCTAGTGATTGTCGCTTTCTTGATATATGCCACATCCATGAACACGGCAGGCGTACCATCTTCTAGCGTGCCAAGTACAAAAGGGATTCGCGCATCAACAGGTACAGTTATCCACTGGATTGTGCCGTCAT
>CAYJDY010000261.1:0-1247 GCA_964369045.1 uncultured Candidatus Saccharibacteria bacterium
AACATTCTCTAATGAATCAGCAAATCGACGAGCGCCTGAATCATCGGCTTTTATTCCAAGTACAACTAACAGCTCGTCAATTATCATTAAGTTTTGCTCCGCATCTCTATATCTTCGGCTCTGCGCTTTTCTTCGTTTTGAATATCTATGATTGCTTCGTGCAAGTCTAAAAACTCATAAAGGGTGTACACGCCCGATTTAATCTCAGTCATTGTACAGTACCCCTTTATGATTGGCGTTAAGATAAACCAATTAACATCTAGTTCATCTGTGCTGCCATTTTGTTGACCGCTTGGTTCGCCAAGTTTGCCAGCAATCCTGTTCCACTTGGCAAGTGCTTTGCAAAATGGAATTTCACGCCCTCAAACAAGAAAGGCAGATACGTGCCGTGTTCTTGGTTAAATGCAAAATCCATCTCGTCAAGCTCTGCATGTAGCCACTCGCCCTCATGCTTGAGAAATAGCTTACAGTTCTTGCGGATAAAAACCTCAATAGTCGCCATTTCACCCGATGCGAAATTATTAGAAACCGCAGTGAAATCCAAATCAAGATCAAGTGTCGGCTTGCCGTTGTGATCAACTTTTTTGGCTTTTAATGCGCCATTAAGTAATTTAAGTAAATCCTTAGCTTTATTGAATGAAGCATCAAAGCCAGTTTCGACATAAATCACTTTTAAGTTTTCGCTTAATTCATGCTCATGAGTTTTAGGCTCATAAGCATTGATTAGTTTCTTAATAGACATTACTCGTCCTTAAATTTTTTGATTACTTTAGGAAATTGAATAACCCATGTATTAGCGTTTGCAGCGTTACCACGTGCATAAGTACCGCCGTTCATGATGCGACCACCAGTAGCAACAATTTCGTCGCCGTTAATAGGATCATTATACTTGTGTTGAATCACATTATCCATTGATGGGTTCTGACGTTGGTCATCAAATAACTTTTGCAAGAATCCGTTGTCAGGATGGTTTTGCAATAATTTTAAAGTTAAGTTTTCTTTTGTTTCGCCCGATTCAACCCAAATGTTTTGACCGAATGCGCCAGTAAACGCGCCCGCGTCACCAACAGGCGCAAGGCTGTAGCTATCTGCCGATGGGTCTACACCTGTGATGGTGCGCCCATTAATTACAATCTGACTGCGTGCATGAGAATAAATCATCATTTAGCCCCTTATTGGTTTAATGTAATAAGGATGTCAGCGGAGTGCATGAATCCTGAATATTTTAATGCGACATTGACAGGCAT
>CAYJDY010000262.1:0-1244 GCA_964369045.1 uncultured Candidatus Saccharibacteria bacterium
GGATCGAAAGAAAAGAAATTATCGGTGTCTATTACCAATAGCGTCTAACTAAAAAATTAAGCCGTAAATACCATACGGAAAGTTAAACACTTGATAACAGACTGGGTATTTATCGGCTTGAATGAGAGTTAGATACGCTAACTTTTAACGATGAATTATAGGTTGCAGCACCTTTTTTAGCTGTGGAGATGATTATGACTACTGGAAATACACAAATTAAAAACCTAAATTTTGGCGAAGCATTGGCACATCTGAAAAATGGCTATTGTGTTGCTCGTGATGGCTGGAATGGTAAAGGTATGTTTTTAACTTTAGTGCAAGGCAGCAATACTTTAGCAAGCGCGTTAAAAATTGGTTATGGAGAGTATGCTGGAGAACCGACATTGGCAGACACGGTATTTATGAAAACAGCCGACAATAAACTTGTGGCTTGGTTGTGTAGTCAAACAGATATGCTTGCCGAAGATTGGACTATTCTTGCCAAGTAGTATCTAACTAAAAAATTAAGCCGTAAATGCCCACACTGACAGCGAACACTCGATGATTGACTGGGTATTTATCGGCTTGAATGAGAGTTAGAAAGACCAATTACCTAGAAAATATATTAAAAATAACTCTGAATAGTGTTGACTTAGGAACAAATAAGACCTAATATAGAACACATAGGGAAGCACAACGCAGCCCACAACGTAGAGTAAAAAACATGAACGCATTTAACATTTACGAAGGCGCAATCCAAAACGCAGAACAAAATGACTTGGCGGTTGATGCTGAGTACATCAAAGACTACGCAAGCGGCGCACTTGATGTTGAGATTACAACAGAAGTTGCTGAAAAAATCGTTTCTTGCTTTGTTGATTATGAAGCAGTTCGTGAAAATGGCAACGGCGTTGATTATGATTATTTAGTTAAATTTGAGTTGCAGGATATTGAAATTGTCTGATTTTGAAGTGGGCTACACGCCCACTAATCTACGCCTAGCGATAGCATCACTGGGCGTGACGCAAGCTGCCTTAGCGCAGCTTTTAGGCGTTAGCGAAAGGCAGGTCAGAAAGTGGCTTGTAGAGGACTTGGAATCGGCAGTACACGCTGATATGAAGTTAACCCAATGGCGTAAAGTATTGGCGCTACTTGCCACGGCCAATGTCGTCTAACGGCCTAGCAATAAGGCGTAAACACCCAACTGACATAAACATTAACACGAGACTCAAGATTTAAGCAAATAAGCGATAAATGGCTGGGTG
>CAYJDY010000263.1:0-1244 GCA_964369045.1 uncultured Candidatus Saccharibacteria bacterium
CTTTGCGGTAATAATCTTCTCTTTTTTGCGACTAAGGGCTTCGCAGTAGAGCCTAGTTTGTCTTTGCGGATACATGCTCGCGTACAAATTTCAGGTCAGTTGCGAACTGCTCTGCGTCTTGGTTGTGTAGGATTATGACGGCACACATTTTGTATCCATCTGCAGACTTGCCGACGTGCTCACCAACTTTTGCCTTGATACTCAAATAGTTAAGTGAGGGTAGATTTTTTAGCTCCTCGTTGCTACTGAGACCATCGAACAGACCGGCAGCTTTAGGGAATATCTCGAGTACCGCACACGAATCATTTTTCGCTGAGTTAATAATCGGTTTTTTACCAAGTGCCAAGCTTAGAGCTGCACCAGTGATGTCGATGCCATTTGCGAGCTTATGCATACGCTCTCGATAGCCACCATTACGAGCACCGATCTCAACAATTCGTGAACCTTTTGGTGTCATGATGATTTCGACATGGGCCGGAGAGTTCTTCATGCCCAATGCTCGTATACCAACTTCTGCACACTTTCTCAGCTCTGCTTTATCGTGTTCGCTGAGTTTACTCGGCAGTATTCTGCTGTAGTGGAAGTTATCGTCATAACCTATGTCATACCCCGTTTGATAATCAACAACTTGTTCCAGAACCCGCGGTTCGCCATTTTGATCAACAAAGGCATCAACAGAATGGATACTACCTTGCAGGAACTCCTCAATGATTAACTGAGGGTTACGATCGGGCGCGTATTTTTTGTATGTCCCATGTAATAAATCCATCGATTTCTGGTAGTTATCAAGTAGTTCTTGAAGGTCATGGTTTTTGGTCACAAGTAGGCTTTTTGCTAGATTTGTCGGCTTTAGAATAAGAGGGAAGTCGTGACTCACGGCAAAGTCACGTAGTTGTTCTTCATTTTCTATCAAAGCAAAAGCCGGACTCACTTTTGTCGGAGCTTTTGCGAATAGACCGCGCATTATGTACTTATCGGTACAGGCCTCTGCGGTCGCTACTGGCAAACCTGGCAGACCTAATTTTTTCGCAATTATGGCTGCTGGCAAAATGTAGTTTTCGTACGTAGCGATTACAGCATCAGGACGGCTAGATAACTCTGATAATGCTTGCTCTACGCTGTGGGGATCTGAAAAGTCAGTGGTGATGCTATGAGGGTATTTCTTGTCCTTATGCTTCATTCGAGACAAGTCACGTAACTGGGTATAGGTATGGCCGTGGTCGGCCAGATAACTGGTTAGGGAA
>CAYJDY010000264.1:0-1244 GCA_964369045.1 uncultured Candidatus Saccharibacteria bacterium
CTTTGCGGTAATAATCTTCTCTTTTTTGCGACTAAGGGCTTCGCAGTAGAGCCTAATTTGTCTTTGCGGATACGTGCTCGCGTACAAATTTTAGGTCGGTTGCAAACTGTTCTGCGTCTTGGTTGTGTAGGATTATGACGGCACACATTTTGTATCCATCCGCAGACTTGCCGACGTGCTCACCAACTTTTGCCTTGATGCTCAGATAGTTAAGTGACGGGAGGCTCTCCAGCTCTTTGTTGCTACTAATGCCATCGAACAGACCGGCAACTTTAGGAAATATTTCCAGCACTGCACACGAGTCATTTTTTTCTGAGTTAATAATCGGTTTTTTACCAAGTGCCAAGGTTAGAGCTGCACCAGTGATGTCGATGCCATTTGCGAGCTTATGCATACGCTCTCGATAGCCACCATTACGAGCACCGATCTCAACAATTCGTGAACCTTTTGGTGTCATGATGATTTCGACATGGGCCGGAGAGTTCTTCATGCCCAATGCTCGTATACCAACTTCTGCACACTTTCTCAGCTCTGCTTTATCGTGTTCGCTGAGTTTACTCGGCAGTATTCTGCTGTAGTGGAAGTTATCGTCATAACCTATGTCATACCCCGTTTGATAATCAACAACTTGTTCCAGAACCCGCGGTTCGCCATTTTGATCAACAAAGGCATCAACAGAATGGATACTACCTTGCAGGAACTCCTCAATGATTAACTGAGGGTTACGATCGGGCGCGTATTTTTTGTATGTCCCATGTAATAAATCCATCGATTTCTGGTAGTTATCAAGTAGTTCTTGAAGGTCATGGTTTTTGGTCACAAGTAGGCTTTTTGCTAGATTTGTCGGCTTTAGAATAAGAGGGAAGTCGTGACTCACGGCAAAGTCACGTAGTTGTTCTTCATTTTCTATCAAAGCAAAAGCCGGGCTCACTTTTGTCGGAGCTTTTGCGAATAGACCGCGCATTATGTATTTGTCAGTGCATGCCTCTGCTGTCGCTACTGGCAAACCTGGCAGACCTAATTTTTTCGCAATTATGGCAGCGGGGAAAATGTAGTTTTCGTACGTGGCGATTACAGCATCAGGACGGCTAGATAACTCTGATAATGCTTGCTCTACGCCGTGGGGGTCTGAAAAGTCGGTGTTTATGCTATAAGGGTATTTCTTGTCCTTATGCTTCATCCGAGACAGGTCACGTAACTGGGTATAGGTATGGCCGTGGTCGGCCAGATAACTGGTTAGGGAA
>CAYJDY010000265.1:0-1244 GCA_964369045.1 uncultured Candidatus Saccharibacteria bacterium
AATCTAGTAATGTCTTACCATCCACCATAATAAACCAATAGAAATCCATATTGTAAACAATTACGTTTTGACAACAGAATTTGCTTTTATCTAAGTGCCAACCATTTAAATTAAACATTAATATCTCCTAATTAACGACAACAATACACAAAATGCTTTTGGTGCTTATAGCAATCTTTTAAGTAGTCACACAAAAACTCGATCAGGTCTTCAAAAGTTCCCCAACCATTACTAGGCAAGTATTGCACCAAATCCTTTTCATACTTAATCAAATCAGCAATCAATGCAGGTAATCTCTGTAGCACAAAAGATACAGGTACTTTACCATTATCAGCACCTAGCAACTCATCAGGTCTCCAAACCAACTCATAATATTCTTTACCTACAAGCTTACCGCACTCATCAACAATCTTATTTAGGTTGTGAGTAATACCTAGATGCTCTTGGTATTCAACTTCATCACCACGTTTGTTGTAGAAATAAATATTCAAACCCATCTTAATCTCCTAATTTGTTTACCAAACTAAATTACAAACTATCCACATATTCCTGTAAAGTACCTTTACTGTATTCGGTACTGTAGAAACTCTCCTCACCACAACTATCCAAGTATGCTACACCAATATGCCCATCTTTGTACAAGTATGTTTTATTGTCTTTAACACAGAACAAATAAAAATCCCCTTGCACTAACTCAGATACATCTTTGTTCATAAAATCATCATCTACGATTAAGTTGCAATCTATAACACCCATAACACATCTCCTTATTTTGATTGTTTAGATATTACACAAATGCAAGTACGATGTCAACACCTACAACACCAATAAGATTATTTATTTAAACACAACAAACTTGTTTAACTGACTTAAACGACTTAAACGAATTAAGCACATAACACACAAACAAGGTTAATCTTATTGAATTATATTTAGTACGTAATTACTCTGTATATCTAATACTTATAGTGTTCTTATAGTGTACATAAGATATACTTTAAGTATATTATTAGTATTATATAAATATTATTTATATTTAGTATATATTAAGTATTATATTTAATTACGTGTATCAAACAGGTATGTGATAAAAGATATATAATATTATTTAATTAAAATATATAAACCTAATCCCCTACCCCTTGATTTCAATCATAAGCCCTTTGTTTTAGCTTGTCAAGTGAAAATAGTGTATCTGTTTTGTAACAACCTTATAAAACAATAACTTATCTTTTGGTGTTGAA
>CAYJDY010000266.1:0-1239 GCA_964369045.1 uncultured Candidatus Saccharibacteria bacterium
ACGTTCAAAACTAAAACATCTATTTTATGAACACTATTAAAACTATTGAACAGGTTCGTTCATAAACGGTCGATTATGAACAGGGCTTTTTTGCTGTTAACCTCACTGGTAACCAACAAACTGTTAACCATCATTTTGCTGCGGACATCGCTGCGGAGTAAATCTTTGCGGAGTCTTTTTGCTGTCAACCACGCTGTAAACTAAACGCTATCAACCAGCTTTTTCAGTGGAAAGTTCACTGGAAAGTTGAAGTTTGGAAAGTATCATTTCACTGGTAACTAACAAACTGGTAACCACTATTTTACTGTTAGCACTTGCTCTGTTAGCCAAAAAATATAGGCTTTTGCTGCGCGAAGTGCTGCGCGAAAGGTTTTTGCGCGAAACTAAAAAGGGGCTTTTGCTGCGTAGTTCCCTGCGTAGTAATGTTTTGCGGAGTCGTTTTTTCTGTCACCTACCTTGTCACCTGCTTGGCTGTCGCCTTGCTCTGGTCGAAAATTGATTCTCTGCACAGTACGCGCGTGCGTATCTCTCCACTAAATGTGTGGATTCCACAGGTTTTTTATACTTCGGAATATAAATCCCCATTCACGATTCAAACGTAAATGGGGCGCGTATCTCTCGATTTTTTCCGCATCAGTACGCTAGTTAAAAAGGTGCAGGTTGAAAAGGTATATAACGCTTGTTGCCTGATATACACGCTCTATCCACTTGCAAGGCCAAAGACTCACAAATTGTGAATGATGCTTTACCTTGCACACGCGCAACGGCTTCAGGGGGTTATATCCCACCCACAAATTGTGAATGATGCTTTACCTTGCACACGCGCAACGGCTTCACCTAATAGCGTAAAGTCTGCCATGCGTGGGAGTTCGTGGCGGTCTATATCGTTAATGTTTATTGTTGCCTGTACCCTTGCATGGTTTAGGACTGATAAGGGCTTATACGCGCTAATTGAGCGTGCTATGGCTTATTGTTGGCTAAGGTATTGGGATAAAAAAAGGTATAACCAAACGGCTATACCTTTCATTCACGCTCCCCAATTAACGGGAGCGTGTATCTTGCTTACGCTTTAAACGAAAGTGTCTTTTTTACATACAACTCAAAAAGCTCGCAATTGTGTAAGGCGTTTTCGTCAATAACATCTATACCTTTGGCACAATCCCATGCGTAATGCTCGCACTCACTACAACTCACTTTTTTGTCATTTGGGTCAATAGGTGCGTTTTCTTGCTCGCCATT
>CAYJDY010000267.1:0-1237 GCA_964369045.1 uncultured Candidatus Saccharibacteria bacterium
ATAAGCATAGTTAGGGGAAGTTTACAAATGCAAAAAATGGCTGGGGATGAGGGATGAACGCTTCGCTATTACCTGCGGAACTTTCTCGAAGCAATCCGCCAGCTGGCGGATCTGCGATAGTTCCTTGTTATCGAACTCTCCGATCTTACTCACTTCGTTCGCGATCGAGGGCTTGAACACTCCGGCAATAAAAATGCACAGACTAAAGCTGGTGCATTTTTATTGGCTGGGGATGAGGGATAGCGGACTTCGTCCTTTTCCGCTGTGGCGTGCTCGGAATTAATTCCTGCGCCCGTCATCGCTACACCGAACCCCACGTTCGCTACGCTCACTATACGGCGTTCGATCCCAACTCGAGATACTAAAAAGCCCACCAGATGGTGAGCATTTTAGTATGGCTGGGGATGAGGGATTCGAACCCCCGATCGCGGAACCAGAATCCGCTGCCTTACCACTTGGCCAATCCCCATTGTCGGAATGTGATAGTACGGTTTCTGTGTCGTCGACAAAATAAATTTGTTCGGCAACACTAGAAACCTTACTAAGCTTCCTCCTCTCAAATTCATGAATCCTCTCATGAATTTGGAACAAAAAGACATTACAACAGGGGGGATTATACACGAGTTTGTGAATTTTGGACATCATATGTTAATCTTAAAAGCGTTAACAATTAAATATATAAAGAAATGGTGAGAGAACTAGCTCTATGACCCATTAGCAACCTGTTCGTATTGAATAAGGTGCTCCATCTAGCCCGGTTTCCGGGAATGATATAGATTTTATCTCTTATCCTTTCCGGCAAGACCAGAAAGGATATTTTTATGCCCGAGTTCGACCCAAAATACATGTGCTGCGAGAAAGTACACGGAGACATCGACGGATTCTCCGCTGTACTTGCATCGGCCAGTGCTTCGTTTGAAGCGGGCCAAGTAGTAGAACCTAGAAGTTGTGAGCCAAGAACGGTCGCTTTGGTCGCAGTTGATCCAGTATTTGAGTATGTAAAATAAGAAAGGAATTAGAATGACAAAAACATTATTTACGAGTGAGAGCGTCTGCGCAGGACACCCCGATAAAATTGCAGACCGCATCAGCGATGCAATCCTCGATGCCATACTGGCGCAGGACCCTCATGCTAGAACAGGAATTGAAACAGTAGCCGGTGCCAATCGGGTGGCACTGTTCGGTGAAATAAATACCACTGCAAAAATTGATTTCGAGACAATTGTTCGAGAAACTA
>CAYJDY010000268.1:0-1230 GCA_964369045.1 uncultured Candidatus Saccharibacteria bacterium
ATTGACTCGTTAACTTCGCCGATTGAATCCATCGCTTCGTCGCGCCAGTTTTCAGGTGAATTGCGTTGACAAACCGCCGTTACCATTCTTTCGAGTTCGCGCTGTAGCTCTCTGCTGTCACCGCCTCCAGATACGTGCTGTAGCGACCGTTGATCTTGTCGTACTTGAGTTTGCATAGCCCTACCTCTCCAATGTGTTTGAAGCGAATCTTTTGTACGTGAACTTCTACCGGCGCGCGATGGTCTGTTTTGTCAGGCCTATGCACCGTGATGATGTTGTCGAGCTTGTTGCCCCAATGAGCGCCGCCCGCAACATCGAAAAAAGTAGGAACGGGCTGAATGCCGTCCTTGCTCTTTGCGACCAACTTCGGGTGAGCAACAATGAAAACGTGCGCGCCCGTGGCATGAACAAACTTATCCAACCGGCCTAGCGCTTCGCTCAAATAATCGGCTTCGGTTTGCCCGTTGCTGGTGTCTTTGTGCAGGAAGTTCCACGGGTCAATGATGAGAAAGAATGGCCGCTCTTTTGGCGCGTTGCGCGTCTCATGACCGGGTTCCCACCAGTACAAATCTTCTACAGGGAACTTGTCCGACAGCACATCAAAAATTGACTGTGCGCCGTCGCCATCGTCAATAAACCGAACGCGGCTTGTTAGCCACTTGAAGCTGTCAGCCGCTTCCGTTGCGGTCATGCGTGGGTTCGGCCCTTCGCTGAACGGGTGCCCGTTGTGCTTTTCCAAGAGCTTGGAAATGTGCAGCTCGTAAGGCTTGTTTTCAGGCGAGTAGAACGCTGCCCGCGCTGTCGGATTCGCTCGCAACAGTTCGATAATCAACGCATCCAAAAACTCGGATTTACCAGAGCCGGGATAGCCCGTAACGAGCGTATGCTGCGACGGTGCGACGGTGTACAGCTTCGTCAAAAAAGGCCACGGCGTTGAGAGTCCGCGCTTCAATCCGTTGGTGTAAAGTTTCCCAACGGCTACGTTCATTTCGTCAAGGGTTAGCGCTCTCATAGCGCGACCCTGTCGGAATAGCTGTTGTGCGCCTTGGTTGCAGCAACAAGGGAAAACCCGTCATTCCAGCGTTCGTTATTCAAGTACACCAGCGGCGCTTCGATGTACTTAGGGTCTGCCCATTTTGTGCCCTGCTTGCGCAAACTGATGTCCGCTAGGATTTTTTCCGCAAGAGCATCGCACTTTGCAGTTTGCCAGCGATCGCGGCATTTCTTCTT
>CAYJDY010000269.1:0-1229 GCA_964369045.1 uncultured Candidatus Saccharibacteria bacterium
GCCGAATCGTGATGTTGCTCAATCGGTCCTTGCGCTTCGGCTTTTCAACCAGCATGCAGAACTGGTTCAACATTTCATTCAGACGGGCGCTGACCGTGCTTTTCTGCATCCCAAGCGCCTCGGCCAGCTCTCCGATCGACCATGAACCGCCGCTCGTCTCGATGAAGTGAATGATCTTGCTGCGCTGGCCGCCGGACAGCCCGTTGTCGCTATGGGCGTGGAACGCATCGCACGCCGTTGGTGCCTGGGCTATCCTCATGATTTTCCATCCAGCGGAAGACCGCGCCGAATCCTATAAACCGCTGCGCGATGCGTTATCCCAAAGCGATGAGATACCTGAGCGGCAGTCATCAAAACGCCATCGATGTCAACGGTGACGTTGGTTCGCTTGTTATTGTTCTGTTGATTAATATCTGCCCATCGAACATTACCCGGCTCATAACCCTTGTTTGAATCAATTCTGTCGATTGAATGCGACGAGCTTGGCCGGCAACCGACATGGGCAAAGAACGCATCGAACGATCCAATCCATTCCTGGAAAACAGTTATTCCTCGGCCGCCATAGAGCGGGTATTTGTCGTGAGTTTTTCGAAGGCATCGATCCTTCATCGACTTCCATGAATTCCATTCTGGAGAATTCCACATTCCATGCTTCGCCATGGACTTCGCTCGACAGGAAGCAACCTCATCGCGAACACATCCGCAGCTTTTCGTATGGCCTGTTTTCAAGTGCGTAGATGAAACTGTTGCGGATTTTCCGCAGTCGCATACACAAGACCATCGAACGTGCTTTCCATGATTTTCTGATCGGCCGATTACCGACAACCGACCAAATTGCAAACCCGTCAAATCTTGCAGTTTCATAGATACCCAATCATCTGGTCGACAACGCGATCAAGCTCTTCGCGGCCTGAGTAGCCAGTCAGAACATGCTCAAGAATCACAGATGCGACGGCCGAATAGACCCGCTCAAACTCCGCGTCGTCCATGTTTGCGAAGCTGATGCTGTGGGCTTCCAGCTTCATGCGGCCTTTCAAGTCGAATGTCTGGTCATAGAATCCAGCCATGATCAGAACGTCTTTCCTGAATCGCTTGAAGTTCTTGGAAACCTCTTTACCCTTGTAGGTCTTTCTCATTCGGCCCGGCTCCCAGGAGTCGAAGGCGAAATTCAGCATTGAGAAAAACTTGCGGTGGAATTTCGCGTTCCTCGGTATCACGAACTCGATCAC
>CAYJDY010000270.1:0-1229 GCA_964369045.1 uncultured Candidatus Saccharibacteria bacterium
AAACGAAAAATACTGATCCTAAGATCAGTATTTGGGCCGATAACCAATATGACAACCTGGAATGGAACCCAGGTGGGGCTTCGCACGGTATAACCACGGTTATACACGAATATTGAAATCCCTTATGATAAATATTCAGATTATCATATTATTGGCACCAGCCACCTTTATTATACCGTAGTCCGAGTCAGTTATGTTAATAAAAAAAGATACAAAGAATTAACAATATTGCTAATAACTGGGCTCAGAATTGGCGCAAGTATGAGCATGAACAATAGTATCGACATTAAGCCACCGGATTCTATCTGATATAACACTTTCTGGACGGGCTCGGGGGCAAAGGCATACAACAGCCTCGATCCATCGAGTGGCGGGAATGGGATCATGTTGAATACAAAGAAGCTTAGATTTACCAGTATAAAAATACTAAACACGCTGAACATCTCTGTACCCGTAGCAACGCCTGTTAGGCGCATGATCCCTGCCGCTAAAACTGCAAGGAACAGGTTTGTAAACGGACCGACGATACCTATAAGTGCCGCGCCAAACTCCTCATACTTTACCCTTTCAGGGTTAAACGGTACTGGTTTGGCAATAAATATCGGTGGTAAACCGAGCGCAAGCAGCCCGACTGGAAGGAGTACAGTAGTCAATATATCGATGTGCTTCAGTGGATTAAGCGTCAGGCGACCATGTTCTTTTGCAGTCGTGTCGCCAAGGAGATGTGATGTATATGCGTGCATCGCTTCGTGGATACTCATAGAGACCAATATAGCTATAAAGACTATGACGAGATCAGTTGGTGATATATTGGCAAACATTCAACTACATTATAGCAAATATAGTGCTAGCCTTTTACTTGACTTTAAGGAGTTATTTCACTACAATAACACTTTGAATCTAATAGGAATAATATAAATGCAGAAATGTGAACTCACCGGTAAAGGCAAGCAATACGGCTCAAATGTCAGCTTCTCACAACGTCACACCAAGAAAGTATGGAAGCCAAACCTCCAGACTAAGACTATTATGGTTGACGGAAGAAAAGTGACTATGAAGATTAGCACACAAGCTATACGTACTCTCAAGAAAAAAGGTTTGCTATAAGCCAGCAGCAACCTTAACTAAAAAGAGCCCCATATGGGGCTCTTTTTAGTTAAGGACTAATCTTTGCGCTTCTATTGACGTTCTAGAACAACAAGTTGCGCTTGGTCGGTAAGGAGTTCTGT
>CAYJDY010000271.1:0-1229 GCA_964369045.1 uncultured Candidatus Saccharibacteria bacterium
GTCTACCATATCCAAGCATAGGTCACCTAGATTTGTATTAATATCTATTGACATACTTCACACTCCCCCTTACTTCCTGCTACATTAGCAGAACTATAGATGTAATATATTTGATGTATCCATTCATCTTCAGCAGCTTGTTGATGTATCCTAGCAATATATTCTTCGTCAGCATCACCAGCTATAAATAAATTCAAACTTTGCCCTTGATCTATAAACTTCTGGCGCTGTGAGGCGAGACGCAATATAACACTCATATCATATTCAAAAGCTATTCTGAATAGTTTCTTCTCTTCTGCTGTCATCCATGAGACTGATTGACAACTTCCAAATGCATCTTCTATTTCTTTTAAGTGTTGTGGAGTATTATATCCTTTTTCTTTTAAGAAAGCAAGGAACGTGGGGTCTATCCTTTGCATTTCTCCCGCTGATGTAGTTTGTGTATATACTAAAGCTGGAACAGGATTAATCCCCTCACTAACCCCACCCATGATTAAAGCTGTGCTTTTTGTTGGAGCTATTGCAATCAAATGAGTATTACGTTGCTTACTCTTTTTGCACCATTCTGGAATACCCAATGTCCTTCCTAGTTCTATGCTTGCTTCTTTAGTCTTTGTTTTTAAACTATCAAACATAGCATGATGTAAAAACTGAGCTTCTAAGCTATCAAATGAAAATCCTTCCTGCATAAAGAGAGTGTGCAATCCACATGCTCCCAATCCTAAGGCTCTACTCTTCTTGGTAAATCTTACTGCTTTACTAAGCTCTTCAATACCTTCTGCTAAATCTATAAATTCCTGAGCTACACAATCCAAAAAAAGAATTGCCCAAAAGATACTATCAGTTTTCTCCCACTCATTATATTTAGCATAGTTCATACTACTTATAATGCATGTAAATGTATGCTCCTCATCACTAACTAAATTAATTTCCGTACATAAATTTGATGCTTTCACATACAAGTTATTGTATATGTAATCAATTGGTCTATGACGATTTATCTTATCTACAAATAATAAATATCCTTTTCCTGTAACCATTTTAGTTTCAATCACAGTAGTCCATCTACGCTGTGCCTCTGGATCATTATCTTTAAGTCTGATTAGAAAATCATCATGTATAATCCACCCAATGTTTAAACCATCAGGGGCAACAGACAGTAGATTAATAATTTCATCAAAGTCATTATGAGAGATATCTATATACCCTGCCCATGCTCCACGTCTAGC
>CAYJDY010000272.1:0-1222 GCA_964369045.1 uncultured Candidatus Saccharibacteria bacterium
GTATTCGCTCTGTAACTGCATCAGGCGCGGCGGGCTGTGCGCGGCTGACGGCGGCTTCCTCGTCGGCATACAAGCGCGGCGCCGACACTGGCAGGCCATCAGCCCCCTTCGGTTCAGCAGGCGCGGCGGTAAGTATTTTGCGAACAGCCGATTCGACGGCACGTCCCATACGGATGGTGTGCATATGATCGCGGTCATCACTGTAAATGGGTTGCATGGTCATTATTCGCTTCAAGTCTTCGTCGGTCAGCGGCGCTCGGGGCGGGTGGGCGAATAGTGGAATGTCATTTGGACCAGCCTTGACCGCATAAAAGCTGCCCGCACGGCCAGCATTGCGCTTAACCCAATCAATCTCAATCAGCGTTGTCCACGCCACCGGCTCCGGTGCCACTGAGGGAGCGGCGTCAGCAGGCGCGATGCCCCCAAACACGCTCCCCGGCTGTCCGTACTCATTGCTGTTGGTGCAGGCGTGTCGATGATCGGTGGCGTGCGGGCATCGCTTGTTCCCGCAGATCGAGCACAAGATCATTCGCTGATCTTCAATCGTGTTCGGCTTGCAGGCTGCACATTCGCAGGCAGGCGCGGCGGGCTGTGCGTCTTTCCTAACTCTCCCAGCGTTAGGACCGCTGGAAATCAGGCGAGCGCGCTGCTCAGGTGTCAGTGTGGCGGGCTGTGCGCGGCGGTTCCAGGCGGCTATGGCTTCGGCTTCGGCCTGCCCTGAGTCGTCGCACCATCCCTGCTTGCCTTGATGCGACGCCCGATCAATCCGAAGTCCGCATTTGCAGGCGACTGTGACGGTAAAGTTGTAGCCGCTCCGTTCGTCGCTGCCGCCGTTCTTTGCTGGTTTATTGGGTGCGCCACCGCACATCGGGCAGGGCTTCAGTTCGCTCATGTCGGCTCCTTTTGTGCTGCGGAGATCATTGCGCGATAGTCGTCTGCTGCATCGGACTCAAGCACGGCCAGTCCTTTTTCCGATGTCACGTTGTAGACGGCTGGGCCTTCTCGACTACGGACGGAAGCAACCAACATCTCCGGCGTCGGCTCAACCGGAACCATCACATAGCCGGGCGGCGCGGATAGGGCGGCTTGCCATGCTTCAAACGACGATTCGTTAAACACCATTCCTCCGCCGTTGTGCCAGTAATGCGGCCATGCCTGCGTTTTTGCCCACGCCTCGAATCTCTCGCGTTCTGTCGTCATATCAATCCCTCCACAACCACAA
>CAYJDY010000273.1:0-1214 GCA_964369045.1 uncultured Candidatus Saccharibacteria bacterium
CTGCCAGGCTATCGGCGCGGTCGCCCCTCGCTTTGAGGTCTTGTTCCAGCAGGTCATTCTTGCGCGTTGCCTCATTGGCGCGATTTTCGTCAGACGCAAAGCGGCGTTCGGTATCGAGGGCTGCGCGGCCTTCCTTGGCCTCAGTCAAATAGCCGCGCTTCTCCGCAGCCGTTACTCGAGCGCGGGCGCCATCAACCTCGTTGGTGTCGATCATCGCCAGTTCTTCCGGCAACAGGTCGTCTTTCGTCAGGCTCGGGTCGCCGTACATATCCTGCACGCCTTTGACCTTCTGGCCGGTCAGGATGCCTTGTGCGTCGGCGTCGATCTCCGAAGCACGGCGGGAAGCCTGTCCCTGCTCCCATTCCTTCGCCCGTTGTTCCATCATCATTCGGGCCGCCATCAGTCGCTCTTGATTGGCCAGGGCGCGGTCAGAGGCGCGCATTTCCGCTTCCTCCCGCATTCCGCGCTGCGCTTGTTTGCCGGCTACATCGGCGGCACCGCCCAATGCGCCTGCGAGAATTCCGCCCCAGTTGCTCATTGCGCCGCTCCCAAAATGCCAGGTTGTTCGGTTGGTGCGCCTTCAACGGCGGCCTGGTTCTGTTGCACCAGTGAGCCCAATTGATCCTGCGATACACCGAATTTATCCATGATAGTCGTCGTCGCCAGGTCGGTAGCATCGCCCAGCACCGGCTTGGTCGCTTCCGGGTTGCCGGCTTTCTGCAGGAATTCAAACGCATCCAGCGTCAAGCCCAGCGTGACCGGGACAATCACCTTCGGGTTCAGTGTCTCGTTGGATTTCTTCCACATGATCATCACGACGGCGACTACGCCATCTGCGATCTTCTTGGCCATCGGTTCCGGGCCGTCCAGGTACTTGCTGGTTTCCGCGAACGTTTCCTGTGAAAACATGATCCGGCGGCCGTTGATGATGCACTTGTCGTAAATGTCCTGAATCTCGGGCGCGATGTTCATCTTCGAGCGGATCGCTTCGAGATCCACCGGGCCAGAAGCAGAAACCCCAGCACTTGGCTGGGGTTCGTTGGCGGGGACTTCCATTGTTTGGGTATCCATTGGATTCATGCTTAACCGCCCTTCACATAGGTTTTGCCCTGCGCGTAGGCCGCGCGGCGCTTCATTTGTTCGATCTGCTCTCGGGTCAGGTCGGTATTGGCTTTCTGCAAGTCAACCTGTGCCTGATCCTTGGGATTGGGAAT
>CAYJDY010000274.1:0-1213 GCA_964369045.1 uncultured Candidatus Saccharibacteria bacterium
CCTGGGCCTGAATGTTGGCGAAGTCACCCTGTTTCTGGCGTTCGATCTCGGCCAGGGCCTTCAGGTCGGCGGCATACCCGGCACTGGTGTCGATGGAACTCACGCCGCCCCGTGGCGCACGAATGGCACCTTGCCCGTTGGCAATCTGAATATCCCCCGAAATACCGGGCGCTCCGCTGTAGCTGTTTCCCACGCGGGTGACGACATTGTTTTGCTGAGGCTGTAGTGCTGTAGGAACTGTCTGCACTGTGGGGGTGGCCAGTTTTTGCGGTGTCGCCTGGGCAGCTTGTTGGTTGGTGTTGGGTACGGCAGGCGTGGCCACGGGCGCGGCTGGTGCTGCGGCAGTTGCATCGCCACCATCCCGGTACAAGAATGCTTTTGGCAGGCCAAGCGCAAGCGTGTTGCCCAAGTCGGACGCGGCGCCCAGTGCGCGAATACCGAGGTCGCGCGCCAGACCCGGCTGGGTGTTCTCGAGCCCAAAACGCTTGGCATAGTCTTCCGTGTCGGTTAAAGCTGCTTGCCCAGCTGTGGCGCCCAAGGTCAGAGGTGCAGCCAGGCCACCGGCAAACGAGCTCAACTTTGATGCGGCATTGCGGATGGCACCACCGGCTGCGCTGATTCTGGATGGCGCTTGCGGCGCAGCAGCGGGCGGCTCTGCGACCGGAGGAACATTCGTATAGGCACCGGTCTTGGAGTTGACCTGTGGCGGCGTGTAGTTCGACGGGATCTCCACCTGAGGATTGGGAATGGTGGGTGGCGTGAATGAGCGCCCCGGGCCGGTCGTGACCAGTGACGTTCCAGGTGGCTGGGCGGCTGGGCCAGTCAGACGATACTGCTGCCCCGGGGCAACTGCGCGTCCATCTGCTCCGACTTTTATAGCATTCGGGTCAGGTGGAATCGTTGGCGATGGAATCGTGGCAACGGGTGTCGCTGCGCGTGGATTGGTGACGCCGTATTGGCGTCCAGGCACCTTCACGTCCCCTGCCGAATTGACGCGGTAGACGCCATCGTCCCCAAGAATCAGGCCACCGGCCGCCATCTTGCGCACTGCGCCATGGCCTGCCTTGGCGGGTTTCTTGTCGCCTGGCTTGTCTGCAATCGCGTTCAATGCCTCAAGCGCTGGAACACCTAGTTTCGCCACCGCCTTGGCCTTGATCATGAATTCGCCGTTGCTGGCCATGATGGGGATGTCGTCCGACGTTGGGCCCCCTTT
>CAYJDY010000275.1:0-1209 GCA_964369045.1 uncultured Candidatus Saccharibacteria bacterium
GTGCTGTTGCTGAATCCCGGAATCCACAGCTCACGCGGAGCGCCGGGAAGGTGTTTCGCATCCGTAGCGATCATCCTTAGCCCTTGGTGTAAGAGCCAGCCTCTACGGAGCCAATCCAGCCAGCAGATACAGCGGTCCCTAGTGTCATGTTCACTTTGTATCCAGCAGGTAGCGCCAATTGCAGGTTATATCCAAGCTCAACCAGTGCAGCCGTGTTTGACGCCGTGGTTGCAGGTAGCGTGATTTCAGCCACCATCACGTTATTGGTAGCTGTGGCGTTCGTGGAGCCGTTGTTCACAAACAGATAGCATTTGCTGGCTACGTTTGTTCCTAGCGGTTTCAACTTCACAAAGCCAACAAAACCGCCGTTCGTAGCGTCAGCCGTGAAGATGGTCGTTACCGTGCCGGTCCCATCCGTTGCAGTGTTGGCAGCAGTGACAGCAGCGCCAAAGCCGAATGCAGGCGTGCCGGTCCAAATGGGGGTTGTGTTCGTAGCCATTGATTACCTCAGTGCCATCGGGAGCGCAGCGGTCAGCCCCAATGTGTTGATTGATTGAGCCGCCAGAGTCACGAAAACGTCCTTTGTCCCAGCGGAGAAGTTGACCAGTGCGCCGGAGTTACTGGAGTCCAGCACGAAAGCGCGGGTGAATGTGGTTCCACTGGCCATCAATCCCCGGCCCACTTCAAACTCTGCGCCGCCGTGAATGGTGTACTCAATCTCTGTCCCTGTGGGCAGCGTGCTAAACGCCACGTAACCATCGGGAGGCGTGCCAGACACGGTAACCGTACCAGTGCCGGTCGTGGTCGTCGTGTCTTTAACTCGGTTGACTGGGTACGGCATTACGGGCTCTTAGTCGCCAGAATGTGGCCGTTAGCGTTGACCTTGAACTCAAATTCAAGGCCGTCTGGCAGGGATTGGGAGCCTGCATCGTAATAGCCGACCAAGTTATCCGATGCTGAGGTGTCGTCATAGATCACCAGATAGCGAAACGTCGCCATGGTCCCGCCAGTAGCCGTGAAAAAGATGTTGTCGCTATCCCAACTCCACACACCGGCGCTAGGCTCTGTGTACACCACACCGGTAAGCGTTACGCCCCCAGTCGAGTAACCGTTACCTGCGGCTATCTGCGTGATATCGGCCAACACGGTATTGGTAGCAACAGGCGCGACATTGGTTAGCGCACATTTGAACGTGTGCGTATCAAGGTC
>CAYJDY010000276.1:0-1201 GCA_964369045.1 uncultured Candidatus Saccharibacteria bacterium
GATGCCCAAGGACATTCAGACTCTGACGGTGAAGCTGGCCTACAAGCGTTGCAAGGCGCTGATCAGCTCCCCTGCGTTCACGCAGTGGGCCGCCAAGAACCAAGACGCCTTCAAGCGGGGTTGAGATGGAACCAAAAAGAGCCTGCGCTACCTGCCGGCACCACAGCGCCGGCGTAGCAGTGACGCTGCCCTCCGGCCGCACATGGGACTGGCAGGAGTGCAAAAAACAGTGGGGGCCCGGCACCCCCATCGGGGTTCTCAAGGACGTGTGCCCTCTGTGGGCAGGGAGGTCACATGGCGATAGACCTTAATCCCACGGGATTAGAGTGGCGCGATGCGAGCAACCACAAGAAGTACGCCATGTACCGCATCGCGGACCCCCGCAAGAAAGCTGTGCAGGACAACAACTGGGGTGTGTTCGGGCGTGTCGAGCGGGACGCAACGGGGAAACTCGTCGCCTCCTGCACCCGGTTCGAGCACATCAAATACGTCGACTCTTACGAGGACGGCATCACACATGTGGAGGCGATATGGGCACTGGAGTTAGAGAACCTGTAGTCGGCCTCACGAAGGAGTACGGCGACACCCGCATCGTGTTCAAAAGCAATGCATGGAAACTGTATGTAGACACCGGTGGGAAGCCCATGTTCGATACCAACCCGTTCTACGCTGCGGCGGAATACAACAGCTACTGTGGGGAGTGGGCGATAAGCCGCAACGCTGAACTGGTAGCGTGGGCACCGACCCGTGAGGACGCGGTGCAGACACTTGAGGGGCTTTGTGCCTTGGAAGGATACGTATGACAGAGACAACGGATATGCTTGAGGGTCGGAGTATTCGGATCGGCCACAGCACTGGCGACGATACGTTCTCCGGCTGGACCCAGCCCTTCATCTGGAGCAAAGAGTATGTGCTGCGGCTGAAGGGGAGAATCGTGGGCGAGGTGTACCCGACACCCTACGAGGAGTCGTGGTGGGCCCGCTTGCCCTTGCACAACGCCAAGGAGTTCGATACGATACATGAGGCCATGACGTACATCGAAGCCATTGGCGCGTTGATTGATTAACTTGTTCACATTGATTACTGGAGACTGACATGTCATTTGCAGAGCGTATTGATTTAGCCGCGAGCAAGATGGGCCTGCGGGAGCCCTTCATTGCAGCGGTAGTGGCACAGCTGCCACGTACCATCGTCACCGACG
>CAYJDY010000277.1:0-1197 GCA_964369045.1 uncultured Candidatus Saccharibacteria bacterium
TAGTCATCAGTCATCACCCTTCTTCGCCGTGACCGGCTCCCAAACGTCCGACTGTGCAGCGAACGACTCCGTAAGATCGGCAGGCACCTCGAAGGTTTCCCCCGCCTTCACAACCCGCCCCAAAACGGGAACCTCGAGATCCCCCAACGGGGACACATTCCTGAACTTGCTCATGCTGTTTTCACCCTTGCCTTCGCCGTGTATGTGGCTTCGATCTCGACCAGTCGGCCTTTGCTCAACGTCTGCTCATCGGTGGCAGATGACACCCTGATATCGGTGAGGAAACATTCACGAACCGACCCACCAGTGGTGGTGTCCGTAACTCGGAAAGCAGTCTCAAGTTGTGCCTGCAACTCGATAGCCCGGTCGAACGCAACCTTCTCCATGTCCGGCCCGCCAGCACGGAAACACGAGAACATGACCTTCAGCTCAAGGGTTTCCTCACGGCTCCGGTTCGTGCCAAACGTCGCGGGTTCCTGGGATGCAGACACATCCATGAACGCCACAATGTCATCCAGTTGCGTAACCCCCGGATGCCCGTAACTGACCTGCACCCCGGACGGCCACAAAGCAACACCGATGGTGTAGGCGGCATCTTTGAACGCAGCTACCGCAGTTGAACTAGGCAAAACCGGGCACCGCCTCAGATCCGCCCAGCAGCTCCGCCAGCCTCCGTGTGGGAACACCGAACGCAATAGCAGGATCATTCGACGTGTCACCGAATGCGGGCCGGTTACCTTGCTCGCCCTGCTGCCACCAATGAGTGACAAGAGCCAGCGCAGCTTTCTTCACATTCGGTGGGATCGTTGCGTAACCGACCGTCACCACTACATCGACGTTCAAAGTTCCCGAATTGAAATCGGTGGGCGACAACTCAGTACCCGAATGGATCAACCCCGACAGGGCATCAACCACATAGTCAGTGACCGCAACCCCATCAACAGTCACAGAGGTCACCGTGTTGAACCGGAACGGCAGCACCAACGTATGAGCGCCACCGTCCAAAGTGACTGTTCGGGACTCGGCATACATTGGCCCAGTGATCGCTTCAATGACCGGTGTAGCAGCGGAAACGAAATCCTCAATCTCCGCATTACGGGTCGTCGACGCCGTCGATTCTGTGGCCTTGAAGATCGAAGCTCGAGCTTCCGCCAAAGTGCAAAGCCCACGAACAATCGCCATGACTTACAGCCCCGT
>CAYJDY010000278.1:0-1193 GCA_964369045.1 uncultured Candidatus Saccharibacteria bacterium
GCGGCATCACGGGCAGCGTGTCCACGGGTCAGGGGACCGACACCGGCCCGTTCCTCGACCCCAAGGGTCAGATGTACGCACCCGGCACCAAGATCACCATGCCCGATGGGGTGCAAGCCACCATCGACTCGCGGGGTCACGCTATCGCGGACGCCGGGAGCGCGGCGCCGGCCGCACCGGGCAGCGCACCACCGATGCAAGATGGTGACGTGATCGACTTGTACGAGAACGCTGGCAAGATCGTGGGTTTGGAGGCGTGGATCAAACGCAACGCTGCCGACTTGCCGCTGAACATCGGCGACTCGCTGAAAATCTCTCCGGTCTATGGTCGGGCGGCGCAGGCGTCCCAGATCATCCAGAACGACATCGTGCGCGGGTTCGTGAACATGGGCGGCGGCAAGGATGTGATCGCCAATCAGTACCGGCAGGAACTCAAGTCCATCGTGTCGATTGACCCGAAGATTTTCGGCAGTGAGCGGGAGTTGCGGTTCAAGTTCCAGAACATCGACGCCGAGTTGCGCAAGAAACTGAAGGACTACCAGAACACCGCGCAGACCGGAGCAACGCAGGACATGCGGACGACAGCGGCTGAGGGTGTGTCAGTCGTGAACAACATCCTTGCCCGGCTCAACGTGCCTCAGAAGCGGGTGAATACTCGTGACGAGGTGCAGAAACTTGCACCCGGCACCAAATTCCTCTACCGCGACGATCCAACGCCCCAGGTGCGCAAATGAGCGACATCGCCGATCTCGTCAAGTCGACAGGTCAACCCGAAGCCCCAGACCCGGGGATCGGGGATCTGGTTGCTGGACCGGCCAGCCCCGAGGAGAACAATGCCGGAACCCGAGTCGACAACCCCGGCACCGAGGCGTTCGCGTCCGGGGTGCTGGAGGGTGGTGGGGCTGCGGCTGGCATCTACGCTGGTACACGAATTGGGCAGATCGGCGGTGGTTACGGAATGGCCGCAGGCGCTTTTCTCGGGGCAGTGGTGGGCAGTGAGGCGGGTCAAGGTTTGCGCAAGGTTGTGGGCCTGCGTACACCGCAGCAGATGGCACCGGATCAACGGTCGCTGGCCGAGTTCACCTACTCGCTGGGCGGCGGTGCGGCGGCAGCGGCAACCCCTTTCGGCGCAGCGGCTGTGGGCCTGCAATTGCTGGAGCAGGGCTCACGAGTCGGGCGCTGGTTGATGGGGG
>CAYJDY010000279.1:0-1192 GCA_964369045.1 uncultured Candidatus Saccharibacteria bacterium
GGTCCGTGCCGTCCATCAGCGCATGATGATCGCCCTTGGCGAGGTGGCAGCGTGAACCTCCACGACCTCCACAAGCCGTTCCCTGCCGCCGAAATAGAGTGGCGCGTCGGCAGCACCAACAGCGACAAGACATCAGGTCTGGCGCTGGCCTACCTCACTGCTCGCCATGTCATGGACCGCCTCGATGCCGTGTGCGGCTCCGAGAATTGGCAGGACCGCTACGAGTTCCACGGCCCGCGCACGGTCTGCTACCTCAGCATCCGCATTGGTGACCAGTGGGTGACCAAGGCTGATGGCGCTGGCGATAGCGACGTAGAGGCCGAGAAGGGCGCGATCAGCGATGCTCTGAAGCGAGCCGCCGTGAAGTGGGGCATCGGCCGCTACCTCTACGACCTCGGCAACATCTGGGTCGACCTGGAGCCTGCTGGCCGTTCGGTGCGGATCAAAAAGGACCAGTACGTCAAGCTTCAAGCCGCGCTGAACAAGCAGTTCGGACCGGGGCTGGAGACGGCAACACCGGCAGTGTCAGAGCCCGCCTCCGCCCAGCCCGAGCAGCCGAAGCCGGCATCTCGCCTTGCTGGCGGGGACGGGGCATCCAAGCTCAAAGCCCGCATCACCGCCGACCTGAAGGCCGCGGCTGAGGAAAGCACAGCGCGCATGGCCGAAGTGTGGAAGGCCAACATGCCCGACATCAAGCGGCTCCCGGAAACGATGGAGCTGGATCTGATCGACCTCAAAGAGGCGCTGAAAGCAGCCGCCTTGGCGAACGCATAGCAATCCCAACTAGGGCGGTGGGGCACCTAATAAGGCCCCGCCGATAATTCGGTGACCGACAAAAAGACCTTCGTTCTCGTCAACCCGCGCATCCGTGAGAACGCGATGAACGCGATATTCGACGCCCCCGACCGCTATGTCATCACCGTAGCCGAGCCGACGCGCTCAAGCGATCAGAACGCCATGTTCCACGCGATCTGCTCCGACATTGCGAAGTCCGGTCACCTGTTCCTCGGCAAGCCTCGCAAGCCGGAAGTGTGGAAGGTGCTGCTGATTAGCGGGCACGCGGCTGCAACGGCTGAAGGCAGCGAGGTCGTTCCCGGCTTGGAAGGCGAGTTAGTCAACATCCGGGAGAGCAGCGCGCTCATGTCGGTGCGCCGGGCGGCAAGCCTCATCACCTATACGCTGGCCTATTGCG
>CAYJDY010000280.1:0-1189 GCA_964369045.1 uncultured Candidatus Saccharibacteria bacterium
GCAGAGATCCGCTACACCCAAATGGGCTTTTGGATGAGACAACCACCCTATGGTTTTGTAAGCGAAAAGATCGAGACCCGAAATGGAAAAAGGTGCATACTCAAGCCTCATCCCATTGAGGCCGATCATGTGCGAAAGATGTATGAATTACGAGCCCGTGGCACGCTTCATGACGAAGAAATTGTTGAGGCCATTAACCAACTCGGGTTCGAGACCAGAGTTCACTATGTTCGTGACAAAAAAGATCGCACTAAAGTTGTGTCGCATCGTGGCGGTAAGCCATTAACGGTTAAGGCCATGCAAAAGATGCTACGCAATACAATCTATACCGGCATCAATAACGAGAAGTGGACAGACGGCAAACCAGTGCGTTGCGTCTTCGATGGCTTGGTATCTATCGAGTTATTTAATCAAGCCAATAAAGGCAAACACTCCATTACGGAAGATATCGATGGCAAGATAACTATTCACAAGAAGCGCCCACCAGAACACCTAGTGAATAAAGGTCATCGTAATCCTGATTTCCCGTATCGGAAGTTCGTCCTATGTCCTGACTGTGAACGCCCGTTACTGGGCAGTGCCTCACGGGGTAAATCTGGAAAACACTATCCAGCGTATCACTGCAGTAACTACGGCCATTACTTCCGTATTCCTAAAGAACAGTTCGACGCAACAGTCGAAAGCTTTATTAGCAATCTTGTTTTCTCTCAGGAGACCGTAGATAACGTAATAAGTGTGATTGAGGCTGAATGGGGCAAACGCCAAGATCACGAAAAGCAGGCCATTGTAGGCATCGAGGAGCGCATCAAACAGCTAAGAACTGAAGCTGAGGTATCAGTCAGCAAGCTGAAGCTTATCAGTTCAGAAACAGCCATTAAATACATTGAGGAGGATCTTATGAAGCTAGAACAACAAATCGAGTCTCTTGAGGCAGAGAGGGTCAAGCAAGTCACTAAGGAAAAACCCAATATGAAGCAAGTTTTACAAAGAGTCAGATTACTTATGGAACACCCTGAAGAACTGCTACTCAAACAGATTGATCCAGTTAAAAGAGCTCAGTTTTTTGCTGCATCTCTCAAGAAATTCCCGACATACAACGATCTGAAACCTGGAACACCAAAAACACCCCTTTTTACAGGGGTGCATCCGGTTTTCCAGCTAGCTGGACTTGAAAAATCTCTTATGGTGA
>CAYJDY010000281.1:0-1185 GCA_964369045.1 uncultured Candidatus Saccharibacteria bacterium
GCATCCTCAACTCGGACTTCTCCACCGGCTCTCCCGACGTCGTTGGCTTCATCCGTGGTGGCAATTGGAACAATGGGCCGAACTCGGGAGCTTTCACGCTCAATCTC
The DNA here is from genome assembly GCA_964369045.1 of uncultured Candidatus Saccharibacteria bacterium. GTDB lineage: Bacteria > Patescibacteriota > Saccharimonadia > Saccharimonadales > AWTP1-31 > CAYJDY01. The sequence goes on from CAYJDY010000281.1 coordinate 108, forward strand.
GAGAACGCACCGTCGAATTCCAATTCTAACATTGGGTTCCGAGCTGCCCTGGCATACCATGACAAGTTAGATATTAGCCTCTTGGGGCTAATCAATGCTTTTGGTATTCGCCGTGAGCTACCTGTCGTGGGCCTTTATCCGCGTGCGACGAACATCTCTGAAGCATGCGACTTGACGATTTTTGTATTTCGCATGCTTCGCTTTATATATTTTCGGCATGGTTGGTACTATGCTTTTATGCTGGAGGGAATGTAGTGAGTGCGTAATCGCTGTATAGTTGTGGTCTGCTACCGAAGACTCAGTGTGCTTCAAGACAAAACCTCGTCGCAAGCGCTCGAGGTGACTTGTCATTTTATAAAAATGCCAAGTGCAGTTGGTTCATCTTCGCCAACTTGGTGCCATATTTTCTCACCTGTAGATTGTGATTCGAGCAATGCCTTTTTTGATGTTGTGCGAAACTTCATATCTACTCCCGAGTAGCTCAGTTTCTTCTCAATATACTTATGGAGCGTTTTTTCAGTGCTGGCCAGTTCAGTAATTAGTAATACTTCAGGATAAATCTTGCCGGTATATTGCAATTCATCTGAGTCACAATGCTTTATATAGCTCGTTATCTTACGCTTTACTAGCAGGAGTTGGGCTAGGTCATCAACAAAGTCAAGGTAAAACTCTTGTGTCTTTGATGGGTCTAATGGTTTTAAGTGGGCATCGGGCAGCAGCCGTGGATAGTCATCACGTCCCGTGAGTTCTATTTTTGTATAGAAGCTAAAAGTATCAGGGTACAGCCTACGAACGGTGTTGTAGAGCTCGAAGATGCCCAGGGAATGGGCAATAAACTGCGACTTGGCCGTTTTATCTTTGTACAGGATGTTAAGCACTGTTGGCTTAAAGATATTTAAGGCTTTTAGGGCATTGATACCATTGGGAAGGATGAAGTATTCGGCGTATCGGCGATCTATACGGTAGCTGTCGTTATAGTGTCGTCCGATATAGTTCTGATTGAATAGTACTTTTAATCTATCGTTATGCGTAGCTTGATACTTATGACCTTGTGCTGATTGTAGTAATCCTACTGTTA
>CAYJDY010000282.1:0-1180 GCA_964369045.1 uncultured Candidatus Saccharibacteria bacterium
AGGGCGTTGCCATGCTCAGGGTCATCTCGGCATTGCCGTATTCAGCGACATTGCCCTGAGAGACGAGTTCATCGAGGATGGCGAGCGCTTCGCCCTTGAGCCCGCTGGCGGATGCGTAGTCCTTGGCCTTTGCCGCAGCCATAGCCTGCCCGTAGAACAGGTAGTAGTCGGGCGCGAGAGTCAGCAGCCAGTTGGTGGTGTTCACGCTGGACAGCGCCGTCAGCACCGATGAGAACTTGCAAATGAAGCTGTCCGCTGTGATCGGCGCGACCTTCAGCACCGTGCCGTTGATGGCATAGACCCCGGCGTCCTCCGTGACTTCGTACGGATTGCGGGCGATGAGGGCATCCCAGCTAACCTGCTTCAGCGGCACAGAGCCCAGCACGTCCCGCACCAGCGAGGTCATGCCGACGAACCCGGTGGGCAGCGTGGCTTCCCCTGACGAGTCCGTGGTGATCGTGGTAGACGTGCGGCGCCGGAAATCCTGCCGCAGTTTGCGATTGGCAGCAGCCTCGGCAAGCGCGAGAAATTCATCCGTTTCGGAGGAGGAGAAGGACCGCTCTTCCCAATCCGAGATTGCGGCGCTGACGGTGGCGTAGGTGTTGAAAGCCATCAGACCTTGCCCCTTCGCGTGCGAAACGGCTGGTTCTCATCTTTCGAGAGCCACCATTTGCCGAAATCCTTGTCGCCAACCTTCAGGTGATGGGCGAAGTCGGCGTAGAACTTGTTGAGCGGGATCGATGCGACCTTGACCAGCGGCACGCCGAACCGGTCGGACCCGGTGCCCTGCGACCAACGGCGATTGTCATTCTCGTTGCGCTCATCGGCGTTGCGGGCGAGCAAGGCGTCTTCCGCCAGGTATTCCGTCTTCCGCACTACGATGGGGGCGCCAGTGACCGGGTGCGCGCCCCGGCCAACATATCGGCGGTATTCGGGCGTGACTTCCTCGAGCGTCCACGTGCAGTTGCGGACCTCCTCGGCAGTCAGTTGCACCGTCATCAGAGGTACGCTTCCGCGATACCGAGGCGGCGCATGTTCTTGCCCTCCTCCTCGGGAACCTCGATCACGGTCTTGGCCCAGATTTTGTTCTCGTAGCCGACGCCAGCGAAGATCGGCGGGAACATTTCGCCTTCGATGAACGCGGCGGGCTCGGCTTCCTTCATCTCGCCCGCTGCGTTCT
>CAYJDY010000283.1:0-1172 GCA_964369045.1 uncultured Candidatus Saccharibacteria bacterium
ATATTTACGATTTACCTGTAAAAGATATTGCTGATAAAGATTGCGTATTGCTTTTGTGGGCAACTGCTCCTTTAATACCCGAAGCATTATTTACAATGAAGGCTTGGGGATTTGAATATAAGACAATAGCATTTACATGGGTGAAGCGAAACAAGAAAGCCGATAGTTGGTTTTGGGGGATGGGATGGTGGACAAGAAGCAACCCTGAATACTGCTTATTAGGTGTAAAAGGCGACCCGAAACGAGTAGAAAAAAATATCCACTCTATCATTGACACTAAGATAGAACAACACAGTAAAAAGCCTGAAATTATGTATGAAAAAATAATTGCTCTTTGTGGTGATTTGCCAAGAGTTGAATTATTTGCAAGAAACACAAAGGAAGGGTGGGATTGCTGGGGTAATGAAGTAGATGGTAATGTCAATTTGGAAACGTCTGCTAACAATGGCAGGTAACGGTTGGGTGTATGAGAAGGTTTGCTTAGATGAACTTTCAAAATTGCACTAAACTTTATAGCAAACTTTCTTATACACCTTGTTAGGTGCAGTAAAATTTTAAAAGAGAAACAAAAATGGGTAGAAAATTAACAAGTTATAATGGTGAAGATTGTATCTATACACCAAGAGAAATGGCAAAAGCAATAGTAGAAAAACTAAATCCACAAGGCATTATATTAGAACCTTGTATGGGTGATGGAGGATTTACAGATATTTTTACAGAAAAAGGATTTAGTTTTGAATGGTGTGAGATTAGTAAAGGTGTTGATTATTTCAAAAAGGAAACAACTGATGCCGAATGGGTTATTACAAATCCACCATTTTCAATGGTAACAAAGTTTATACAGAAATCAGTTGAATTGGGAATACCTAATATAGCGTTGTTAGTTACGATAAACACAATTTGGATGAATGGGAAATTAAACTTTTTAAAAGAAAATGGTTATAGATTGGAAGAAATATTCTTAATAGAATCTCCATATTTTAGGAGGATTGGAGAATGGAGGCAAAGTGGTTTTTCTCTTGGTGTATTAGTAATCAAAAAGAATGAACTTGGTAATTTTCCAATAAATGATAATTTGAAAATAGGTGAGATTTTGTGGTAGTACGCTTTATTGCACCTAACGTTTTGCAGCCTTGCGTTAGTGCGGGCTTAAAATGCACTACACTTTGTTA
>CAYJDY010000284.1:0-1168 GCA_964369045.1 uncultured Candidatus Saccharibacteria bacterium
TCTTTGGCACGATCCCAGAAGCAGATAGGGAGTCCAGCACAAAAGAGATTGACCCAGATGATTATAAAATGAATTGTACTTGTCCAAAATGTGGATTCGAGTTTAATGATTAAAACGCCAGATTGCGCGTGGAATCTAACTGACTTGGAATCAGTGCCGCAGAATGGCATCAAGGTGATGAGCACGTTCGCCTGTGGCGGCGGCTCAAGCATGGGCTACAAGCGCGCCGGGTGCGAAGTCATTGCAGCAAACGACATCGACCCCGAGATGGCGTGGCATTACAAGCTGAACATCAAGCCGAAGCATTACTTCCTGTGCCCCATCAATGAGCTGCTGACCAAAGAGCTGCCGCCTGAACTGTTTGAGCTGGACATTCTGGACGGTTCTCCGCCGTGTTCAACATTCAGCATGGCGGGCAGTCGTGAAAAGGCGTGGGGCAAGGAAAAGCATTTCCGTGAAGGCCAGGCCAAGCAGGTACTGAGCGACCTGTTTTTTGATTACCTTGACCTGGTTGGTAGGTTGCGCCCCAAGGTTGCGATTGCCGAAAACGTCAAGGGAATGCTGATCGGCAATGCGAAGGGTTACACCAAGATGGTGATGGCGCGCTTCAAAGAGTTGGGTTATCGGCCCCAGTTGTTCCTGCTGAATGCGGCTGATTGTGGCGTGCCTCAGAAGCGCGAGCGGGTGTTCTTCTGTGCCGTGCGCAATGATATCGACGTGCCGCCGTTGAAGCTGGCACCGACTCACCGATGGATTAGTGCGGGCGAGGCGACAAGTGATGTACAGGTTCTGACTGATGAAGAAAAGCATGATTCAAGGCCGAGAGAGTCTGACCTGTTGTGGTGGAAAGATACTCCGCAAGGTGAAAGCTACGGGAAAGCAGTTGCCAAAGTGAGGGGCAAGGAGTCGCTGTTCCAGCATGCTAGGCTGCACCAATCGCGGCCAACCCCAACCCTATCAGCAAACTCCCATGTTTTTACACATTGGAGCGAATGCAGGAAGCTTACCTACCGCGAATGGAAGCGCCTTGGAAGCTTCCCCGACGACTATCACGCCAAGACTGACAAGATCGGCAAATACATGATCGGCATGAGCGTGCCGCCAAAGATGACAGAGCAAGTTGCACGAGCAGTAATAGACCAATGGCTAAAACCATGTAAGCAGACTG
>CAYJDY010000285.1:0-1156 GCA_964369045.1 uncultured Candidatus Saccharibacteria bacterium
CCTCCAGTTCCCGCTGCAGCAGCGCCATGGCCCGCCAGGCCACCTTCGCACTGTGCCGCTGGCCATCCGTGTCAAAGGTCCCGCGCTCCATCAGGTGACGCAGCAGGGCGTCGGCCTCATCGGTGCTCTTGCTCTTGTCCCAGTGCAGCGGCGTGCCCGGGTTGTGCTGGTCGTTGCCCGCAAGGGACAGCTTGGCCACCTCGGCAATGGCGGCCGGGAAGTAGTCGAGGAAGCCGGTGGTGACGGGGATGCGCTTGCGTTCAGCGGCAGACCAAGGCAACGGACCTGGCGGGGTGCCAACCGTGGCAAATGGCTCCTCTGCCGGGTTAATCAAGGCGGCGTAATCCCAAGTATCGTCAGCGTCCACAATGGCCCCTTGGCACAGGCTAACGGGCTCCCAGTCTTGGGAATCATCGTCTCGCGGCCTGCCCAAGCAGACGAGCGGGACGCGCTCCCCGACCCCTAGCAATCTGAACCCTTCCGGTGGTTTATTATTCATTGGTGTGAGTATAGAAAAAGCTGTTGGAGAATAGCGCCCCGGTGTCGGTCACCTTGTCGTGGTGAATCCAGCAGCGGGTGCCCTTGGAACGGAACCGGGCGGCTTCCCGCTCCAGCCATTCCTCGTTGTTTACCTTCCCAAACTGGGTGTCATCCGCGTAGGCCAGGGGCAGCCACAGCGTGATACGGTGAAGGCGGCGGCCTTCCTTGGTGATTTCGTCGGGTTGTCCGAGCAGGATGTCATTGGTCATTATTGTTGTGCCCGGACAAAGTGACGGAGAGTACCAGCCAGAGTGTGATTAGCAGGAGAATCAGGGTGTCGTTACTCATGGACTTCCGCGGGTAGGCCATCGGCCAGGAGCTTCACGAACTCACGGGCGTCCAGGGTGACGAGCCAGGGGCAGTTGTTTTCCTTGTGGAAAACGGTCCAGGTCTTGCCACCGCCGTCCCGCTGGGACTGCTCAATGGCGGACCGGAGCTTCTGGCCAATGATACCCTGCACCCATTTCACCTCAAGGTGCATGGTCCCGGCCAGCTCGGGCACAATCACATCGGGTGAGTCGGACCCACCGGAGAACTGCTGGCCACGGCGGGCGATCAGGCCGAAGTCGCGGAACAGGTCGCGGACCTGGCGCTCACCACGGGCACCTTTCTGACG
>CAYJDY010000286.1:0-1154 GCA_964369045.1 uncultured Candidatus Saccharibacteria bacterium
TAGTCGGGTCGGGTCACTTCTCCCCCTCACCTAGTGCTGACTGGATAGCGGTAACGGTTGGGCACGGGTAAGGCACTGCCGTGTACCCGTCTACCTCGCACTCGTTGCAGTAATCCCGAGGTTTACCGTCGTACATGCCAAGCCAATTACGGAGCGAATTACCGTCGTCAGTGATCGGTTTGTGCAGTTCCAGCACCGCTTCTACTGCTGCCAGAAGTGCGGGGATGTCCTGCCTTGCGTGAGCGATGAACACGGCGTCACTGTGGTCGCCGTCTGTAATGCGGGCGACGTGCTCACCCATCGGATCACCGACACGCACCGACAACCGCTCCTGTTCGTCGGCGTTTGACTTCCATTCGTCAGATTTGCGGGACGTGTGGTGACTGTCAATGAATCGCCCTTGTACCCACGGCCCATCGGTGGCCGCTTCCGCTCTGGCTTTGATTGCGTCGAGTTCGCTACTCATTTTGTGTCCCTCTCACATTTGTCGCACTTGGAGTTTGCGTCTGGTGGCGCACACCTAATTTCGCAGTCTTCACACACAACCTGACAGTCTGGGCAGAAGTGTTTGTCGCCGTGGGTGATCCAGTCATCGGCCTCTGCATACTCGACCGCTGTCCATTCCTCGGCCCACGCGGAGTGCTCGTAGTAATCGCACTTCTTGTCACATTTGTCGCATGTGATCCAGTAGTAGGGTTTTGACTTAATCATCGGTGGCCTCGACTAACGAAAGTCTCGTGATCGTGTCCCCAGGTTCGGTGATGGAAGCCCAGGCGCTTGTTATGTCGCCGGTCGCTTCTGTGTAGTCGTGTTCGTTCAGTCGTAGCCACGCCCGCTCCGTCCTGTCAACCCGGACGAACGATCCAACGGGCGGTTCATCGGGACGGGTTGGTGGCTTCGCCTTCTTGGGTTTGGCTATGTACCAAGTGCCCGTAAGCGGATGGATGTAGCCATTGATTCCAACCACAATGTCACCGCCTTCTAGGTCTGTGACGATTCCTGAGTGTGTGGTTACACAATCGGTGGAGTCGTCAACACACTTCACCCGGTCACCGACTTTGATTTGATCCGGGTCTATCTTCTGCCACTTACTCACTGTCCCTCACCTAGTGCTGACTGGATAGCGGTAACAGTTGGGCAGGGATACGCGGTGG
>CAYJDY010000287.1:0-1154 GCA_964369045.1 uncultured Candidatus Saccharibacteria bacterium
GCGCCCCATGCCCAGTAGTGTTCCGGGTTCGTGATCGTCTCATCGCATGGCGTGGACAGAATCAGCCGTGACGCCTTGGCGCGGATGCGCGCTAGCAGGTGGTCGGGGTTGTCGATGTGTTCGAGTGTTTCCGAACAGATGAAGACATCCACCGGGTCGATCGTTTCGATGGTGTCTTCTATCTGGCCGTGGTGTTCATAGCCTGCGACGAGATCGCCGAGGGTGCAGTCCGCGTTCCAGTGGTCGGCTAGCGCACGCGCTATCGCCGCATCGCCGCACGACAGATCCGCCACCGTCGCGGCAAGTGGTGCCGCGGTTTCTGCGAACTCAATCGTGCGCGCTACCCGGTCCAGGTGATCGGGCCAGCGGGTGTGGTCATAGGTGGACGGGTACACGGTGGGAAGTTCGCTGGCCGGGTAGGCAGGCCGTAAACGTTTCCTCATGCTGTGGCCGTTAGCGCGTCGATGTCCTGCGGTAGCTGTGTGGTGCGGTAGTCCTGCCACGCCGCCTGGTCGTTGCGCTGGTTGTCTGAACTGTTGGCTTCGGCGTAGGTTTGATCCGTTGCGCTTTTGCCGTTCGTGAAGTGGACGTGTTCAAGGATCACGTCGGGCAGGTAGGTCAGCTGCCCTATTCCCTGCCCGAGTGCCACCCAGTAGTCGTCGAGGTACAGGTGCACCAGTTGCGGCGGGTGGAACTGTCCCAGCGTGGTGATGATCCGTGACGCCTGCAGGACAGCGGTTGCAAGGCGCTCACCCTGGAATAGGTCGTTGCCGTAGGCCAGGCCACCGTCGAGCACGTCGGCTAGACGCTGATCCCACCGCGGGGTGCGCGGAATGTGGTCATCACCGAGGAACCCCACCGCGTCATAGTGCGGCGCGTAGTCCACCGCGAGCCGGTTCAGAGTCGGCCCCAGCTTGGTACGCGGTCCCACCTGCAGGATGAACTGCGACGGGTCGGTGTCGTTGAACAGTTCCCGGTAGTCGTTCAGGTGGTCGTCGTCATCATCAACGGCCACAACCAGATCGGCCTGGGCGCGGGTGTCATCCCACGCATTCAATAGCCGGGCGATGTTGGCGGGACGGTTACGTGACGGGCAGATCCAGACGGTGCGCATCGGTTCTCCGAACGGGGGGTTACAACTTGATTCGATCGAG
>CAYJDY010000288.1:0-1147 GCA_964369045.1 uncultured Candidatus Saccharibacteria bacterium
AGACAAGGGCGTTCCGGTGAATGACCCGGAAATGCAGTTGGATTTCCTGATGTGGGAGAACGCCAACACCGAAAAGGGCGCATGGCAAAAGGTGCTGGGAGCGCAAGACGCGGTGCAGGCGGCAGAGTTTTTCACAAACCACTGGGAGCGCCCTGGGGTTCCGCATTTGGACGCCACGCTTGCGACGGCGCGAAAGTATGCGGGCATCACGGCTGATCCGAACATGCCGCAGAACGCACTTGCCGGGCCAGCGGGAATGCCCGCGCAGCAAGGTGAAAACGCCTTGGCCCAGATGCAAGCGCCGCAAATGCAGTGGGTTGATATGCGCGCCGATCCTTCGGCATTTATGAACCGCCGTAATAGCCTAGGAATGGGGTGACATCTTGGACGCGAGCATCATTCTTCAGGGCCAAACACCGGACATTCTGGGCGCGATGGACCGAGGGCGGCAAGCTGCGGAGAACCAGATTAACTTGTCGCGCCAGAACGCCCTTGCGCAGCTTTACAAGTCGCAGGGCGCTGGCATTCTGGCCGGGGATCAGGGGGCCTTGAACGCATTGGCAGGCATGGACCCCAGCGCGGCTATGGCTGCGCAGAGCAACCTTCTCGGTATTCAGGGGCAGCGGCAGGACTTGGCCTTCTCTGCCGAAGAAATGCAGATGAAGCGCGACGCGGCGAAGGCATCGGCAACCGAAGCATTGGCCGCTCAACAGGACAAGCTGACGGCGGGTCAACTGGCGGCGGAAGCCAAGGCCATGTCAGACGCCCTGTCCGGGGCTGCGTTCTTCTATCAGAACAAGGATGAGGCGGGATACAGCGCCTTTCTGCAAAAGAGCGGCATTGACCCTGCGGAGTTTCCGTTCGCGGAGTTTCCGGCCCATGCGGCAAGCGTGGAAGGGGTGCTGGAGGCGATGAAAACGTTCCAGCCTGCCGAAATGAACCCGAACGAACGGTTCAAGGTGGCTGGGGGCACGATCTTTGACCTTGCCGCCGAGGGTGGGCCAAAGCCTGTCGGCCAAGGTGCAATGCAGGAAACCATGGTCATGGGGCCGGACGGCAAGCCGATCATGGTGCAGGGCGGCCCCGGCACGACGGCAAAGTTTACCGAGGCGCAAGGCAAGGATAACGCCTTCGCCACCCGTGCCCA
>CAYJDY010000289.1:0-1145 GCA_964369045.1 uncultured Candidatus Saccharibacteria bacterium
CTTCACTGTCGAAGTAATAATCTTGTCCATTAAGAACATTCTCAATCTCTTTTTCGGTTAAGAATCCTGCATAACGGTCACGAACCATCTTATGAATCTTCTTACGACTAAAAGTAACATAACTGTGTTGCTCATGCTCCTTTCCGCCATATAGGGAACTTGATGTGTGGATCATCATATCTGCATCTTCCGATAAACTGTAAGAGTGACATGCTAGGTAAATTAACGTAGCTGCTGATGCACAAGTAGATTCAATGAAACCGTGTACATGAGCTTGTGACTCTCGTATGGCGTTCACAACCATGTTCGCTGTGGCTAAACTACCACCACCTGAGTTAATGCGAATCAAGATTTCATCATTAGGTGAAGCACTTCGTAATACATCACATAACTCAATATAGTCACTAGCTTCACCAATATCGTCTACTAAGTAATACTCGTACAATGTAGAAGTCATCTCCTTTCGGAGTAGACGATTAGACATATCTGACATTGGTAGTAAAGGAAGCACATCAAAATCTGAATTATTTGTAGTTTTACCTGTACTTCCAACTTTACCTAAAATCTTATGTTTCATTTATTTCTCCTTATTTAATTAAACTTAGTAGTGGGTAAACAGTATACAAGAAGTATAGGAAAACAACAAACCTAAAGTTAGTTCCAATTATTAAACCCAATTTAGAAGCCTTGTCTGTCTTCATTGTAGTCAATTTATAAAACTGGTAAATCGTTGATAATACCGTCACACTAACTAAATACCAAAACACAACATAAATCATTTATTTTCTCCTTATTTGAATTTAGACACTAACACAGCAAACGTTACTTCTTCATCATACTTACCATCAACTAACTCCGCTAAAGTTTGCATCTTCTCAACACCAACTTTATTTTTTATAGTTTCACTTAAACTTTTATCATCAAACATATTATGAAGTTGTTTAATAACTCCATCAACTTGTTTAAAGTCATCTTCTGTTAAAGAACAAAGTACGTCAACCAATTGATGCTGATTAATCATTTTATATCTCCTTAGTTTGAATAAATTTCTGTAACTCGTTTACTAATTGCACCACGCTTATTTTCATTTGTTGTTAATTCAACATACTTGAACAAAGGTTCAACAGAATAACGTCCTTTATCGT
>CAYJDY010000290.1:0-1141 GCA_964369045.1 uncultured Candidatus Saccharibacteria bacterium
AGAGGGCGGGCAATGACCGAGCCAACACGCACCGAAACGCTCGCTTTACTCGTTGCGTGGGAAGCCGCGCACCAGCGAATTGTCTCGCTTGTTGACAGCGTTGAAACTGCCATTGGCATACAGCCAGAGGGACAATTCCATTGGACAGTTTGGAACACTTTTGACCACTACACGCATGCGCTCGCGAAGCTGTTGAAATGCGAACATCCGGCAATTGATAGCGATCTGCATTGGTATTGGCACGAATGCCGCATGGGAAAAAACCCAATGGGTTGCACCCAAAACGGCGTCGTCTTGCGCATTGATTCTATTGACGCGCTCGCCACTTTGATAGCGGGGAACAAATGACCGATCCAACACAGCACGACAAGTTCCACGCGCTTTTAGTTGATCGCCGCATTGAGCGGACGCTAGGCCGCGAACCGTTGCCGCGCGATGATTACGCGGTATGGCGGGACGGAAAGCTGAAACGGTGCTGGCGTAGCGGTCACTTGACAAAGTACGCTATTCGGCTGCGTATCCAGAATAGACTGAGGACGATATGACCGATCCAACACAGCGCCGCGTGGTTTGTGCGGCAGAGCGACACGATCCGACGGAACTCGTTTTCTGCGGAGCGCGTCATGGCGACGTGACAATGGTTCTACAGATTCTTGCCGCTCAATTCCCTATCGAGCAAATGCTGAAACAGTGCTTTGAGCAAGGCTTCATTGACCAATTCGGCGTTTTCATGACGCGCGAGGAAGCGCTAACGGTAGCCCTTGCAGCCGGTCAGCGTATCTATCGGTGCGGCGGTGATGAGAAGAAACTCTACAGCGAGAATTTGTACTGAACGACTACTTAGCAATCGTACAAGGCACCGCGCCACTAGGAGCGCCCGCGCCTGCCGTATTGCTACCTCCTGAACCATTCGTACCGCCTTGACCGCCCGGCGCGCCGTTGCCGCCATTGCCACCCGTGCCGGATGTGTTCTGGCAAAGGTTGAGCTTGTTGATAGTGCCGTCACCTACAACGCCGTCGCCGCCAATGTGAATGTTTGTTCCGGGCGGTGCCTGAATCTTTCCGGCAATGTCTACGTTCGCTTTCCCGGCTGCAATGAGGCGGTCGGTTTCGGCTTTGTCGCGGCTTTCTGCGATAGCGC
>CAYJDY010000291.1:0-1141 GCA_964369045.1 uncultured Candidatus Saccharibacteria bacterium
GCGCATCCGTGCAGCCGGTCGCGACAGAGTGCCCGCGATTCGTCCCCAGCCCGGAAGCGCTGCGAGCGATGCCGGGGACCGATTGGAAGTCTCCGGCGGCGAGGCTGCTGGAGTACTACACGACGCCGTTAGCGCCCTTGAGCGAGCCGACGAAGTAGCGGCGACGTTGGAGATTTGCCAGAGCGAATTGCGACAGTGTGCGGGGCTGCGGTAGCGGCGGGCTACAACAACCGCCAAAGCGCTATTAGACGTTGTGTGATGTCTAAATTACGTTATGCGTGTTCTGAGTGCCAGCAGTCAGAACGCGCCATGCTGCTGCAGCCACTGCCGGAACTTGTCCGTTTCCAAGGGCTGCGAGTCGGTCCACTTGATGGGCCACCCCATCAGCCACTCGACCCACGTCGGGTTCAGCCTGCCACCATCCGAGCCCTGTTCGAGCGCGACTACTTCCTCTAGGTTGCTCTTGTGTTGGTTCTTCAAGTTCAAGCGTGGTTTGCATGGTCGTGTCATTTGTTTACGTGGCGTTGGCCACAATCCAGCATCGTTCCCGGTTGTGAGGTGCGCCCACGTCCGACGCTCCCATAACGCACCATTGAGCATCAAACCCCAGGTCGGCAAGGTCAGCGAGCACGCGGGCAAGTCCTCGTCCCACAAGGAGCGGTGAGTTCTCCACGAAGACGAAGCGAGGTCGTACCTCACCGACAATTCGTGCCATTTCTCGCCAAAGCCCGGATCGTGCTCCGTCAATCCCTGCGCCACTTCCTGCGGCGCTGATGTCCTGGCACGGAAAGCCACCTGAAACAACGTCAACAATGCCTCGCCATGGGCGTCCGTCAAAACTGCACACGTCGCTCCAAATTGGGAAAGGTTCGAGGCTTCCATCGTTCTGTCGTTGCGCCAGAATTTGTGCTGCGTAGGCTTCACGTTCAACTGCGCACACGGTTCTCCATCCCAGGAGCTTCCCGCCGAGTATTCCGCCACCAGCGCCTGCGAAAAGAGCCAACTCATTCATAGTCCTTCCCGTTTCTCAACCACACGCATAACACGCTATTCAACCGGACGCCTGACGGCGCCGGTTAATAGCACGTTAGGCACCATCGCCCATGCGCGTATTACAAGCTGCCCGTCAAGCCGTGCGTCC
>CAYJDY010000292.1:0-1138 GCA_964369045.1 uncultured Candidatus Saccharibacteria bacterium
ATTTCTTAACAGTTTTATCCCTATCCTATGCCTGTACAATAAATAAACAATAATACACAAACTATAGGCAATAAAAAGCCCCGATAACGGGGCATATTCTAGGCTTATCTTAGTCTTTCGATTTTGCCCAATAACTCATTTTACCATTCTCAACTCTCACATAACCCCTGAGCTTGTAACCATCCCTCAAAGCGTCGCCCGCGTTAATCGCTACACTCGCACAAGTGGAAAAACTTTTAGCTTTTTTAACTGCTAACCTTGCCTGTCCATAACTTAAAATACTTTTCATTATACCGCTCCCATCGCAATTGACATTGAAACAAGAAAATAACCGAAAAGAAAAGACACAAAACAATATTTTAACACTATACGCTCCTTAGTGGGGGCTTGCACCCCCTTTCAAGTTTAGATTAGGTTGCCGTTAACATCAAATTTTAAGCAATCGCTTTCTGCTATTTCAAAAAGTTCGACTACTCCTGTTGTACCATACACTTGCGCCAATGCGCGTAGGGCGCGTATCATGGCTTTTTTGCTTAGCTCGTTAATATTCATATTCTACCCCTTTTTGGCATTTATGCATTATTGCCTGCCATAGCGATAATATAACGACAGTCTGCTATACTGTCAACAACTATCTAAACTTTTTGTGCAAATGTATCATATTTATTTGAATACACTCTCCCTTGCATTTTTCCTCATTCCATAATGAGTGTCTACTCCTAGCTAGTATCTTGTATGATTCTAGCTCTTCACTCCCCACACGCTTAGTAATGCCGTTACAATTAGCGTAAGAATAGCCGCCCTTATTTTGCCATATGGACATAGATTTTTCCATGTTAAGCCCCCTAAACAATAAAAACATTAGAATTACAAGATAAAACAGAAACAAACAAAACAACATCCCCAGCAATACACCATACAAAACTTTTATCCTTTATACCTAAAATAAGGCATAACGATAATAAGGCATATTTAGCGTTTTCTATTAACGATTGCTTGCTATTGTAAGCAATCGCTATGCTATGCCCCCCTTTTTGTTTAGCCTTTATTTTAAGCCCTTTAATGTGGGGGGCTATTGAGCATTCAATTATCATTATGTAATACTCCAAAGTGTTCATATAAAGGCTCATTATCGCAA
>CAYJDY010000293.1:0-1137 GCA_964369045.1 uncultured Candidatus Saccharibacteria bacterium
TTTGCCCGTGTTTTGTGGTCCGACAATCGCGATCTTCATGCGCTAATTCTAGCACGACCGGGAGGTCGGACTTATCCCCAATCCGGAAAAGAAAAACCGCCCCAAGTTTGTGGGGCGGTGGGAAATACAGAAAGAACTACATGATGTTAATCCCGCCGCGAGATTCCTGACGAATAATCGTCGTAGGAGACGCAGCGATGATCTTGCCGTCGAGGCGAAATACATCGAGTCGCTGATCGAGGGATTCGATTGTTTCGCGGGTCAATCCCGAGAGTTCGTCATGCTCCAACACATAACCAATGCGGAGTTGCTTTCCGAAAAGGTAACTCACATCATTCGTGTCCCCGACAATCGCATCATCAGGAATTTTTTCCAGATGATCGCGGAACCAGTCGGTGTGCCGACAGTAGTGCCGCTCGGTGAAGGGTGAGTAGACGACATCCATCTCCCTTGCAAAGATCACCTGAATCTCGTCGAGGAGAGCCCTGGCTGCGCCGGCGGTGCCCAGCACCCGAGGCGGTTCATCAAGTGCACGTTCCTTCCAAATCTCATCCAGAGCCGCGCTGTCGTTCCATTTCGGATCACGACACCCCGCGAGGGATACGGAAGAATCCTCTTCAGGCTGGAGTTGTAGCGCGACGATTGGGGTGCGCCAAAAGCGTTGCAGCCGAGCAAAAAACTGTTGTAGCATGACCTTCTCCTTTGTAGTGAACTGAATGTTTCCTTCCGCAGACTACAATAGATTTGAGAAAAAGCAAGAACGGCCACCCATAAGTATGGATGGCCGTTAAGGGACACGAAAGAGCCATATTGATGAACGCGGAGGAGCAATCGAGTGGGCATATGCGGCAATCAGTAATCGCCCGCGAAATAAGACCACAAACGCCTGGTCATGTATGGTGATCACCTCGCGTCGCATCAGCGATGCGTGGTCGACCTCGATCACATAGTGCATCATTTTTCTCTGTTGCAAAGCACGTGTTTCAGAAAGTCGAACCCCGACTTGTTGACCGCACAGAGTCGAGAGCAGACACTCACGAAACCAATCTGATGCACGCAAATCCGCCGACGGCTCGAAGTAGGTCGCATGAGCGGAAAAGACCCGGTCGCACAACGCGAGTGTTTCGAGTGCCTCTC
>CAYJDY010000294.1:0-1136 GCA_964369045.1 uncultured Candidatus Saccharibacteria bacterium
CGCTTGATGCTTGACGCATGGCAGTAAAATAACCAGCCGCCTTTTGTTCAAGCATCGCCTGCCTTTGTGGGTCAATCGGGAACTCATCGCCTAGACGTGCAGCAAGGCCATAACGTAGCGATTCATAAGCCTCTGGTGGAAAGTCCATACTATTGACACCTGCATCAACATCTTGATAACGACGCTCGAATGAATATCCGATTGCCCAATTAGCATAAGCTGTTGGCGGCCATACAAAAACCTGTGTTTCAGCAATCATAGTTTGAGCATAAAGCCATAGTGGAATAGATGTCATTGCTTTATTGGGAATGCGCTCATAGTCAAACTTCCCGACAATCATCAACGGAACTTCAATGTCACTGGAAAGGTCTTTTCGACGTGCTTCAATGATTCGCAATGGTTGCCATGCTAACGTAGTGAACCCGACAACAATCGCGTCAGCAGAGGCCGCATAATCTAAACTAGCCGCCGTTGTTGTGCCGACTTCATAAAGATTAACGACTTGACCAACAACAGTATTGACCTTGTACCACATCAAGCCGTTGCTATCCGAAGCAATGCCAATGTAATCGCCTGCGATATATTCAACCGCGTCAGTTAGCGTAATGCTTGATGCACCTGCCGCAGCCGCTACCGATAGACTGTTTTGTCTAAAGTCAGTCTCTAAGCAAGCATACGCAGCAGGAACGCCATTTGTCACCGTTGGAATGTCAAAGCGTTTTTGACCGTAAGACGGAAACAAAATCCCTCTATCAATACCCCAAATACGCACGCCTGTATTTTCCCAATGACGACACATAATATTGAGGTTTTGATAGGCGATGTTCATTGCCTCAGCATCAACACTTTGACCTATGCCAAGTACACGAGCTAAACGTAATGCCGCCTCACATATCTGTTGTGCGTTTAGTGCGAAGTTAGTGCTGTTTGATGTTGTCATTTTTTAACCCAATTAAAACGAACTTGTGATCGGAGTGAAGTTGCCTATACACCACTATCCAAACGCATATTTTGTGCTGTGACTGCTGCATTGTCGGGGAGTTTCACGTTTGCGTAGCGTGGAAACTCACCGATAAGTGGTGTTGCTAGTTTTATACGCATTTAGATGTTCCAAGTTGCTTCAGGAAACTGCCCAC
>CAYJDY010000295.1:0-1127 GCA_964369045.1 uncultured Candidatus Saccharibacteria bacterium
GTTAGGCACAATACTACTTTACTAAACTATTTGACGCTTTATAATATCTTAATTTTCCAATATTTATTCCAATCATTTTATTGTTAATTCTAAATATAAAATGCGGGTATATCGCAATAACAAACAATTTCCCATAAAAGCAATCTTTCTTAAACCCAATGTAATTTTCCATTTTTTTTATTTTAATAATCACCCAAACACCCATTGTAATATATTAGTGTACGATATTAATATTATAGCTAAAATCCCCCCCCCCCCCCACCACCCTAATATTAAGCCAATAATTGTTGCCGTAAAATCATCCCTATCTTGTTTCATAATATATTTTTTAAGGTTTAATTAAAATCCAAGACGCTGTCATAACATCAAGTTTAAGATTTTTTTCTTTCACAAACTCATCAACAGCCTTCCCTACACCTGCGGTTGCTTCCCCATAATCATGTCCTGCAAATATTCCCCCTGATTTAAGTTTAGGATAAAAGTTATTTAAGTCTGCTTTTACTGATTCGTAATCATGGGCGGCATCTATGAATATCATTGAAAATGATTCGTCATTAAAGTTTTTATACTGATCGTCACTTTTGCCTATTACAGTATTGGGCTTAAACCATAACTGAGCCATATTTTTTTCAAATATTTCTAAAAGTGTTCCACCTCCATTTTCGTTTATTAAATCGGCGTGGTGTTTACACTCTGGTTCAAAAATGTCAATAACCCATACAGAAATAGCTTTCCCAGATTTTTTTATTGCTTCAAGCAAATACGCAGTAGATTTGCCCATAAAGCAACCTACTTCTAAAAAAGTATCCCCATTTTTTGCTTTATCTACTGCTAAATCATAAATGTCTTGAAAGTCAAACCACCCGACTATATCGGTATAGCTCTTAATTTTGTTGTTTTTACTTACCATAATTTTACCGTACTGTGCCTAACAACCATATTGCCAAAATAAGGGCTTGACAATCTTTGTTGAGCGGATGAATAATTTGATTAAAAATGGGTTCCTGACTTACACCCCACAAGCATTTTACGCTGGTAAGGAGTTTCTATACTTCTACAAAGATATAAAATAAGCTGTGTCCCTCAAATCAAACTTTGTATTCCATATAGAACGGTCATTGAGTAGT
>CAYJDY010000296.1:0-1126 GCA_964369045.1 uncultured Candidatus Saccharibacteria bacterium
GCGTGCCGCCGTGCTTGAAGCGGACGGCCATGGTGTTGGATGACGGGTCGTGGCCGATTTCGGAAATTTGCGAGCTTGATACTTTATGAAGTGCGATTTTTGATTGCACGGTAACTCTCCTTTGTTCGTTGAATGCGATTTAGCGTGCCGAACTTGATCCATCTTTGACGCAGTGTTCCGGGGTCGGTATTCAGTTCTCTTCCCCACTGAGAATACGTCATCGTTTTTCCATTGAAAGTCACAAGAACGGTTGTTCGTTTGTTGCTGTCCTGCTCTTCCTTCGTTGCCCATCGACAGTTGCTTGGTTCGTAATTTCCGTTGTTGTCGATGCGGTCTATCGTTGTTCCTTTTGGTCGCGGCCCCATGTCAGAAAGAAAGCACAAAAAGTCGCCCCATCTTTTGCATACCGATATTCCACGCCCCCCATAGTTTTTGAATGAAATGTTCGACTTTGTATTGCAGCGCGATCGCATGGCGCACCAAGCGCGATATTCCGAAGATTTAATTTGCCCATGAGTTGCGTTTGCGGATCGGGCCGCTTCCGCCTGGAAGCATCCGCACGACTTTGCTCTGCCTCGGCGAAGCTGCGCTGTTCCAGGCGTAGATTCATTTCCGCAATCACAACGGCAAAGCCACCGAGTCGATCCACCTTTCTTTTTTGGTGGCATTGCATGCATAGCAACAAGCCTTCCAAAACGCTGTCCAGAAAGGTCAATCTTGTTCGGCATTCGTTTGCTACTCCTTTTCAGGTGGTTGTTGGTGTTTCGGTAAAAACATGGGTGGGGTTGGTTGCCTACCCGCCAATAGGCACTTCTCAGGCGTTTGCTGCGCCAACCCCGTTGATCGTTACGCGGCCTTCTTGAACGACTGCACCATCACAACGCCGATGTGTTCCTGAATCTTTCGGCAGATGGTCGGGAAGTCGCGTTCTTCGTACAGCTTGGCGGCCTTGTCGGTAGCGACCGGCTTGAATCCGAGCATTTCAAGCTGGTCAGCGGTGACACTGACGACACCAAGGCGGGCATTGATTTCGCCGAGCTTGATGCGCGGTAGGCAAGCGGTGGCAGTCGCTTGTTGCTCACTGGCGATAGACAAAGCCGGTTGTGTCTCAGATTTCGGCTTTTCT
>CAYJDY010000297.1:0-1125 GCA_964369045.1 uncultured Candidatus Saccharibacteria bacterium
AACCAAGTTCGGGGTCATCATCTAAGCACTTAGGCTTGATTGTCACAGATTCCTTGCCTTGTTGTAGTTGAATAGGTTGTTTTGGTTTATCTGCTAAAACAACTTCCCAAGTGTGTTGATCTACAGAGAACTCATCAGCTTCACCTAAGAAGCCCCAAGTTCTGTTCTTCAACACTGTTAATCTTACATTACCCCTTGAACGGTCAGGAAGAATCTCAGGCTCAAGTCCTAAGATAGTCCAAGATAGCTGTTCTAAAGCAGCACTTCCTCGTAGCATTTCCTTAGTCACACGAACCCAATAAGATTCATTTTCCTTACCTTTTGGCGGTCTAAATTGGTCTGCGCCTGTACGATTGATGTGAGATACAGCGATAATGCACACATCATTAGCAGCACAAAAAGCAGCAAGCTCTGTCATAACCATGTCTAATTCCTTGCGCTCATCAGCAACTTGGCTTCCACTAATCACCATACTGAGGTGATCTAATAGGATGTATGAACAGCCTTCAACAAAGTGCATGTGTTTAATCTTTGCCATTAATTCACTTACAGGCAAACTTCCAAAGTGGTCAAGAAGAACAACACGATCTTGGTTTACAATGTATTCGTAAGCTTCTTGTATTTGTTCTTGTGAAGCACAAGAAAGTGGGTCAGATTTAAATTTAATATAACTAACTTTTAGTCTTGAAGCTATTAAGCGTTGCACCGTATCTTTGATCTCTTCTTCTAAAAAGATCATACCAACTTTTTCACCGTGATCTACGAAAGCATCTGCAAAAATGGATGTTAGCGTACTCTTACCTGTACCGCTTGGTGCTGTTAATAGCACTAACTCACGCTTTCTAAAACCGTGTATCTTGTCCATAAGATTTGGGAAAGCACTAATGTAAATACCCTCTTCACGTTTTTTGATAATATCCTCTAAGGATAGCACATTTGCCTTTACAATCTTCTCTGTTACAAGTGGTTTTCGACCAAACTGAACTAATTTAGCAAGTTCATTTGATTGACCTGCTTGCATGTAATCTGAAGCATCTTTCTTACCGTTTGTTGGTTGTACAGACCATAATTCAATACCTCCGATAAATGCTGCTGCAACTGCTTCACGAGCTTCCTTACCTTTCA
>CAYJDY010000298.1:0-1120 GCA_964369045.1 uncultured Candidatus Saccharibacteria bacterium
GGCGGTGACGGTGAGCGCCGTCAGGGCGGCGAGGATGGCGACGGTGCGGGTCATGTCAGTCCTTCCCAGAGGTCGACGCCGAGTCGGTCGGCGAGTTCAACGAGTGCGCGTGCAGCCACCACTGGAACGAGTCCGTTTCCACCGAGGTGCAGGGCGTCAGCCAGCCCGGCGGGACGCCCATCAGCGCCTCGACGAAGCGAGGGTTCAGGTCCGCCGGCGGCGATGTAGTCCCGCCATCCGTCGGCGTCGTCCCGTCCAGGGGGCCATGCATCGCGGTCACCGTCGCCAGTCCCGGCGAGTGTCGTTCCCGCTGACTGGGGGGGGGCGCCGAGATCCTTCGGGTCGTGCGCCGTCGGCGTCGGCCAGTTCTTCGCCGTCGCCATCAGCGACGCCCCACCCGTGTGGTTCGGACGTGGCGGGTCGGTGCCCCGGAACCCTTCGGACGCCTTGGGCGTCGGCCATGTCCGCCGGTTGTCCCGACCGCATGCCACCTCGTGCAGCGTCGGGCCGTCGGTCCCCTGAGCCGATGACCTCGGCGGATTGACCGCCCGCGGCGTGGGCCAGGATCCAGATGCGTTCGCGCTTGTGCGGTGCGCCAGCCTCGGCCGCGGAGTGCAGACCCCACTCCGCATCGAACCCGAGGTCGGCAAGGTCGGCGAGGACGAGAGGCAGCCCTGCCCGAACAAGTCCGGGGACGTTCTCCAAGAGGACGAGTCGCGGTCCCACGTCACCGATGAGCCGTCCGATGGCAGGCCAGAGCCACCGGTCATCGTCAGTTCCACGCTGCTGCCCTGCGGCCGAGAAGGGCTGGCAGGGGAACCCGGCAGTGACGAGATCCACGCGGCCACGCCACGCTGCACCGTCGAAGGTGGTGAGGTCAGACCAGACAGGAGCGCGATCCAGGTGCGCCTCTTCCATCCGGGCCACGAGAGTGGCCGCTGCGAAGGCGTCCCGCTCAACGTGAGCCACGGTTCGGGCGGGGACTCCGGCGAGTCGGAGGGCGAGCTCGAATCCTCCGTAACCGGAGCAGAGATGCAGGGCACGTAGTACCACGTCACACGCACTCCTCTCCGGTGCAGTGCTCGGCGCAGGCGAACAGCTCGGTCCCGTCGTCGCCGGT
>CAYJDY010000299.1:0-1112 GCA_964369045.1 uncultured Candidatus Saccharibacteria bacterium
CTAAATAAAGCCGTTGGAGGCGCTTCTAGCAGCCAGCACATGACTGGGGAAGCGGTGGATTTCACCTGTCCAGGCTACGGCACGCCAGCTCAGATCGTGGCCGACATTCGCGCGTCAAAAATCCCGTTCGATCTTGTGATCGAGGAGTTTTCGCGGTGGGTGCATATCTCATTTAGCGATAGAAACCGGCGTCAGTCGCTGGTGATCGACGGCAACGGTACGAGGTTCGCATGAGCTGCGCTCTGTGCGGCAGTAACGCGCATAGCGTCAATCGTTGCCCGTGGAACAGATACCGCGATGTTCATCAATCAGGCGCTTTATCCACCTTGCGCCGCCTAGTTCTAAGTATTTCAGGCGCTGCGGCTCTGTCAGGCGAAGCATGATCGGTTTGGTAGGTGGCGCGGGTGGTCTGCCAGCGCCGGGGCGCTTACCGCCCCTCTGCGATGAAATTAATTGCTTCTTCATATCCACTTTCATAACCCGCTTCAAAACCACGCCAAGCGACTCTAGATACAAATAAATCGTATTCGCCCAAAGCATTTCTAGCCGTCAATTCCTCTCTTGTCCACGCAGGAAAGAGAGTTGGCAAGTTGGCTTCAAAGATTTCTCTGGTATTTGCCATTTCTCTCTCCTTGGTATCAAGCGGCTTCAAGGA
Organism: uncultured Candidatus Saccharibacteria bacterium; assembly: GCA_964369045.1. GTDB lineage: Bacteria > Patescibacteriota > Saccharimonadia > Saccharimonadales > AWTP1-31 > CAYJDY01. The sequence goes on from CAYJDY010000299.1 coordinate 656, forward strand.
TTGAAGTAAACATTCCAGCGCCGTGATTCTTGCCGCCGCACTGGCATTCACAGGTTCCGTTGTGCTTACCGTTCAGGCACTTGGAATTGCAGACATGCTTTGAAGGGAAAGATTTGTATTCGATCTTGCGGGTAACTGGCAGGTATTCGGCGCCCGTAGAGTTGCGGCCAACCCACATGGTGTAGCCGTCATACCGGATGCCCTTGACGCCGGGGAACTTGGCGCGGAATTCAGCGTTAGGCATAGAGGTGGCGTATGTCAGTTCAATTGTGCCGGTTTCTGTATCGCTGAAGTTCTTGATGTTTGCCATTTCGTTTACTCCGTTGTGTTGTTGATGACTCTATTGTATATCAACAATCAAACAATGCAAGCGTTTATTTACCGTTCGTCGGAAAGATTCAAAAATGATTGCTCTGCTTTTCAACTGGCGTATCTGGGTTGCCGTATCGCTTGCCGT
>CAYJDY010000300.1:0-1104 GCA_964369045.1 uncultured Candidatus Saccharibacteria bacterium
TCCATTCGATTGCTTCCTCAAGCGTGGGAAAAGTCTCACGGTCGTAGCACGCATCGATCAAGAGCGTGTACGAACCGTGCTGCAGCATCGAAAGCCGTCCGGCTTTCTTTGCATAGTCCCCAAGGTTGCGTTTGTAGTAATGCATGGTTACCCGGCGACCCCTTGCAAAGCCAGCCTGTCAGCCTCACCAGCCGCCGAAAAAAAGCATTCGTTGTTGGCGTCGGCCGTCATGCGGATGAAGTCACCACGGGCCTTAATGGCGTCGTGCATGGCGGTCATGTGCTTCTTGGCGACATCGCGTTCACCCATGGCCATTGCCAATTCCAGGCGAAGGCCGTGCAACTTGGCTTCCGTGTTCAATATTTCGTATTCGAGGTTCTGGGCGGGTGTCATTTCTTTCCTCCAGCTATTGCAATTTATGAATGCGCGGGCGCGCCTTTGCTGCTATTTTTATAGCTTAAACCGCAGAATCGGCGGGGGCTGGATCACCATAGATGTCGTCAAAGGTGATTTCATGCCCGAGCATTTTTGCATGGGCAATGAGTATCTTTGCGGCGTCGGGCGGGATCGTCTGCCCTCGCTCGTAAAAGGACACATTCCCCTGGGTGCATCCAAGTACCTTTGCAAGTTCGGCCTGTGTGATGCCGAGCTTGTCACGGATAGATTTGATAGTGCTCATGCCACTTTCAAGGAAAATGCAATTCGCAAACTGAGTGCACCATTCGCAAACAGATGAAAAATCAAGTCCTTCAAACCATTCGCTTTTGTTGCGCTTGGTCGCAGACTTTGTGCAGCGTTCAATCAAGGCAAGTTCAGCCGGGACTCTGTAGCCAATGCACTCAACAATGTGATGCTCCACAAGCTCGACGCCCATACAGGCCACACGATCAGCATGGGCGGCAATACGGGCCTTGGGTTCAATAGATCGACCCACCTTGATGTGGCCATTGCTGAAATGGCAGACGTAGAGATATTCCACTTATGCGCCTTCTTTAACTTGACTTTGACCCGTGTTTTCTTGTCCTAAATTGGAGGATGTCTTGCGCGCCATTGCCGCATAAACACGGTCTGCAATCCGCGCTGGCAGGACATCTGGCCACTGGT
>CAYJDY010000301.1:0-1097 GCA_964369045.1 uncultured Candidatus Saccharibacteria bacterium
TCCGTCAGATTCGAGAACGGGAGTGCTTGGCACAGCCCGCGTTTTGTCCAAAAGAGGGTCCGCTTGTCGTCTTTCGACCAGTGAAAGCCGGGCACCACGCCGTAATCGGCCAACTCCTTGAGGTTCGATCCGTCAAAGGCGAATACACCCCTGTCGGTGCCCACGATCAGCGCTTCCTCGGTCGGCGCCAGCATCAAGCCACTGCCGGGCACCATGAAGAAGTCCGTATTCAGGTTGAACAGGTGGAACCCAAGGGGCTGCGAGAACCAAATAACGGTCTGGTTATCGGCGGGGAAGTATTGGGCCGCGTAGATGCGACCGCCCCACTCCTGAATGACGTCGGCGCCACTGGGTAGCGGGTCCATGTTGTCGGTTATCAGGTCCAGTCCGAGCTCGTCCGGTGAGTAGTCCCACACCATGGCGGTACCGGCTGGAGATTCGGCAAACTGGAAGATCGTGCTGTTGGCCGGCGCAATGTAGACATTGGCCTGCGAACTCTGCGATATCTGTGATATTTGCAGGGCCTGACCTTCGCCAATCTCGATGTTGACGGGCTCACTGGCCCCAGTCTCGCGCCCGTCAGGCAGTGAATGGGTCACGCAAACACGGTATAGGCCTGCTGGAAGGCTGCCGGACACAACTGCAAGGTTCGGGCTGGGTGGAACAGGCCAATCCCAGTCCATGAGGCTGTTGTCGGCCAGAATCACGCCCCGGTCCACGCCATTGTTGTAGAACACCTGGCCGTTGATCTCGGTGAAGTGCATGGGAGCCGCTGAGAGGCCCGTCTTCAGGGTCACAGCCGACGTGTTGCCGGTCATGGCCTTGAGAGCTCCGCCGTCCACCACGTACATGCGTTTGAGGTCTATGGTGGAGTAAGCGCCCGTGATTGAGCCCGCCATGGCAAGAATGAACCCTTCGCGGACCTCCAGGCTGCCGGTATCGGTCACATTCACGTTGTCCGCTATATCCAGCCAGCCGAATTCAATCCGCATGGGATCTGAAACATTGTTCAGCCCAAGGAATCGGTCTACTCGTGGCAGTTTGGCGGGAAGCATGGCAGGCATGATGCAAACATGCCCGGCAATCGGCAAACCCTA
>CAYJDY010000302.1:0-1071 GCA_964369045.1 uncultured Candidatus Saccharibacteria bacterium
AAGATTAAACAAGGGCATACTGTTTATCTGATTGGTATTGACGACGAAAACCAAGTGAAGCCGATGCCTGTATTTATTCAGAATAATGTCACTCGAGATTGGGTACGCGAACACGCAAACAAGACAATGCGAACACACTACTCCAAGCGGCGAGCGAAAGCTGAGACAAGATTGCATAATGCAATGGTGACAAGAGCGCGGTAATACGCGCTTTTTTAAAGATGTTTGATGTAATGATATAACATTCTAAACGCACAAAAGAGGTGCTTATGTCTGACTTAGATGCAAACTTTGATAACCAATTAGCGGCATTCATGGGTGGCGAAAATGTCGAAGAAGTTAAAGAACCTGAAACGGCGAAGACTGTTTCCGAAGAAGAAACAATCCCTGAACCTGTTAAACCTGCTGAGCCAACAACAGCCGACAAAGCGAAAGCATTAGGCTGGAATCCTGACAAAGATGAGTTTGAGGCCAAGACGGGAAAGGAATGGTCTACAGCTGGACAATACCTGCGTCAACGTGAAATGGCCGATGAAATACACAAGCGAGGCCAAGAGCTTAAACAATTACGGCGTGACATGGATAGACGGTTGAAGAATGTTGAACAACCAATTGCCAATATCGCTCAAAACGAACATAGACAGCGACTGGATAATGTGTCGCTAAGTCTTAAACAAGCAGCCATAGACCAAGACTTTGATGCTATTGATGCGTTATTGGCTGAACGCGACAAGTTGATGAAAGCTGAACCTGTTGCTAAACAAGAAGAACCATTAGCCATTGATGACACGAATGATGACGGTGAGACGCAAGAGCAGTTACAGGCTGCGGCGCAAAAGTGGATTGCTGAAAATCCTTGGTACAACAAATTGACTCAAGCAGGGCGCGACCAAGCAGCAAGACTGGAAGCCGATTATCGAGCTAAGGTTGATTGTACAACCGAAGAAGCGTTGGCCTATGTTGCACAGGAAATGGGAAAAGACCCGATAGTGGCGGTGTTGAAAGGTAAGCTGAAATCACCTGACGTTACCCCTCGAACAGCCGAACGGCCAAGAGTTGCAAGTGCAAGCG
>CAYJDY010000303.1:0-1071 GCA_964369045.1 uncultured Candidatus Saccharibacteria bacterium
CGGGGGTCATTGCAGCACTTCCCGCAGCATTTGCGTGTTGGCACATCTTCATCCTACCGGGGCTGGCCGAGGAAATGAAGGTGCGGGAGCAGATTATCGAAGGTACGAAACTTGTCCGGCTGATGGCAGCGGATCAGGGAAAGCGGAAGTGTATGGAGTCGGTGATGCTGAGGGGAAAACTTGTGTGTTTGGAACAGGGGGGAAAGTGATGAAGCAATTTACTTGTCCAGAGTGCGGGTCACATCACTTCGGCACTAGCAATTGCACCGGCCCGCAAGACACATGGATTCGGCACTGTCATGGTTACTACGATGACGGGCGACGGTGCGATTTCAGTTTTGCGGTTGCCGATGACCACAAGTATTTTGCCGATGAACCAAACGGGAGTAAGGAGATAGATATGGAACTCAGGAAAGAGTACGAAGAAACGATAGATGCTGGCATAGCCGCGTTTGCTGCGAATGGGGTTATGAGTGATGCGCTCAAGGTTGCCGTTGAACGCTGCCAACAACTCGCAGACCGGCCACCGCGAGAGTTGACGGATGCGGAGATTGCTGTTCACTCCCGCACTTTTGCCCGAGGGGACTACACAGATTACGATTTTGCTCGCGCAATCGAAGCAGCAGCACACGCCAAGCAGCGCGAACCGCAGGTTGTGAAGTTCCGGGCGGCGCGGAATACGTCCACGGAGGTTGTGCATATGTTCCCGGCTGACGATGCGCCTAATGGCTGTTGGGAATGGCTGGAACCCGCACAGGAATTTGAGGTTCGCATATGAAAGCATTTTCACTGTGGCTGTTCAAGCTGTGCTGGCGGCGGGAGATTGTTAATACCTGGCTGGATGCACAATCCAGCTTCTACGGCGATGACTACAAAGATGGCTTTTTAAGCGGCGTTGAGTACACGCTGGAAACACTGCACCTGAAGGAGCCGAAATGAGCGAACTGGTAAAGCGGTTGCGTGCTTTTGCTGATGCGAACATAGCCGGGAACGCAGTTTGCACCGCTGCTGCTGACCGCATCACCGAACTAGAAGCCAGCCTAGCCGATAGCAACGAAGCGTTGCAAGTGA
>CAYJDY010000304.1:0-1069 GCA_964369045.1 uncultured Candidatus Saccharibacteria bacterium
CAATGTTCAAGGACAAGTTCTGGCTGTCCTTGCTGCTAACGCTACCTGTACTTGCGTATTCCGAGATGATACAGCATTGGTTTAGCTTTACGCCGCCAACCTTTCCTGGCTCACAGTACGTGCCATTCGTATTCAGCACCATCATCTTTTTCTACGGCGGTCTAGTGTTTATAAAGAGTGCGTGGGGCGAGCTAAAAGCCAAATTGCCAGGTATGATGACGCTCATCAGCCTGGCAATTATCACGGCTTATGTGTATAGCGTAGCTACCCAATTCTTTATAAAGGGCGATGGTTTCTTTTGGGAACTAGCAACCTTAGTAACAATTATGCTGCTCGGTCATTGGCTAGAAATGGCATCGGTTGCCAAAGCTGAAAATGCCCTAGATGCTATATCTAAACTGTTACCTGACAAAGCTGAGAGGCTAGTCAACGGTAAGCCAAAACAAGTATTGGTAAGTGAATTAAAAGTTGGCGACCTGGTATTGATACGTCCAGGTTCAAGCATCCCTGTTGACGGTGTGATTGTAGATGGTAGCTCGGCAGTTGATGAAGCGGCTATCACTGGCGAAAGTAAGCCAGTCAGTAAAACAACCAACGATGAAGTTATTGCTGGCACAGGCAATCAAGATGGTTCACTTACGGTAAAGGTTACGAAAATCGGTCAAGACACGGCACTCGCTGGAATTATGCGACTTGTAGCCGAAGCACAAAGTTCAAAATCTAATGTACAGATACTTGCAGATAAAGCAGCCTTTTATCTGACCATCATTGCAATCGCTACTTCAATCGCTACGTTTATATTCTGGCTGATAGCTAAAGATGCTAGTTTCGCTTTAGAGCGGTCAGTTACGGTTCTGATTATAGCTTGCCCACACGCACTCGGTCTGGCAATACCACTTGTTGTGTCTATCTCTACTGCATTATCAGCGAAGAACGGTCTACTTGTCCGAAAACGTCTTGCTCTTGAAGCGGCTCGTAAGTTGGACTGGGTACTCTTTGATAAGACTGGCACATTGACTAAAGGCGAACACGGCGTTACGGATGTGTGGGCTACAAAAGGTTATACAGA
>CAYJDY010000305.1:0-1067 GCA_964369045.1 uncultured Candidatus Saccharibacteria bacterium
GCATCTCATCATCTCCAATTCATCGCAAAAATTGCCTAACTCTGCATCAAACCGATAAAGCCTCAGCCGACTGTGCAAGTCTGCTTTTGTTGGGCTTTACGGCTTATGCGTTGGTAGTTAGATTCAGTCATACTTGTTTAATATGTATTTCACAAATTCCATGTTCAGTCCATCCTGAATGCGCTCGTTCATTTTCAGGCATACAAATCCATCCTTTGTGCTTGCTGCAAACGCATTTTTCACCAGCCTGTCGTTTTACGGTGGTGCAGTGGTGAAAATCTTCAATGTGATAAACGCAATTACAACAGCATCTACCTTTGTGTGTGTGTTTTTGACATTCGTTATCCATCGCTATCCCCATGTCTAACTCAGCAATCAAGCGCGATAAACACCCGGCCACTTATCGCTTATTTGCTTAAATCTTGAGTCTCGTGTTAATGTTTATGTCAGTTGGGTGTTTACGCCTTATTGCTATGACGTTAGGTTCTAAGGTCTTTCAAGTTAAACCCCTTTTTCAGTCCTCGCTCGTCTAAGCTCTTTTTAACTTTAAGCGCAAGAATTAGTCGTGCTAGTCCTTTTGCTTTGTTAAATCTAGCACCGTTCCAGCCTGCAAGGAAAGTTCCGCCATATCCACCAGAAAGCCATCCTTCTGCATAATTCAGTGCAGGCATTTCACTTTCGTTAATCTCTTTAAGTTTCATCTCAAGTCCTCCACCTAACTCTCGTTGTAGTGCGAAAACAACCCAGCCAATCGGGGTTATTTTCTGCACCGTTATTTATTCGTTCTTACTAAATCTTTAGGTTGTTTCGCCTAAACTTTTTAGTTAGACGCCTATCTGTCCGTCCTTGGACAACCTCAATCCTCATCATCAGGGTCTAAGTTATCCCACGGGTCGTACAGCTCGCGGTCTAATTCGTCATCGTCATGGTTTTGAAGTTTCAATTTTTGCCCCAATAAAAAACCCACTATTTGTGCGGGCTTGGTTAATTTGTTGTCGGCATATAGCCAAGCTCTGAAACCGCATAGGCTTCTATTTTCTGCATAAACTCGGCACATTCTTTAATGT
>CAYJDY010000306.1:0-1066 GCA_964369045.1 uncultured Candidatus Saccharibacteria bacterium
TTCTTCTCAGCCGCCTTGGCCATTGCCAGCGCGCGCACCCGACGCATGGCCTCCAGTTGGGCCGCCGCCTTGCCGGCCAGCAGCTTCCGAAACGCCCGCTTCGCCTGCTTCCGCGCAAAGCAACGCGCAGATTGACGGCTCGCCACCAGAGCCGGGATCGGACCACACCGCTTCACCCCGTCCTCCAGCATCTTCCGGAACCGCGCCTCCGCCCGGTCCGCACCCGTCGTCGTCGGCTTCTTCTTCATCGCGTAACCCTTCCTTGATTGACCCATTTCACTCTCCAGCGCCTTCGATGTTCACGAGCACCACGCTCATCTCCGCCATCCGCTTCAGGTATGCCTCGCGCGGCTCCCAAGGCCACTGTGCCGGCCTCGCGATCAGGTAGACCCGGCCCTCCGGGGCCATCTCGTCGTAGACGATCGGGATGCCGCCCAGGGTCAGGGTCTCGCTCACCGGGCGGGCCCCTTGTTGAAATGCTCCGGGCAGATCGCCATCGCCAGCGCCATCCGGACCTGAAACTCCGCGTCCGGCGTCCCGCCCAGGCAGGTCACCTCCCACGTCATGTCGCCCACTGAAGCCCGGCCCACGATCGGCGTAGGCGTCGCGGACACCTCCAGACCCACAAACTCACCGTCGTGCCCGGCCACCGGCCAGAACCGAATGCCCAGCGGCGTCCGGCAGTAGTACGAGGGAACCCCCCGCTTTTCGGCGCCCCGGTCGATCTTGTCGAAATCCGCTGGAGACAGCTCGACAACCGCCCACCGCGGCCCCGCCGAAACCGCCCACTGCACCGGCTCCACGATCGTCCCGACCGCCTTGTCCGACCCAGCCGTCACCTTCGCCCAGGCCATCAGACTTCCCCCCGGGCCTTGCTGACCGAGCCGCCCTTCCGGCCCGCCTCCCGCGCCATCGCAGGATCACGCGAAAACTGCCGCTTCTCCGCCGGGATGCTCGCGCCGCCCTTCGCCGCAATTTCCCGCCGCCGCTCCGGCGTCATCGCCGCAAACCCACGCCGCTGCTTGCCCGTCTCCGGATCCACCTTGAAGCCCATCACTTCTTCCCC
>CAYJDY010000307.1:0-1064 GCA_964369045.1 uncultured Candidatus Saccharibacteria bacterium
GAAGCCGATCGCGCCGATCACCGTCGAGTTGGCCGACGACGAGGCGCCGTTCTGATGGGCGCCTCATCGAACGGCACCGCAACCGACGCGGCCATCGAGCCAGCCATCTCACTCAAGCGCATCGAGCGCGAGACCCTGTCCATCACGATCGTCGGCACGGCGCCGCTGATCGTGCACCGCTTCGACGAGAAAGCGAAGCAGATGATGCTGGAGGCGCAGCAGTCCAAGACTCGCGCCAAGAAGGAGGCGAAGGACCCGGTCGCCCAGTTCGAGGCGTCCAAGTACAAGCTGCCCGACGGACGCGACGGCTTCCCGGCCGTTGGGTTCAAGGCGGCCACGGTCGGAGCGGCCCGGCTGTTCGACGGCATCAGCATGGTGCAGGTGAAGCAGCTGATCCGGGTCCTCGGGGAAGGTCCAGAGCAGCTGGTCCCGCTGGTGGCACCCGAGCCGATCATGCGCGAGGACACGGTGCGGGTCGGCATGGGCACCGCCGACTTGCGGTACCGGGCGCAGTACTTCCCGTGGAGCGTGGAGCTGCTGGTCCAGTACGTCCCGTCGCAGATCAGCGTCGACTCGATCGTGTCGCTGGTCGACGCCGGCGGCATCGGTGGCGTCGGCGAGTGGCGCCCGTCGTCGCCGAAGGGCGCCACCGGCTCCTACGGCACATGGGAGGTGCCCGGGTGACGACATCCACGGCACCTGAGCGCATGACGAGCGACGAGCTCGCTGCACACCTGGCCGTGATCCGCTCGGCCTCGGGGGCGTTGACCCCCGAGGCCGTGGTCGACGCCGCCGCCGACCCGGATCACCCGCTGCACCACTTCTTCACATGGGACGACGCGGATGCGGCCGACGCACATCGTCGCCAGCAAGCCCGGATGCTCATCGCCCGGGTGCGGGTGACCGTGTCCAAGACGACATCGCGCGGCGTGCGCGAGGTCAGCGTCCGAGGCATGGCGTCCGTCGTCGATCCATCCACGTCGGCACGTCAGTACATGCCGGTGTCTGAGATCAGCAACGACCCGGTCCTGTCCGAACAGGTCATGGCCGCCATCCGGCGGGAC
>CAYJDY010000308.1:0-1063 GCA_964369045.1 uncultured Candidatus Saccharibacteria bacterium
CTAAAAAGCTAATTCGTAACTACCCTGCCCTGTTTTAAGTAAAGGGCAGGTTTGGCTAAAAATGCAAACAGTTGAGCAATTATTAGCTGGGTTGTTATCGTTGTTAAGCGAGAGTTAGAAGCGTATTTGTTTTGCGATAAAGTGCAGGAGATTATTATGGATTGTTACGGTGCAAACAGATTGATGAATAGGCCATTTGTCGAGAATCGGCCTGTTGTTGCAATAACGCCTCGCGGCAAGATAAAAGATGGGTTTTTAATTGGGCATGACGGTGTAAATGCAACAATAAAAAGAGCTGACGGAAGGCGTGATTTTTCTTGTAGTTTAGACAATGTTAAATTTAGATAAAAACAAGCTCTAACGTCATCGCGTAAGGCGTGGCAACCCACAATAAACTAAACAGATGAGAGTAATCACAAATGCAAACAAATGCGCGAAAAGTAGTTGGGTTGTCATCGCACTTGACGCAAGAGTTAGAAGCGTTTGAGCCACAGAGCGTTTACGATGCAGCGATGGCAATGCGCTACACAAAAACAGGAGTTACTGACACGTCAAAAATAGAAATGATATTTGGGCTTGAAGTGTATTACGCATTACTAAAACATAGTTATCGTATAGCCATGGGTGTTGACGGTGAAAACCACCAAACATTTGAGGGGGTAAGGTTTATTGTGGACTGCACAAACCAAAAACAATTAGCGATGAGAGTAAGCATCTAACTAAAAAATTAAGCCGTAAATGCCCGCACTGGAAAAGAACACTTGACGATTGACTGGGTATTTATCGGCTTGAATGAGAGTTAGAAAGCGGCAGTGAAAATTAAGAGGATACGACTATGGAAACTTACTTAGTTAAATTTTGGTTACAAAACCCTTCAGGGTTTTTAGAGCAGCAAAGCGAGATTGTTAAAGCTAAAAGCAAAAACCATCATAAATGGGTTGAAGACTTTATTATGAAAAAGCATGGGATCGAAAGAAAAGAAATTATCGGTGTCTATTACCAATAGCGTCTAACTACCAACGCATAAGGCGCAAGCACTACAACGATAATAGACCTGCATGAG
>CAYJDY010000309.1:0-1062 GCA_964369045.1 uncultured Candidatus Saccharibacteria bacterium
CCTTTGAACGCGAGGAATATGCCTGTGGACCGTCGATGTGACCAGTGCGAGTGGGCCAGGGGCGTGGCGGCGCACTTTCCCATGCTGACCTGCCACGAAGGCCCGCAGCGGGTGCAGGTCAATAACGACCACTGGTGCGGACGCTTCCGGCTGGCTGAGCGCCTGACCGGAAACAAGGACGTGAGGACCCCCGATGAGCAGTGACCTCTACCGTGAGCTGGGCCTGAGTCCTGATGCCAGCCAAGCCGAGATCGAAGCCGCCGGGCGCCGCGCCGCCAAGCAGCACCACCCGGACAAGGGCGGCGACCGCGACAGGTTCGACGCCACCATGCGCGCCCTGACCGTGCTCCGCGACCCGGCCAAGCGGGAGACCTACGATCGGACCGGCCAGACCTCAGAGGAACCGGCTGGGCTGGCCGAGGCCGAGGGCATGAACCTGATCACCGCCCGGCTGACCCAGATCCTCCAGAACCCGGGGATCAACCTCGAGCGCATGGACGTGGTGGCGGAGATCACCCGGGCCATCCAGGCTCAGAAGCGCGAGGCTCTGGCCAACATCGCGGAGACGGAGAAGGCGATCACCCGGCTGGCCAAGGGCCGGGACCGGATCAAGAAGAAGACCGGCGGGGAGAACATGCTGTCCCGGGCCGTGGACGGTCAGATTGGCGGCTTGCGGCAGGGCATCGGCCATGTGCGGCAGGCGGTGGGGGCGATCGACTGTGCCCTCGCGATCCTCGCGGACTACCAGTACGAGGTGAGCGGGCCGCCGGAACCCCACATGCCGGGCCACCCGACGCTGACAGCTTCAGTCCTGAACCAGATGTTCCGAGACCTCTGAAACGGATACGGGCCCCGCTCCGTGAGGAACGAGGCCCGCTGCCTAGACCACCGAGGGCGTTGCCGCTCCGGAGATCAGATTCCTACTTAGGGGTTCCGGCGGTCATCGGCAAGCCGCCAAAACCGGCTCGAGCACCGCCAATCGAGCCTTTCGCTGCTGGTTCGCCCCCGCCGCCTTCTGGAACCGCTCCGCCGCGTCCTTGCCCGGCACGTCGTCCGCATAGG
>CAYJDY010000310.1:0-1052 GCA_964369045.1 uncultured Candidatus Saccharibacteria bacterium
CCGTAATTGGTTTTGTGATTGCGATAATTGCGCGCGCAGTTGTTGATTTCTTCTTACCGGTTGTTGCCGGAGCTTCAAACGTTCAGAGTGTGGTCAATTCTGGCATCCAGCTATTCCTGTGGGTTATTGGAGCGGCTTCGGTGATTATGATTATCGTTTCAGGAATTCTTTACGTAACTTCTGCCGGTGACCCTGGCAAGACGAAGACAGCAAAAGACGCAATCCTCTACGCAGTCATCGGTGTGGCTGTTTCACTGCTCGGGACGGCCATCATAAGCTTTGTTAGCGCTCAGTTCCGTTAAAGACTTTTCTTAGTACAAGCATAAGTTTTTTACCCATAACGCTTGCTGATATATCTCCCCTTGCAGTAGAATGTGCCTAGTAGTGTGCACTCGCCCACTTAGCTATTATTAGAAGTCAAGGAGACAATACACAATATGCGTAATGCAAAAGATTTACTTAAAAAAGGTTCACTCGTGCTGGCTGGTAATGCCGTAGTGGCAGCTTCACTTGCAGGACACGCTTCAGCCGCAGTGGGCGGAATTAACGAAGGTGCAAGTGCTGCTAAGGGTGACGATCAGCAGACTGATCTTGTAGCAAATATTCAAACCATCACCAACACCATGCTCTTTGTTATTGGTGTGGTTGCTGTGATTATGCTTATCGTTGGTGGTTTTCGCTACATCTTCTCTGGTGGTAGCTCACAAAACACCCAGGCTGCTAAAGACACTATTCTCTACGCAGTTATCGGAATCGTTGTGGCGCTTCTTGCCTATGCGATTGTTAACTTTGTACTTGGTCAGTTTGCAGCGTAAGTTCAATTAGGCTTTTACACGTGAAGTTTACTGCAGCATCAACTCTTAGATTTTCTGTATTGGGTGCAACTGTTGTCTCCACAGCTTTGCAGCTTACAGAGCGTGCCCTTGCGGCATGCGGAGATCCTTCGGGAGGCTTGAATAGCGGTGTAGAGTGTGGCCCTGCTAGTCCCCTCACAGTGCCGCAGGCTGTTGGCCAGGTTACGAACTTGTTACTCTACATAGTTGGTATTGCGG
>CAYJDY010000311.1:0-1052 GCA_964369045.1 uncultured Candidatus Saccharibacteria bacterium
AAAACAAATTGAGTTTATTGAGCACCACGAGATGCGGGAAGTCGATGATGTCGCGGATGAATTTGTCGTAGATACCGAAGCGGTATTCAAAGTCGGGTGTCTCCATAATCCCATAGGTAAGTTCCTTGCCGAGCTCGGCTTCGAGGCGACGCAAGACCCCTTCGATGATCGGCTTCTTCAATTTGTCTCCCACGAGGAGCACATCGACGCGCGATGCATGCTCGTCGAGAAAGATGCCGGCGACGATGATGAGTTTCATTTGTCCGCAGTTGCGGAAGCGAGCCGCGACGTCTTCTTTGCCGAGAGCAATCTCCGTCACGAGTGCGCGGAGCGGAGTGAGGTACGGGAAACTCGGGTCCATGCCGTAGCCGGAGACCTTCTTGCGCTCCATAAGTCCGTCATCCTTTGTGGGCTTCTTCGCGGTCGGCTTCTTCTGCGTCATCTTCACAATCACCCGCGGCTTGATGAGCCCGACCTCTTCCAAGACCTTAATCTCTTTGCGGAGCGTATCACCCGCGACCTTGCTGCGCTTACCGATCTCTGTCTTCTCAAACACGTCTTCCGGGTTCATCAAGAAGAGGCGCATGATCTTGACCCGAGCGGAAGAGCCGAACAATTTACCGAGGATATCCATACGGGTCATTCTACTATCTCCCGTGCAGTCACGCCACCTTTTTTATGCACAAAACGACCCAAACTACCCGAAAGCACTCTACTCCTCCCTGAAGTCCAAAATAAGGCCCAAGCGGGCATTGGAGTCCCCAAAGAGCGTTTCGTGGATCAGGGTAAAGAAAAACCGGCCTTTCAGCCGGTTTGAGCGAACAACGAACGTTCAGAAAAAGGAACAAGAGGTGCACAACCGCCCTTTGCCATCGGCCCTTTCATAGGAAGCCAGAGTCCCATCTTGAAATACGAACGACTCTGATAGGCACCCTGACACTCGGAAAACACCGGGCACTCCACTTGGGCATAATGACTCTTCCAACAATTGGTACACCCGCGATTTCCTCGGAACCACAACGCATGAGAAAGGGTGATTCGAGACCAGCCCT
>CAYJDY010000312.1:0-1048 GCA_964369045.1 uncultured Candidatus Saccharibacteria bacterium
GAGCCAATCTGTACGGAGCCAATCTGTACGGAGCCAAAAACGCTGAACTTATCATTACTCGTACTCGCATCCTTCCGGAAGGCGAAATTATCGGTTGGAAGAAATGCGTTGGAGGTGTGATTTGCAAGCTCCGCATTCCATCCGATGCGAAGCGTTCTAATGCCTTTGGTCGGAAGTGCCGCGCTGAATTCGTTGATGTTCTTGAAGTCATCGGCGCTGACACTGGCATATCATTGCATAACGGCACAACCGAATATCGCGCCGGAAAACGTGTAACGCCCGACAAGTGGGACGACAATTGGCAGGAAGAATGCAGCAGCGGCATTCATTTCTACATCACACACGAAGAAGCCGAAGCACATTCATAGGAGACAGACATGCCAAATCTTGCCGCACCAAACGACGAAGCCGCAAAGCGCATTGGGTGCGCTGCTGGCCAGATGATCGAAAGTCTGACGTATTACTGCGATGAGCGGGACACGCTTGTTCACCTCGCTGACGTCCATGACCAGTTCAAGAAAATCGCTCGTGAACTTGGTTATTCAGTGCAGCCGGTGGAGTTGGTGTCATGAGCAAGCACACGCCGGGGCCTTGGACCAAGGATGAATACGGTCAATTGCGTGATGCAAACCGGAAATTCATTGACGTTTATGCAGTTGGCCTTTGCATGTGTTCAACGCCGAACGATCAGGCAATTGCTAACGCCCGCCTCATCTCAGCAGCACCAGACATGCTTGAGGCTTTGGAGGCACTTCAAGATGGATGGTCGAAAGATGCCATCACAGCAGGGAGTTGGGCAAAGGCCCATGCTGCCATCGCTAAAGCCAAAGGTGAAGCATGAGCGACAACAAAGAACTGCATATAGCTTCGATCCGCTTGGCCGAGGCAACGCGATATTTCTCGATGGCGTACGGGGTCGGCGCTACCGATCAAATGGCTTCATTGCAAGATGCGTGGCGCACTCAGGCAATCGAGTATCTACAATCAGCCGCAGATGCCCTTGGCTACACGCTGGAACGCCAGCCGCTCAATGTCATGCCAACAGCGA
>CAYJDY010000313.1:0-1047 GCA_964369045.1 uncultured Candidatus Saccharibacteria bacterium
TCAAAATCAGGTCGCAGTTCGGCAGCAGCGGCAGCACTTCGCGGCAGTCGCCGTGGTAGAGCGTCGCATTTCCAATCACTACTTTCTCAGCCATCATTTCCCTTTCTGAACCAGCCCGCTAACCCATCATTCCACCGGACGCTGCGCGATGAAGCCGCGCCGCGCCGGTGAATTCAACCGTTATACGTCGCCCAATTCATCAGCGATCCGTGCAAATGTCACCATCTGTGCCTTCGAGTAGCCAAGCCTGTTGTCGTTCAGCGGGCCACCGATGCAGTAGATGTGAGAGCGCGCTTTCCTCGCCCGCTCTTTCAAACCAGCAACCTCGTCGCGCAGTTCTTCGAGTTGCAGCGCCTGCCGTGTTATTAATTCATCTTGTGTCATATCAACCCTCACGTATAACTGTGCCTTCAACCGGACGCGGAACAATGCCGCGCCCACCTTCAATCTTTGTGCGCCGCGCCGGTTAAGGCGGCGTTAGAAGTCATTCGCACCAGGAAGCGCAGCATCCGGCCCCGCAGTGTAAAAATCGGACCGTCACCATCGGCACGCGGGATGCCGTATTTATCAAGTTCCTGCATTGCCTCTTCGTATTCATCGGCTACATGGCCTTGCATCCGCTCAATCTCGTCGGCGGCACGCGAAGGCAACGCGCTCAGGTCATTGCCTTCATCGTCATGCGCGGCGTAAATTCTCCGCAGGTTTCCGATCAGCATGCCGTTCAGAAAACCCCTCTCGGCATCGGTCATCTGAACCGGAACAACACCGTCAATGTGCGGGTCCATTTCGTTTTCTCTCTGTTTAGACTCTCTGCCCGCCATAAAGAAAAACCCCCAAGCAGCTTGCTTGTCTGCGAATTCCCATTGGTCGTGTGCTTTCCAGTCTTCAACCGCTTGTTCAAAATCCATCGTCATCTCCTTATCAACCAGCCTTCTAACTATTCAATCAACCGGACGCGCCGCGATAAAGCCGCGTCGCTCCGGTTATCTCAGGCGTTAGGCCCGAAGGACGACCATCCACGAAAACCATGCGGTTGTGGCCGCAAAC
>CAYJDY010000314.1:0-1037 GCA_964369045.1 uncultured Candidatus Saccharibacteria bacterium
TCCGACGACCTGGACGTGTTCGAGGGCGGTCACAGCGTCTCCCGGTGGTAGGTGGCCCACTGCTCAGGGGTGAGCACGACGCGCCAGAGGCCGCCACGGAACCGCACCCACGTGCAGGCGAAGGTGGCCCCGGCGTTGACCCGCTGGGCCTCGGCGCCGGTCGGCTTCTCGCGGACAGCGCGGGCGACGTCGCCCCAGTTCGCGACCTGCACCACCGTCGCGGGCACGCCATCGATGTCGCCGGTGTCGTCGGCTCGGCCGGCGCCGAGCTTGCGGCGGGCCGGGTGACCGGTCAGCTCCGCGATCAGCTGGGCGCACTCCCTCTCAGCCGCGTCGCCTTTTTGCTTGGAGGAGTTGGTCACAGGGGGAGCACCTCCTGGGCGCATCGCTTCGCGGCGATCTCGCAGTACCGCTCCTCGAGCTCGATCCCGATCGCGCGCCGGCCCAGATCCTTCGCAGCGCGGAGGGTGGTGCCGCTGCCCATGAACGGGTCGGCGATGGTGCCCGATGGGCACTTCGTGATCAGGTCACGGAGCAGGTCGACGGGCTTCACGTGCGGGTGCGATCCGTTGACGTAGGACCGCATCCCCCTCGGGCCTTCGAGGACGCTGCTTGCCGTGCCTGTATCGGCAGGCCACCGACCAAGCACGTAGACGGCCTCGGTGTCGCGACGCCACGGCAGCGACGAACCGATCACGCCAGCGTCGAGCGGCTTCTTCCACGTCAGGGCGTGCTTCGTGCCTTCGGGCGGCGCGACTCGGGGCGATCCGAACACGAGCGCCGGTCGATCGCCCCACAGGGTGAGTGCTGCGTCGCGTACTGTCGTGTCCTCGTCGTTGGCGATGCCGTCGTGCTGCGACTCGGCGCCTCTCAGGTAGCCGCGAAGCAGGCGGCCCGAGAGGTTGAGCGTCCAGCCGATCCCGTACGGCGGGTCCGTCACGAGGACATCGGCGCACGTCCACAGGTCGGCCAGCTCCAGGCAGTCCCCGTGGTAGATGGTGACGTGATCGTCGGAGTAGTACGGGGTCGTCACAGCG
>CAYJDY010000315.1:0-1037 GCA_964369045.1 uncultured Candidatus Saccharibacteria bacterium
AGGAGCGGCGCAACGTCCTGGCGATGCTCAAGAAGGCGATTCCGGCCAACAACGTGGAAGCGATCAAGGCCAAGAAAAAGAGCTAGAGGCCGGCCCGGCAGAGATTGCCGAGGCGAAGGCGCTCACATATCGCTTGCCGTACTTGCAGCGGCTACTGGACGACAAGGACCTGATTCCGACCGATGCATTCATGATGCATCTTCTGGCGACATCACTCCCGAAGTCGCGCGAGTACAACCGCATGATGATCGCCAACAAAGGCGACCTTGTTGGCATCGAGTTCCAGAAGCCCAACGATGGCAAGTACCCGACGAAGAATGAAAAATATGCAGTAGCTCTGCCTGACGCGAGCCGCGATGGGAAGTGGCGCGTTTCTTACTTCGACCTGAACGGGTTTTCCAGCCACGAATCGCACGCCACGCGCGAAGAGGCGCAACAGGCGCTGGCTCAAGAGGGGTTCACTATCCAGGCCGAGGGCACCCTTGACCGCCTGGCCGCCACCGACGACTGGGCGCGCGGCACCGACTACGCCGACCTGATCATGGATCTGAACCGCGGCGCTATCACGCACGCGCAGTTCATCGAAAAGCAGAAGGCGCTGAACGACAGTTACGAGGCAAAGAAGGCAGGCGGCCTGACCGCCCCCACCCGCGCCGACGTTCTGCGCCAGCAAGACGCAGCCGACAACGCCACAGCCAACGACCAACGCGCGCAGATCGACCGCGAGGCCGGCGCACAGACCCTGACCGCACAGACGGCGCCCGAGCAGCGTCGCGACACCACTGGCGACATCTTCGGCGGACCATCACCCGAGGAAGCCATGGCAGCCAAGGCGCGCGAGGACGAGGCCAAAGCCAAGAAGAAGGCGGCGGAGGATGCGGCCAGCGGGCAGGCGGGGATGTTTGACGACCCGGTGGAATCCGATTCCACGCCGGAGCCTGCCGCCCAAGCCTCCCAGATCCTCGATGCAGCCAACGTCACCGGCAAAGACCGCCTGGACATTCTCAAGGACGTGAAGTCTGGCGCCCTGACGCCGG
>CAYJDY010000316.1:0-1034 GCA_964369045.1 uncultured Candidatus Saccharibacteria bacterium
CTTTCGCTTTGCACCACTGACAAGCCTTGTCGCTTGGTGTGCGCGGTGCGTCATCTTGCAGGGCTTCTTCTGCTCGTTGCTTTGCCCACTCCGCCCACTTGTACAGGTCATTGGCACTAATAGACCATGACGAGTAATTCTTGATGCGCGGCTGATAAATGTGAATGACCACATGAGTCATATCATAAATCCATGCGTACTGTGACAACACACCAAGCGCGTATAGCATACCTTGACTGTTATTTTCAGCGTCAACTGGTAAGCCTTTGCCATATTTCAGGTCAATAACGTGTACTGTCTTGAGCTTTTCATCAATAACAATCGCGTCACTTGTCCCAAAACCGTTGGGAATCCATTCGCTAAAATCTACGCGCACCTCGTAAAAGTGAATACCTGAAAACGATTTTACATAGGCAACATAGGACGCAACATGGTCGGCCATTTCCTCATCAACTGGAACGCCTGCAATGTGCTGATTGATGTAATCATGCGGCGATAGCCCATCCGATAAACACATATCGGCTAACTCGTGCGCGGCTGTTCCCTCCATTGCATAGGGCGTTGTGGTGTTGGGTAGCGTGGATTCTGCCTTAACGCTGCCTGTACAAGATAACCAACGGGCTGACCCACTGGCTGATAATTTGGCGTGTGCGGTCATGGTTAGTCGTCCTTTGTGGCTTGTGCAATCATTGAGTAGCAAAGATTGATTTGATTGTCTGCTAAGTCGCCAGTCTTACGGGCTTCAAAGTTACTCAACATGATAGCCTTGATAATGTCGCGGTTGGCTGCGTTGCGCTTGGTGGCTTCAAGGCAAAGGCTTTGCAGTTGTTCGCGGGTGTATTCGTCTGATTTAGCGACTTCGGGTAAGAAGGTTTGTTGTTCTGTTTGGCCTAAATTGACAGGTTCAATGGGTGAACATTCAACTTTTGAATGTTGTTCTTTACTGCCTAACAATAACAAGATGTTTTCGTTTAGCGTTTTGATTGCTTTTGTCAATTGACTGATTTCTGTTTCTAAGCTC
This sequence comes from uncultured Candidatus Saccharibacteria bacterium, assembly GCA_964369045.1. GTDB lineage: Bacteria > Patescibacteriota > Saccharimonadia > Saccharimonadales > AWTP1-31 > CAYJDY01. Next base: position 1,022 of record CAYJDY010000316.1, read on the forward strand.
ATTTTGTTTACCT
>CAYJDY010000317.1:0-1032 GCA_964369045.1 uncultured Candidatus Saccharibacteria bacterium
TTGCTAATGCTAACGCACCAAGAACGCTAAACACTGGTTATATGGGACAACGTGGCGCGATTGGTACACAAAGACCCTTAACCGAATTTGAGCAAGCGCACTTACTCGCACAACAACGGGCGGCATTACCATTTAATCAGGGCGGGTTAAATTTACCTGCTGATAATACGGCTATGGATAGGGCTAGGGCGATGTGGTATCAGACTGCGCCAAGCAAAGAGGTGTACCACGCGACTGATGTGCCATTTGAAGGCTCAATAATAGACCCATCAAAATCAGATTTTGGTTTTCATGTTGGCACACTAGAGCAAGCTAACGCTCGAATTATGGCTAGAGGGAAAAATGGCACTTTTTACAGGGACGGCGCAAACGTCATGCCGTTAATGACGAACAAATACGCCAATCTCTTAAAAGTAACTGACGAAGGAACATTTCATGCTGATTCTTTAGCTCCACAACTTGTAAAAAAAGGCTTGATGAGTAAGGAAAAAGCAAAACTTATAGACCAAGAAATTGGTGGTAACTGGGATATGGATAAAATCGCTGCATACGACCAAGAAATACGCGATTTGCTGACAAAAGAAGGTTATGACGGCTTAAAGTATAAAAACATGCAAGAGGGCGAAGGGATGTCGTATGCCTTTAGCAATCCATCACAAGTTCGCTCACGCTTTGCAGCCTTTGACCCGTTTAACCGTGACTCATCAGACCTACTCGCACAATCCGCCAAGTTTGCACCTGCTGCAACATTAGGCGCATTGATGGCTAACGAAAAGCGAAAAGATAAACGCAACTAACTTACACTTATTGTCGAGACGACAACATGAAAGACCACGATTTATACACGCAGTATTGCGACAACATCAAAGCGGATATTGAAGCAAAAAGCGAAGAACGCGAACTGATGCGCGATGACCAACGCTTCGCGGCTGGCGACCAATGGCCTGATTTAATCCGCAAGGGTCGTGAAATGTCGGGACGGCCTATTCAAACGATTAACCGTTTACCCGCGTTTATTGACCAGATTGTTGG
>CAYJDY010000318.1:0-1029 GCA_964369045.1 uncultured Candidatus Saccharibacteria bacterium
AGTTCAAGAGGAGCTGCGTTTGATCCAACCCTGATTCGAGCGCGGCTTCCACGACTGCTCGCTCGACCGGTCTCCCTCGGACAATCGCATTCGTCACGACGTCTTCAGCGGGAGTTCCTCCGCCGCCGATCTTTTGTTTTTCAATGTAGGCGTCGGATGCCAGTGCGGCGAATTCGAGCGCATCTCGTTCATCCCCGTGGGCTTCGTGCATCCGGGCGAGCGTCTCTTTTGCGTTGGATTCCAGTTCGAGTGTCCCAAGGGTAATCACGCGCGCGACGCGCATCTGCGCTTTGGTGAGGGTCCCAGTCTTGTCCGTGAGGATGACCGTCGTGGAGCCGAGTGTCTCCGCGGCCAAGAGGTTGCGCACGAGTCCTCCGCGTTTCAATATCGCTTCCATGCCGATCGCCAGGGTGACAGTGACCGCGGCGGGAAGCCCTTCGGGGATTGCGGCGACGGCGATTGCGATGGAAATCAAGAGCAGGTCGGTAAAGGGCAACTCTCGGATGACCCCGAGCACAAAGATCCCCACGAGTGCGATGAGGACGATGTAGGAGAGAAAGCGGGCAATATCGGCGACTCCCCGTTCGAGCGGGGTGGGTTCAGTCTCGCGTTTGTTGAGTGAAGCGGCGATCTTTCCAAACTCGGTCTCTTTTCCGGTAGCAGTGACGACCGCTCTTCCGGACCCTCCGGTCACGAGCGTGCCCATCCACAACATGTTCTTGCGTTCGGAGAGCGGGATGATGTTCGGGAGATGGGTGTCCGCCTTGGTGACGTCGATCCACTCTCCGGTGAGTGCGGATTCGTTCACTTCCAAGTTGCTCGACCAAATGAGTCGTGCATCCGCGGGGATGTTCACTCCGGTGTCGACCGCGATGATGTCCCCTTTGACTAGAGCGGTCGCGGCGATTTCTTTGCGTGCTCCGTCCCGAAACACGTTTGCCGTGGCGACCTGAGAATCCCGCAATCGCTCAAAGGCTTTGTCCGCACGTCCTTGTTGATAGAGACTGATGAAAATATTGATGATGAGCG
>CAYJDY010000319.1:0-1017 GCA_964369045.1 uncultured Candidatus Saccharibacteria bacterium
TGCGCGGGGTCTCCACGAGGATCTGGAACAGGGTCACGAGGAACGCATCGTCGATCGCCGTGCGCCGCTGCTCCATCTTCTGCTCATTGATGTCCACCCGAGCGCCCGTGCCGAAGGGCTGGATCATCGCCTGACCGTTGCGGTTCACGCCCCCGGGGTTCAAGCCTCCCGGCTGCATGCGGATCGTGGTGGCACCGCCCCCGAGGATGCCGTCATCGTGCAGCAGGATCGGTGGGTCCACGAGCTTGTGGACCGCCCGGATGTCGGTCTTGGACATCTCGTTGAGCATCTTGATGTCGGCCAGCGCGGTCATGGCCGGCGAGCGGCCGTAGACCTCCTCTGGCGCGGTGACGTAGCGGGCGATGCTGTACGGGAAGCTGGTGAACCCACCCTCGGGTGCGAGCAGCATCTTGTCGGGCACCGACAGGTAGTAGGACGCCCACGGCTTGCCCCGGGCGTCAGCGCGGCCGCTGTCGTAGTCGGTGCGCGGGGCCACGACATGCAGGAAGTCGAAGTGCTCGTTCTGGCGGCTGGGGTTCTCCAGCGCCTTACGCACGCGCTCGGGCAGGTTCTCCTCACCCCACCGCTGCGCCGCCTGACGCGCTGTGTGCTTGAAGCAGCGGTACACCGAGTCAATGATCCCCTGATGGTTCTCCAGGAAGAACGTGTCGCGCAGGTTCACGCAGCGGTAGCGCAGGCCCACGCCGGCCATGAAGTCGATGAACAGGGAACCGGTGCCGAAGGCGCCCATGCTGATCCACCGCTCGAAGTTCTGCCCAGCGAAGTTGGCCTTCGGCGAGTTACGCATCGCATGCATGATGTTGTTGACCTGGTAGAACCAGTCCTGCACCGCGAACTGCCGATTCAGGGCTTCGTCGGTCGTGCGAAGGTTGTGCCACTTCGACTGGCGCGGGGTCAGCATCGAGTCCATGACCGAGGCGAAGCGGTCCAAGGCTATCTGCGGCCGGGAATCAAAAATCTTCTGGGACTTCTTCTCCCCATCGGTGCGGGCGCCAA
>CAYJDY010000320.1:0-1017 GCA_964369045.1 uncultured Candidatus Saccharibacteria bacterium
GGGGTGTGTCGTCCGTCGAGCTGCTCGCCGGCTCCTCGGATGCGGGTCGAGGCGGCGGAACCGCACCAGACCGTACGAATGCAGACCTGCGAGCAGAGCGGCGCTGAGCCCTCTCGTAGCCGTCACGCAGGAAGACCTCGTTGGGCCAGGTGAAGTCTTCCAACTCCTTCTGGACCGAGGTAGTCCCTTCGGCAACCCGAGCCGCACTGCGCACGGCCTGGCGATTGAACCAAGCCTTTGCAGCGAGGTTCTGACCCTCCCCCCTCAGCTCAGCCTGGGCATCCTGCTCGAGTTCTTCTCGAGTCAACGATTCTGGCCGGCCCTGACCCTCTTCCTTCTTGAGCTGGAAGAGGTAGCGCTCGATTTCGAGTTCATCCTCGATGCCGAGTTCCTCGTAGAGCGACCAACCGTACTGATAGATGGCAATGGCAAGCTCACCGAGAGCCTTTTCGGCCGCCTCCTTGTTGCCGCGAAGACGAGCATCGGCAGCCACCTGAAGGTACGGTCGCAGTGGCTCGCGATAGGAGTCGAGTTGAGGCTCGCCATCCGCAAGCGGTGCCGGTGCGTCCGCAGTGGCTTCGGGCTCCGGAGACGGAGGCGTCTCACCGCTGTCCGCCGGATCGCTGTCAGGTGCCGAAGCACTCGGGGCGTCCTGATCGAAGGGCTGCAGGGCAGCACCATCGGCTGCAGCCGGCTGGGCCGGCTGTTCACCAATGAATCGGTCGACGGCGGAGGCAAGCGTGTTCGAGACGAACTGGTTGCCGTTGCGAATGGCCTGCCTCTCCTCGCCCTCTTCGAGATCCTCGTTGAGGATCTCCTCCAAGAGCTCGAGAGCTGACGCCTCATCCAGCAACGGATCGGTCTCCATCAACCTTTCGGTCAGATGGGAAGCACGAAGCTGAATCCTACGAGGCGCAGGAGGTGTGGCTTCAGCCGCCTCATCGGCGGTGCCATCAGCGGGGTCTGTGAGGTGTTCTTCGTCGGCCATGACGGCCTCCTGTTCTCCGGCTGTGCCGG
>CAYJDY010000321.1:0-1017 GCA_964369045.1 uncultured Candidatus Saccharibacteria bacterium
GTGAGGATACGCAATCCCACCTTTTTCCGCACAAAGTCGATTGCTTCGAGATCATCAACGTCGAGCATGGCGACTTCGAGTCCGGAGTCAGTCTTTCGAAAGGCAACAATGTTGTGCTTGCGGGCAATAGGCTCCGGCACGAGCGAGAGGACCGAAAAGTCGATCTTCTGCCCCTTGAGGTCCACAAACGGGATACCGAGAATATACGCCTGTACACGACGGAGATCGTCCGCGGAAATCTTTCCTTGCTTCACCAAGATGCCGCCGACGTCCCCGCCTTCCTTTTCGGCGTCTTTCTCTGCCGCCAAGACTTCGGCTCGACTGGCGAGTCCGGAATCAAGGATGAATTTTTTCAGTTTGGTTTCTTGTACAAGCATATTTTTCCATAAAAAGGTCGCCGCGAATGAACGCCTCCTGTTTTTGCTTGTTCTATTATATACGGGATCGCGAGGGGTGTGAACGGATCCTCGCATGAAACAGTGGAGAAGATGGGGACATGAAGTTAGGGTTTGGAAGTCTCATGAAAAGAAGGAAGAGGGAGAAATTCTTTGAATGACGAAACTGAACCGACAGAACAAACACCGGAGCAAGGCGAAAACCAAAACCCAAAACTCCCATGCATGACGTCGCTACACTAAAGACCGCATTGAGCAAATTATGTTAGGTGTAACGGCCGTTACACTTAACATAATTGCAAATCAGAGCAGTCACCCTGCCGCACCACATCTCTTTGCGCAAAAACACAAGCAAAGAGTGGGGTTTTTCGTGCGTTGACGAACACCTGTTTTGTGATATACTTCATGGTATGAGAAACAGGATACCGTATTGGTATGCTGTTTTCTTTTTCAAAAAGTAACCAACTCATATTATGTTAGACCTCAAGACGATGAAGTCCGCACTCGAGCAGCTCGAAGCGGAAAAAGGCATCCCGAAAGAAAAGATCATCGACGCGATCGAGGCTGCCCTCGCGGCCGCCTACAAGAAAGACTACGGCAAGAAAGGCCAGATTGTCCGCGC
>CAYJDY010000322.1:0-1016 GCA_964369045.1 uncultured Candidatus Saccharibacteria bacterium
TCGTCTCGGCCTGTGGGCTGGCTCCCGAGGGGGGAGGATCGACGGCCAGCAGCGCATCGGCTTCTTCGACGCGTGCAATCCACACCTTCAGGTTCGTGTAGCCCGCCGAGTCCTTGATGGCGTCGTAGCTCATCGCCATAATGGCGTGGCATTCGTTCCGCAGCATTCGCAACGCCTGTTCCAGTGCTCGCGCTCTCTCAGACATCCGACCTCCTGCAGTTCGTCAGCAGTGCGCCTTCATCGACGAGCACGGACACGCCATCGATACGCGGGCGAATCAGAAGCACGTCGAGGTATTCCGCCACTTCTGCCATCGTGCGGCGGCAGAATCGGCAACCAGGCTCATTGCACATCTCGCCGCGAAGGTTCAGGCAGTCATCGCAGATGTGAACCGTCAAGGCTCGGACGTTCGCGTGAGGCTCGGCCTGTGGGCTGGCTCCCGAGGGGGGAGTAGCGACGGCCGCGACTTCCTGCGCGAAGTAAGCCAGCAGCGATTCACGCCCGCTGTAGCCCTCACTGATAAACACCTCGTCACCGTGCGCGATGATCGTGCGGTCGATGGCACGGTTCAACGCCTGTTCCAGTGCTCGCGCTCTCTCAGACATCAACGGACCTCCCAATTCAGCAACGACACACCGACGTGAAGCGGCAGGCGGCGCGCGAACGCCAACTGGAACTGGCTTTCTGCCAGCACTTCGTCGACCATCATCCGCACCGGCCGGAACCCGAGCATCGACAGAGCAGCCTTCTCCCTAGCGGTAAACCACTGCATCAGACTCTCCCTCGTGCGACAGGCGCAGCCGTAGTGACGGTCTATAGGCCATGACCGAATGACCTCGATTGGCACAAGATCCATCAACGTTTCGCTAATGCGATCCATCGGGCCAACGTCATCGGCCCACACATGAGAGAAGCCGGGACGCCACGGGCCGCGCCCATCCGCAGCTTGCACCCGATATACCTGCGCTCTCTCAGAGTCCTGCATCGTCTCCCCCTTACCTGCCAGCCCGAACTGG
>CAYJDY010000323.1:0-1015 GCA_964369045.1 uncultured Candidatus Saccharibacteria bacterium
CAGTTCTCTATTCGGTTGCGCCAGCACTCCGTTACACTGAGCTGAAGCGACTTTCGAAGTAGAAAAACTCTTTCAGGATTAAGCAAAAAACCCAGCTTTCACTGGGTCTATTGCTTGGTGCGGATGAAAGGACTTGAACCTTCACGCCTTGCGGCACTAGCTCCTAAGGCTAGCGTGTCTACCAATTCCACCACATCCGCTCGTCTACGCGTGATAGTCGCGTTACTGTTCTGCTGACAAAATAAATTTGCTCAGCAAAACTCGTAACTCGACTAAGTCGTCTCCTCTCAAATTCGTGAATCCTCTCACGAATTTGGTTAAGACACAACAAACTCGAACATCTGTCTCTGTATTTTACGAAATTTTACGGTAAAAAGCTAGCGTTGCGTCACCGTAATTTTTTGTGCTAACCAGTTGGTACTTTTCTGCAGGCAGTCTAATGTCGCCATGAGGAGGTAGAGAAAAAATAAGAAGGCCACCGATTTTGGCGTGTTTGGCGAGTTTCTCGAGCACGGTTTCTTGCAAGTGATTATAGGGTGGATCACAGAATACTAGGTCGAAACGTTCTGTGTTATTGCGGTATGACCATGAACGAGCATTAATATGTTGCAGGTTTATTTGGTCGGTAATACCGAGCTTCTCGGCGTTTGCGCCGATTACTTCGAATGCATCGTAATCTATTTCGAGCGTAGTTGCGTGTACGGCGCCCCGACTGATTGCCTCGAATGTCAAAGCCCCGCTGCCGGCAAAGGCATCCAGAATTGTTAGGCCAGATATGTCGCCGAGTGTGTTGAACAGTGCTGTCCGGACGCGGTCACCCATGGGGTGTGTTTTGTGGCCTTTGGGAGATTCGAACTGGCGTCCGCCAAGTGTTCCCGCTACAATCCTCATATATTTCGAATAACCTTCGCATCAATAAGTGCACAGTACCAGGCCAGTGTCACGGTACGGATGATATCAGGAAGGAGTTTGTTGCGAACCTGCAGAGTAAGCTTGGTGGTCCAGCCACGTTTGT
>CAYJDY010000324.1:0-1007 GCA_964369045.1 uncultured Candidatus Saccharibacteria bacterium
CCGTACATGATGTCCATGTGGCCCGCGCTGGCCACCGCCGGCATTGAGCGCAGCAGCTTGTACGGGTCCTGCACCACCCGCAGGTCCAGCGCCCGGCCCTTGTTGCGCTGGTAGATGCGCTTGGCCTCGTCCACCGCCTTCTTCCACGGGTTGAGGCTGTCGAAGACGCCCCGGTATACCTCGTCGGAGAAGTCGGTCACGGCGCCCATCAGGCCGCGGTCCTTGATCTTCCGGTAGACCGTGTTGAACAGGCCCCGGCCTTCCGGCTCGACCACCTGTGACCGGGCCGCCGCGACGGACGGCGCGTTGAGGAAGTCCTGATAGTCGGTCTGGGCCTCGCGGATCGCGGCCAGCTCCTTGGGCGCATCTGCGGTCAGGGCCGCCTCGAAATCCCGGTAGAAGCCGGGGCTCAGCTTCTCCGCGAAGGTCGGGTTGGTCACGTACCAGCGGAACCACTCCGCGAAGCCCTCCCACCGGCGCCCAGCGGCGGGGTCGTAGTCCAGCGCCTGAAGGAACGGCTCGTAGGCCGCCATGGTGGTCTGGAGCGTCGGGTAGTTCTTGGTCTTGTCGATCGCGTGCCCGATCTCGTGGGCCACCACGTCGATCTCGTGCGCCCCCTTCGTCCGGATCATGCCCGTCTGGTTGTGGTAGGTGCCGAGCGCGCCCCTCATGCCCACGCGCCCTTGGCGCCGGATCAGGTCCAGCTTCTTCAGCAGGGTCTTCGCGATCGTGTGGATGCCCTTGACCTTGGGCAGCGCCTCGCCGGGCTTCATCGGCACGGCGCCCGCGCGCGGCTGCTCGCGCAGGTTCTGCTTGGTGGACCCCAGGATGGCGTCCATGTCCTTGATCCGGAACCCGGCGGCCTTCGCCTTGGCATGGTCGCTCGATGCGCCACCCTTGCCGCCGAGTCCCATCGAGCCGGGCTCCAGTTCCTCGTCATAGCGGTAGGCGCCGTCGTCCTCGAACCGATTGGCGCTCTCCATGAAGTCGTCCATGGCGGCGCGGAT
>CAYJDY010000325.1:0-1003 GCA_964369045.1 uncultured Candidatus Saccharibacteria bacterium
CTTGAATCGTCGCGCCGGATATGGCTACGTCCGAAGCGTCAACGGCTAGACCTTTGATGAATTTGAGGGTTTGCGATCCTTCGCCGTCGCAGGAAAATGGTTCGAACAGGTCAGTGTTCGATAGCGAATTACCCACTGGTGCGCCGCCATCCATCCCCGGCAGTTCTGCGCCACCCGTCAATCGACAACCGAATGACCAGAGCGAGTTCCAGCGATTGCGATCTTTCCATGTGCGCGGGCCGCGCGCGCCGCCGCGATCCCATCTTGGGTAATACTGATCTCGAAACGCTAGTTGATGCGTTCCCGGCTGATGCGCCATATACGCGCCGATGGCGATTGTTCCGTATCTTGTTTGGCAGCCCATTACATCGCGTCCGCAAGTTCGTGCCGCGCTTGCAACAATTTCTTTTCCGCGTCGGTGCCGACCAGTGATGTGTCATAGGCAGGCACGATAATGCTGTTCGCGTCGGCGCGCTTGTGGTAGTTGTTCACCACGTCGCGCGCGGTGTCGAGCATATGGTTTGCAAACTCGTAGTCGGTGATAGAGCCCTCCACTTTCATCATGCCAGAACGGGCCATGCTGATTGTGATACGAGCCACCACCGTATCGCCGTGCAGATCGTCGAGCGTGGTTTTCATTCGTCTACGGCGCAGTGAATATCAACAACCGCCGAATTGGCAGTGATGTTCCAAGCGCAAATCGCCTGACCGGCGGCGGGCAGAACGATGCCACGCGGGAACGTGTAAACCACCGCTGCCCCGATCAAGGCGGCGAGAGAGAATCTTCGGAAGAACTGCGTCGGCACAGTCGGCGCAGTTCCAAACGCCACCGCGCTTTGCGTCAGACCAGCCGGACGCCCTTCGTCCTCGGCCAGAAAAGCAACGCCGCCAGTCAGGGTGGGGACGTTAGCGGTTCTGCCCAAACCGACCACGCAAGCGGTTGCCGCACCGTTGAAGTAGCCCCATTCCATGACAGCGGCTTCATTGGTTGCCGGTGAAAGTG
>CAYJDY010000326.1:0-1002 GCA_964369045.1 uncultured Candidatus Saccharibacteria bacterium
CCCATCAGGTGTACCCCTCGCATCGGACGGTCGCGGCGTAGTAGCCGGCGTCGAGCGGGAGTTCGCGGTAGTTGCCGGCGGACTGCGGGACGATCGACGACACGGCACCGGCGAGCGTCGGGTTCGCTTCGATGACCGCCCAGATCGACTCGGAGTTCGCCGGGTCGATCAGCTCGTCGATGACGTCGAGCTGGGTGATCGACCCGCGGGACGCCACGGCGTGGAGTTCGGCAGTGAAGCGGCACGAACCGTCGAACGTGGCGGGGTCGAGGAAGATGGAACCGACGACCACCGCCGGTGCCGTCAGCGTGTCGACCAAATGTCGTTCCGTCGACACGTCGTCGGGTGTGCCGGTGCCGAGCACGTCGACCAGGCCGTCACGGATCTGGGCGATGGTCGCGCTCACGCGATGCCGAACCCGTCCGGGTGACGCAACGCAGCGAGCAGGCCCGTCGCCTTCCGCCACGCCATCGACCCCACGTACGCGGTGCCCATCTCCATGCCGCCGGCGAACCCCAGCGGGGCGTCCTGCAACTTGACGAGCTCAGCGAGCAGCACCCGGCACGCCGCCTTGACCTCGGCGGGCACCGCGGGCCACCCCCACACGCCGGTGATCTGGATCAGGTCGGAGCGACCCGTCGTCGTGGTGGGGAATGTGGCGCCAGCGAGGAGCCGCAGAGCGAGGAACGGTTCGTTGCGGGACGCAGCGTTGAGTGGTCCGAGCTCGTAGCCCGACGCGGCGATCGTCGTCTCGTAGGTGCCGTCACCCGCAGCGTCGGTCTTGAGCGTGGTCACCGACACGAGATCGTTGTGGGTGCCGAAACGAAGGCAGTTGACCGACTCGACGGGGAACGTCCGGGCGACCGGGGTGCCGACGGTGCCGACCTTGTAGAACCCGCGGGAGCAGTAGTTGTCGATCATCCGCGACGCTGCGGTGACGCAGTCCTCGACGAACTCCGATGACGTGTTCGCCGCCTTCACGTAGGAGAGGGCCTCGGCCTG
>CAYJDY010000327.1:0-1002 GCA_964369045.1 uncultured Candidatus Saccharibacteria bacterium
CCACAATCACAGTTGAAGCCTTACCATCTCGCTCTTCACTCGTAACAATAAGCGCCAGATTTCTTGATGATTTTTCAGCAAAACCGATGCCCGAATTAAAGTATGTAGTTTGATCGCGAGTTTTCGACCAGCCCTTTTCTGCAAGCTGCGACTCATAATAGGAGACAACTTGCTGCTGACTGTCAGAAGAACTCAACGTCACGTTAGAACCCTGCCCATCTTTTATAACCGAATACATAACTTCTGAGCCGGGATAAACCGGAATATCACTCGGGTAGTTTTTAGGAAGTTCTGCCTTGCTCGAGAACGTGCCTTGCCCATCTCCTGTAGTAACCTCCACCGAGCCACTCTTTTCATCAACTTTTACACCATTAGAGCGCAAGAAGTTTAAGGCTGGAGCCGCAAATACAATGCCCGCAATAATCACAGCAACAAATAGTACAACCACAATGCCGCCGCCTATGATTGCCAGCTTGGCGCCCTTTGACATTGGTTTTTTAGCCCGAGATGACGAAACAACTTTTGGCGATTGAGCCATAGAAATACCTTTTATGCTTCTATTGTATCACCTGTAATCGCCGCGGCAACGCACGAAGCAACCCGACTATCAAACACGTCCGGAATTATGTGTTCTGCTCGAGGTGTATCAATGAGACCAGCCAACGCCTTGGCGACACGCAATTTATCGTTGGACGAAACAGTATTTTTATGCGCGTCCATCAAGCCCCTAAACAAGCCAGGAAACACCAATACATTATTTATCTGATTGGGCAAGTCGGATCTACCGGTTGCCATAACAGCCACACCTGCCGCCTTAGCGTCTTCAGGTAAAATTTCTGGCTCTGGGTTAGCCAGTGCAAAAACAATTGGGTCACTGTTCATGCCTTGAATAATCTGAGGCGTGAATGCTCCAGCTACCGAAACACCAATAAGCACGTCCGCATTCTGAACCGCCTCAGACAATCCTCCCTTTTCCGTAGCGCCGCTCAACTTAGCAAGCTC
>CAYJDY010000328.1:0-1002 GCA_964369045.1 uncultured Candidatus Saccharibacteria bacterium
GCTTGAGCTGGTTAGGATTCATATGGATCGTATCCCCGATCCTGAACGTGTCGTTGACCGCGCGGGCCTGAGCCGGGTGGCACCCCTCATATCCCGCAACCGCGGGCCCGATGATAGTGTGGATGGAGCCTTTCCCAACTCGCAGCCTCAACCCACCCCACGTGCGCCCTGATATCGGCGTCGCTGAACTTCCCGGCTGGATCATGGCGCGTGCCTCTTAAACCACGCGCCGAACCCGACTTGGCCCACCTTGACGAGCCGAGTGGATAAAAACCCCACCCGATACCCGACCTGTATGTTGTTGATGGTGTGTCGCGGGTCGCAGGGGTTGTGCACGCGCACCCCATAGACGAGGTCGTAAGCCATATGCGTCACGCGGTACCGCAACCCGCCCCACGCCGTAGAGGGGTGGTGCCTAACCTCAACCACATCCCCAGTTTTGAATGTGACCGCGTCCATCACTCATCCCTCAGGTGTGACCTGTCGATAGTCGCGAAGGCAGCGCTGAGCACGAAGGCGAGGCCGATAACCGCACGCCAAGCGAAACGTGTGTCGTTGTCACCGGGAGGGAACAGGTTCACCCCAATGAACAGATACGCGGCGGCGTCGAGCAGCGCCAGCACCGGCCACACCCACAGGAGCAGCCACCACAACTTGTAGCGGCTCATATGTCACCTGTGCGGATCGTGGTGCGTTTGCTTTCTGATGTCATGTTTAACTCCTTCCATAAAACGACAGTTTGTCGGTTTGTGGGGCGGCGCTAGATTGAGCGCTACCCCACGTTAACTACTATACACTCAGTCCCGCTTTTCTGCAACTTTCCGTCCGTCGAGCGGCCACAGACACCGGGGGGTGCCGGTCGGCAGACAGTCGTACGGAGAAAACAGCGCGTATGCCTGCCGGTACTCGCTCGGTACTGCCCGGTAGCGGTAGCACTGCATCCGGTGGGGGCAGGTGTGGTTCATGCACATTGTGATGTCAGGCATAGTTATCCTCCAGAGT